>CAMZEK010000010.1 GCA_947305795.1 uncultured Bacteroidales bacterium | reverse complement strand
CGCCAAGCAGTGATTGCTGGCGCGTGATCACGGCTCCAACGTGGACGGGAAAGGGTGATTTGTACCCTGATGGGATAAAAAATTGGAAATTTTCCAAAAAAAATGTCCAAAAGTGTGCCGTGAATGAAAATAATGCTTATCTTTGCATCAGTTTTCGATGCGAGAGCATTGAGAAAAAATAAAGTCGGATTTTTTTCATAATCTTTATATTGTTTTTCCCCTCCTTTTTCCCCATCAGGAGGGGTTTTTTGTATGTGCTTTGGCAGGCTCAGCAACCGATTATTCAGGTGCCTGCCAGAAATAGTCGGCATCGTGCGTGATGATTCTTCGCTCGTTGGAGGTCGACTCAACATCTGAGGGAACCAACTTCACATATTTCGAGCCTGTATCCCTGTAACGGCTTTCCGGGTTAAAGCGGTTTTCTGTAACACACTCAATATAATACATGTTTTTTGCCATGTAGTTTTCCAGATAATGTTCCTTGGTTTGTTTGCTCTCGTGGTTCCAATTGGCGTCTTCGTTGAGCACCAACGGATGACCGTCGATAAGACGCTCCCTCACTTCATTGATACCCAATAAATTGCCGTTTTCGTCCGTCACATAGGCATAAAACGTCGGGTCAATCCAAATCCATTTTTCCAACTGGGACGACCAAACCGCATTAATCACGTGGCAATCTTGGTCGTTGGGGTCTTTGGGCATGCAAGTCACGTAGCGCGAAGGGAAGCCCATCGACAAGTACATTTCATTCAAGGTGATGGCCAAATGCCTGCAATTCACGCCTTTGCCTGTCGATTTATGGTAATTGTATATATCGATCGCATCAAATTCACAAAGCGCGTAATTGCCGCCATCGTGACGAATGGAATCGTGAACAAAACGGAGTATGTTGAGGATTTTGGAGATTTCATCGCCATCGCCTGCAATCACATCCAACGAGAAAAACTCGCGCACATGCTTCAGGCAAACATCTTCTGCTGATTGGTATGCAAACCGAGGCAAAGAGTCCGTGTCTTCATGCGAATAAGGAGCCGCACTCTTTAAAACAGACAGGTTATCGTATTGTTCAATCTGTTTCAGTAAAGCCTTGAATCTCTTTTCGTTGCGAATGAAATCAAAGTCCGAGTCGTTTTTCATGTTGGCATAGTCCCTATAACCTAAGTCTATGGCGTTTTCTAATGCGGCTATTGCGGCTTTCTTTTGGTGAGAGAGGGAATAGCTGCAAGCCAGGTTGTAATAGGTGTTGGCTTTGAAATAGGCGAGGGATTGTTCGATTTTCTCGCGTGACTCGTCGTATTCCGGACCCTTGAACGCCGTTATCGAATCCAAATAGTGGATCAAATCGGTCAAGGGCTGTATGGCCAAATCGTATTGTCCGCTGTCGTAATAGGTTCGGTATTGTGTATTAAACTCTGATAGTTTTTCATAGTACTTTTCGATTGATTGGGCGCTAGCAAAGGTGGCTACAAGAGAAAACCATCCGAGTGCCACGGTTCTGAAAATAAATTGTTTGATGTTCATAGTTGCTGGAATTAGTACAAAAACAACGTAGGCAGTATATTTTTATTATTTTTGCGGAAAATTTCAAAACCATGAAGCTCTCAAAAGACCAAAAGAACTTACTAAAAGGTGGCCTCGCCGCATGGGCGGGAATGGTCGTCGCAATGGTGCTTTTCGCTGTTTTCGGCAAGCGCACTTGGAGCGATACTTTATGGCTCGTTCTTGGCGTGACGATAGCCGAAATCATCGTCGGACTGTTTCTGGTGCTTGGGTCGAGAGTGCCAAAAAAAAAGGATGAAAATCAATAATTTAAAAATAAATCAAATGAAAAAAGTATTCTCATTAGTTGCAGCATTAATGCTGACATTGACAGTGGCACGTGCCGATGAAGGCATGTGGCTGCCTTACGCACTCAATGGCCAGAACTTGGCCGAAATGCAAGCCATGGGCTGCAAGCTCACGGCGGAACAAATCTTCAGCTTCAATCAGCCGAGCATCAAGGATGCCATCGTGCAATTTGGTGGCGGCTGCACGGGCGAAATCATCTCGCCCGAAGGTCTGCTGCTTACCAACCACCACTGTGGTTTGAGCTATGTGCAGAAACATTCGTCCATTGAGCACGACTACCTCACCGATGGTTTCTGGGCCAAAAGCAAGGGCGAGGAACTGCCCAATGCAGGTCTCTCCGTCCTATTTTTAAATAGGGTGGAAGACGTGACCGAAGCCGTACTGAAGGGTGTCACTACGCAAACCGCTGAGGCTGAGCGCGAAGAACTCATCGCCAAGAACAGCAAGGAACTCACCAAGGAGCGCAAGGGCGACCGTAACGTGCGTGTCGAGATTGTGCCTTTCTACAGCGGCAATCAGTACATCCTCTTCGAGTACGATGAATACAAGGACGTGCGCTTGGTGTGCTGTCCGCCTTGGGGCATCGGCAAGTTTGGCGCCGACACCGACAATTGGACTTGGCCGCGCCATAAAGGCGACTTCAACATCTTCCGCGTTTATACGGCCCCCGATGGCAGTCCCGCAGAATACTCCGCCGACAACATCCCGATGAAATCGAAGTGGTACCTGCCTATTAATTTAGGTGGCGTGCAGCCCGGCGACTATGCCATGATTCTCGGCTATCCCGGTTCGACTGACCGTTATTCGACTTCCTACACCGTGAAGAATGTCATTGAGGAGGAAGGCCCTGCCATCATCGACTGCCGCACGACCAAACTCGAGAACTATCGTAAGCACATGGACGCCGATCAAGAGGTGTTCATCATGTACGCCTCTAAGCAGGCCAGCGTGTCGAACTACTGGAAATATTACATCGGGCAGGTGAAACAGCTCAAGCGCAACCACGTCTATGAACGTCGTCTCGCTCAAGAAGAGGACTTCACCAATTGGGTGAAAGCCGACCCGAAGCGCACGGCCGAATATGGCGACATCTTCAAAGGCATCAAGCAGAAATGGGACATCCTTGACGAAATTGAGAAGTCTTTTGTCTATCATCGTGAGGCTGGTTGGAACGGTGGTGAGGCCATTGCCTTCAGCCGCAGGTTCATGCGTATCAACCAAATGTTTGAGAACAAGGCCGACAAGGCCGACATTCAGGCCGCTGCTGAGAAGATGCAACCCAGCGTGGAGACTTTTTTCAAGGACTATTCCATGCCTCTTGACCAAGACGTGACCGCTGCTTTGCTGGCTTTGTTCTACAAGAACATCCCTGCTGAGCTTCGTCCGAGCGAAGTCACCCGCATCGGTGACGAAAATGGCGGCGACTTCACTGCTTACGTGGCCAAAGCTTTCGAGAAGTCCATCTTCACTGACAAGGCTCGTTTGGAAAAATGGATGCAGAAGCCCAAAGCTTTGGATAAAGACCCGATTTTCGCCCTCGCCACGAACATCATCGACTCGTATCAGACACTTTATGCCCGATATGAGGAAGCCCAAAATCTTGGTAACCAAGGCGAACGCCTCTACATGAAGGGCCTGATGGAGATGCAGAGCGACCGTAATTTCTACCCCGATGCCAATTTCACTATGCGTCTGACCTACGGCACCGTGGAGCCATACAAGGCCGCCGATGCTGTCAACTACAATTACTACACCACCATGGACGGCGTGATGGCCAAGTACGTACCTGGCAACTGGGAGTTTGACATCCCGAAAGATGTACGCGACCTTGTGGCCAAGAAGGACTATGGCCGTTATGCCAACGAAAACGGAGAGTTGGTCGTCAACTTCATCACTACCAATGACATCACAGGCGGCAACTCGGGCAGTCCCGTCATCGACGGCGAGGGCAACCTCATCGGTCTGGCCTTTGATGGCAACTGGGAAGCCATGAGCGGCGACCTCAGCTTCGAGAACAAGGTGCAGCGCACCATCTGCATGGATGCCCGCTATCTGCTCTGGTGCATCGAGAAAGTTGGTAAGTGTCAGAATATCATTGATGAGCTGGTAATAAAATGATAGGCTAACATTTCGGACGCGAGACTGCGAGACAATGGCTGTTAGCTTTTAGCCGTTAGCAATTAGCTATTAGCTTGGTAGCCAGTAAGCTAATAGCTAATTGCTAATAGCTAACAGCTGAAATAATCCCGCGTCCCGTGCCAAATGATACTGTTACTGAAGAAAAACACTCTGATGAGTAGGGGCTTCATAAAAGAAGGCGATCAAGAAGAGATTCCAAGGGTGCCGATGAGGGCCTACCTGCCCGAAGGCGTGCCGAACTATGTCACGAAAGAAGGGCTTGAGGCACTCAAAGAGGAGCTGAAAAACCTTGAGGCTGAGCGTGGCAAGGCGGGCGACAACTACATTAAGGTCAACTTCATCAACGCGACGATGAAGCTGCTAGTTGACCGTATCAATAACGCCGTGGAAGTCGACCTTTCCAAGTCCAACAAGGACACGGTGAGTTTCGGGGCATGGGTGCGCTACAATGGTCGTGTGGTGCGGATTGTGGGTGTGGATGAAGCCAACGTGAACAACGGCCTCATCTCCTTCATCTCGCCCATTGCCAAATTGTTGATGGGAAAGAAGGCGGGAGACTTTTTCGACATAAAAGGCTCAAAGGGCTTGGAACGGATAGAGGTGGAGGAAGTCTCGTTTGAGCCGATGACACTTACCCAGATTGTGCATGACAAGCCCGTTAAGACCTCGACAACAACAGAAAGACAACCCCGAAGAATCATCGAAGAGCAACCCGAGCCGATGGCACAGGCACAGCTGATTGTAGACAAAGAAGTCGTTGCTGCGCCCTTCAAAGCGGAAGGTCCACGCCGATTTGAGCCTGAAGTGAATCCCATCGAATTCTTGCCCATTGTCAACGAGCGGGGTAACATCGTTGGACGGGCAATGTATATGGAGTTGCACGAAGGAAACAAGATGCTGCACCCCGTTGTGCACTTGCATGTCATGAATGGTAATGGGGAGACCACAAAGCGTTATTGGTGGCATGTGGCGTTTGGCGACACCCCGGAGAAAACCCTTAAGCGAAAGATGTCGGAAACCTTGGGACTATCAGGAGTGAACCCGAAATTGAAGCGGCAATACATAAGGGAGACCAAGAGTGAAAAGGAACTTGTTTACGTCTTTACCGTTGTTTCTGAAAACGATCTGCCCATTCCTCCTGAAAGAAAAGCGTATGCCGAACTTTTTTCAAAAGATTAATCGTTTTGATTACAAGCTATATTTGAAAAAGTTGTTGCTACAAAAACAAAAAACAGCTTGGGGAAACTCTCAAGCTGTTTTCTTTTGGTCGGGATGACAAGATTCGAACTTGCGGCCTCTTCGTCCCGAACGAAGCGCGCTACCGGGCTGCGCTACATCCCGAACCCTATTGCGCTGCAAAAGTACACATTTTTTTGATATGGTGTGCAATTTGTCATTCAGTTTTTTCAATCCCTTTAGAAGGAAATCACGCCGAGATGCTCCAAAAGAATCTTCAAACCAATGAGAATCAGAATGATACCTCCAGCAATTTCAGATGATTTCTCGAATTTCGAACCAAACACGTTGCCGATTTTCACGCCCAAGACCGAGAAAAGAAAGGTAGTGATGCCAATGACGAGCACCGACGACCACAATTTTACCTGAATGCAAGCAAACGAAACGCCCACCGCCAAAGCATCGATGCTGGTGGCGACGGCCAAGAGGAACATCGTCTTGACATCAAGTGCGCCATTATCCGAGTCTTCCTCCTTTTTTGACAAAGCCTCGCGAATCATGTTGGCGCCAATCAGGAAAAGAAGCCCGAAAGCAATCCAATGGTCGATGGATTCGATAAGATGCTGAAACTGTGCGCCTAAGAAGTAGCCAATAATGGGCATCAAAATCTGGAACAAGCCGAACCAAAGACCGCAAGTCAACGCCATGCGCCATGAGAAACGCTTGGTGGTCAGACCCTTGCAGATGGAGACCGAGAAAGCGTCCATAGACAGTCCAACGGCAATTAGCAGCAATTCAATGAAACTCATACCTTAATATAATATGGTCGCAAAAATAACACTATTTTTCGCTAAGGAAGGAAGAAAATCCATATTTTTGCCAAAAATTCAACCTGATTAACCATGAAAAAATCCTTGCTCCTCATGCTGGCCCTGCTATTGGCGGTGGGCAGTTTCGCACAAGACAAGCCAAAGAAAGCCAAGAAAGAAAAAATCTACAACGAAAAAGGTGAAATCATCAAGAAAGGCTGGAACTTCGGTCCGCTGCCCGTGGTGGGCTACGATGCCGACTTGGGCTTCCAATACGGCGTTTGCTGCGACATCTTCAATTACGGCGACGGCTCGCGCTACCCGAAATACAATTACAAGTTCAACGTGGAGGTCTCGCGTTACACCAAAGGCTCGGGCGTGTTCCGTTTCTACAGCGATATGCCCTATGTTGTCAAGGACACGAAACTTTTCTTCGACGTGACCTATTTCTACGCCAAGAAATACGAGTTCTTCGGCTTTAATGGCTTCGAAGCCAGCACTTTCGACCCCTATGCAGGCATTGAAGACCTTAAGAGCGGCTACCATTTCATTAACCGCAACCAATTCCGTTTTGTGGGTAGCATGCAACGACCCTTCTTTGGTGTGCCCAACCTCAACTGGACGGCAGGTTTGGCCTACTATAACACCAAGGTGAACCGCATCAACCTTGAGGGTTATGAAGACCAAGTGACATTGTACGAAAATTATGTGGCCAACAATATTATCAAGGAAGACGAGGCCCATGG
The DNA here is from genome assembly GCA_947305795.1 of uncultured Bacteroidales bacterium. GTDB lineage: Bacteria > Bacteroidota > Bacteroidia > Bacteroidales > F082 > Limimorpha. The sequence continues at coordinate 51,106 of CAMZEK010000010.1, read as the reverse complement.
CGGTAACACCACCCAAATCCGTCTCGGCATGATCTACGATAGCCGTGACCACAACAGCGACCCCACCAAAGGCATCTATGCTGAAGCCACGTTGGTAGGCGCCCCCGACCTCATCGACCGCAAAGGCTACAGCAACTTGTCGTACACTTTCTTGTGGAGACAATACATCCCCATATATAAAGACAAGCTGACCTTCGCCTACCGTCTGGGTGCACAGAACCGCCTCGTAGGCAAGACGCCTTGGTATATGATTAACAACTTGAACACTATGTTCTTCCAGAAGATGTACACGGAAGGCTTAGGCGGCAGCGTGACCATGCGTGGTGTCAACCGTAACGGTGTCATCGGTGAAGGCTTCGCCTTTGCCAATATAGAGTTGCGTTGGCGCATCGTGGGCTTCAAGTTCATCAACCAGAACTGGATGGTGGCTTTGAATCCTTTCTTTGACGCAGGCATAGTGACCCAACCATTCCGCGAGGAAGAGATGAAACTGGCCGGCGGCACTGGTGTTCCCAATTATGAGCCTGTTTTCGATTGTTATGCAGGCAATGAAGGTTTACACATGGCAGCAGGCTGCGGCCTCAAGCTCATCATGAACCGCAATCTTGTCGTCTCCGTTGATTTGGGTAAGGCCTTGGACAAACGTGACGGCGAGAAGCTGAAGACGTTTGTCGGGTTCAATTACGTCTTCTAAACACTGTAGGGCTGCCACAATATGACAGCCCTACAGTCATTAATGCCGATATTTTAGGTTATTTTGCCTTGCCTTGGTTGGCGACGGCGGCCATCTGTGCGGCCACCTTTTCAGGGTCTCCAAGGAAGAAGTCCTTTTGCAACTTCATATTGTCGTCAAACTCGAAGACATACGGGATGCCCGTTGGGATGTTGAAGGCGATGATTTCGTCGTTGCTCATGCCTTTCAGCACCTTTACCACGCCACGTAAACTGTTGCCATGAGCCACCACCAATACTTGGTCGTGAGTCTCGAAAGCTTTCATGATGTTATTCTCGTAGTAAGGCATCACACGCTCGATGGTGTCGCAGAGAGCCTCAGTGAGCGGGATTTGCTCATCGGTAAGCTCGGCATAGCGTGGGTCCATGCGGGGACTTTTGGGGTCGTTCATTTCGAGCGCAGGTGGGCGCACATCGAAGGCGCGGCGCCACAGACGCACTTGCTCGTCTCCGTATTTCTCGGCGGTCATCTTTTTGTCCAAGCCTTGCAGTTGGCCATACGACTTTTCGTTGAGTCTCCACGACTTATAGACAGGCAGCCAGTCCATGTCCATGGCCTCAAGAGCGAGGTTCAGGGTTTTGATGGCGCGTTTGAGGTAAGAGGTGAAGCAGATCTCGGGCTTGTAGCCGTTCTCTTTCAGTACTTTACCCGCTTCAATAGCTTCCTGTACGCCTTTCTCCGAGAGGTCGACATTGGTCCACCCCGTAAAGAGGTTCAATTTGTTCCATTCACTTTCTCCGTGACGGATGAGGATTAGTTTTTTCATATTGAGTTGATTTATTTGATTTTGCTTAGTTTCAAATTTCTGCAAAATTACAAACTTTTCTGATTTTGAAACATTATTCTGGATTCTTTCTCTCCCGATGACGCTTTGGCTGCTCTTTCTGAGTCTCGGCAGTCGTATCTGTTTGAGTTTCCGATGAAACGGTTTCAGTTTCAGCTTGCGGCATTTCGGCCTCGACATGACGGAAAATGTCGTCTTTGTCTGTGGGCCTTGCTCCATCGTGCCATTTGAAGCCTTGGAGATAGCGTGACGACTCTTTCAAATCATCTTCGGGATACATTGTTTCGGAAATGTTGCTATAGCCCTTGATGGCCGAAATGCTGTTGTGTTTCATCTCGATGACCATTGTGGCGGACCTCGACACATCGATACCGATAAGTCCTCCATCGTCGTCGCGAATCCAGTAAAGGGTCTCGGCATTGTCGCCGTCCACGTTGACGCGCTGGATGTTGCCATTCCTGAAGTGCGATAGGATGTCGGCGCCTTTGATTTGATTGTAGCCCTCAACGGAGTCTTTGGAGATGATGAAGGCATTGCCTTTTTGCATCACCCAGTCGATGCTCTCGCCGTTGACCTTAATGTCGATGTCGGTGCCCGTTAGTTGGCTGTCCTCAGCCCAAAGCACAGGATTGACACGCATTCGGATAATGGAATCGACCATTAAGTAGGTGAGTGTGTCGCATTTGCCTTGCATATCGTTTTTGAAAAACCGCACGTTGCGCCGCGCGATGAGTTTTTCGACCTCCTCTTTTTGTTTGTCGAAGTGCATGAATAGTGTGTCGCCATGGATATAGAGCGAGTCGCCTCCGTCGTAGCTGATGGCGTAAGCACTGTCAGTGGCAAAGGAGAAATTCTTGCGTTCCCAAAGCTCCATGTAGTCGCCACGCATAATCACCTTATACGAAGTGTCGATCATGTCCACATGGCTGAAAGCCTTGGCCAAGCCCCGATTGCGGTCGTAATGAATGGAATCGGACCACATGCATTGCGTCTCGTTATGCAGGAATGGTCGCTTATCGAGAAACACAACGTCTTCATTCACAAGATAATAGCCGTGTTCGCCATCCAAGATGTTCTCCTTGTTAATGATGGTCGTTGGGCCGAGGAACCACATTTTTTCGATGTCGGTATTGTAATACAAGGTGTCCGTAAACATCTGGTATTTCGGGCTGGTCACCTCCACGTTCTCGAAGAAAGAAAGCTCCTTGAGGTCATCGCGGTAGTAGCCGAGGCAACTGATGAGGGTCTTGTCGCCACGCACGGTGGTTGCGCTGTCGGGATAGGCAGCCAAGTGTCGGTTACGGTCGTAGGTCAGGTATTCGGTATAGAGCGTGGTGGAGTCGTCCATAAGTTTCACGTTGTCAAAGAACTCCGCGAATCGTGCGTTGCCATCGTAGTTGAGCAGGTCGCTGAAGATTTCTACACTGTCGTTCACGATGATATGGACGTTCTGGTAAGCGTCGAAGCTGTTGGTTTTCTCGTAGAAATAGGCACTGTCACAGAAGAAATAGGCTGAGTCGTGGCGGATTCTCACATGGCCCAATAGCCGCTGCATGTCACCCATGCTTTTGGAGAAGGTTGCCTTGTCGTAATGCTCAATATGGACTTTGGTTTTCTTCCGTTGTACGGAGTCTTGCTGCTGAGCCGCAACGAATTGCATCAGCAACAGGAAAAGCGATAATATGAGCAGTCTCACGCGTTTCATCCTTCAATTAATGCCGCAAAATTAAGATTATTGTCCGAATTGAACGCGGGAATGGAAAAATCACGTATTTTTACCTCGTTTAAATCGTAATGAAATGACCCTCAAACAAGCCCAAACCGCCGTCGACGAATGGATCAAGACCTACGGTGTGAGATATTTCAACGAACTGACTAATATGGTCTTGCTGACCGAGGAAGTCGGCGAACTGGCACGCATCATCGCTCGCACCTATGGCGAGCAATCCTTCAAGGAGTCGGACAAGAACCGCGACCTCGGCGACGAAATGGCTGACATCCTTTGGGTGCTGATTTGTCTTGCCAACCAAACTGGCGTCGACCTGACCGAAGCCTTCGCCAAGAACATGGAAAAGAAGACTTTGCGCGATAGAGAGCGGCACGTGAATAATGAGAAATTGAAATGATTTCAAAGCTCTCGCTCAGCGCAAAACCACGTCAGTTGCTCCAAAGCATCGCGAATCTCCGAATTGGGGAAGATTTGCAACGAATCCAGTGTTTTTTGCAAATGGGCAGGCACTAGCTCTTGGGCAAAGGCTAAGGTTTCGGCATTGTCGGCGTCCAAAATGTCGTCACGCATCTGGAAAAGCTGGCCGAAACTGAGGCCGAAATCGGAAATCTGTTGTACTTGTTCGGGCGTAGCCTTCACTGAGAGCGCACCCACGGCACAGCATGAGCGCATCAGCAGGGCGGTCTTACGGGTGATGATGTCGAAGTAGATATCATTGGATCGGCCCTTCGACAAGCTCAGGGATCTTATGGCTGCGTTTTGCATCAATTCCCCTTCGCTCATGGTAGCAGCGGTTTGTAGCATTTCTTGAAGCATGGCGTAGTCGTCAGGATGGCTAAGGAGGAGCATGGCCTTGGAAAAGAGGTAATCACCGGCGAGGACGGCGGGAAGATTGCCGAAATGCGCCTTTACCGAGGCTTGGCCGCGACGCAAGTTGGCGTTGTCTACCACATCGTCATGGATGAGCGTCGCACTATGTACCATTTCTGCGAAGGTGGCGGCGCGGAGGGTTTTTTCGTTGGGTTCACCAAACATTTTCGCGGAGAATAGCACCAAGATGGGCCGCAGGCGTTTGCCTTTAGTCTCCGAGACATAGCGCATGATGCTGTCCATTGGGGTGGTTTCGGCGCGTAACGTCTGCCCGAAAAAGACCTCAAACTGCTGCAATTCAGCAGCGACGGGGTGAATGATGTGTTCCAGTTTTTTCACGGCGCAAAAATAGGAATAAATTTGCACGATATTTGCTATTTTTGCGTTGTTGTACAAAAACACACCTATTATGAAACGTACCGGAATCCTCATCGCGACCATTGCCTTAGTGGCCATCGGTTTGTTCGATTTTACGACGCCGAACAACACACCGAAAAACGACCCGAAACCAACCAACAACTACGAAACCATGTGGAAAAAAGTAAAGGAAAACCTTGAGAAAGACTTGCCAGAATCGGCTGAAAAAGAGCTTGTTGCCATCGAACAGCAGGCCGAAAAAGACAACAACCCCACTCAATTGTTGAAGACTTGGCTCTTCCGCCAGAACATCATGCGGAGAACTGTGGAAGAAGACCCCGAACAGGCTTTCATCCAGTATATTGAGACGAAAGTCGGGCTGTTGGACGAGGTGCATAACGCCCTCCTGCATGAGGAAATCGCTGGTGCTTACGCCAATTACTTGAGCGACAACGAATGGCGCATCAACGAGAATTTGCCTATCGACGGCGACCTTTCCAAGGTGGAAATGAAATACTGGGACAAGGAAAGCTTCAAAACGAGCATCAACCAGCATTATGCTGAGGCCTTGAAGCCTGTCGAGGCACTGAAAAAGGCTAAAACCGAGGACTTTATGGTCTTGTATGAGAACAAAGACAACAACGAGAAATACATCGAATACGAGGCTTCACTCTTCGAGTTCATGTTCCATCGCGTGGCGAATTATTATCAAGGTGAAGCCAACGCCGATGACGTGGAAGGTGAGACGGATACTTGGTGGCTGCCCGCCAAGGATTTCATGAAAGTCGACTTAGGCAACAGCGACAATCCGCTTAATCTTTGCCTGAAAATTTATCAAGACCTCATCGCTTACAACCTCAAAAACGACAACGAAGACGTGTTGATTTACAACGACTTCAAGCGTTTTGGTTTTGTCAATTCGATTCTGAGAAAAGACGCGCAATATCAAGCTGCGATGGAGAATCTGAAGGCCCAACACAAGGATAATCCGCTTTCTGCTGAAATCACTTCCTTGATTGCGCGAAGCATGATGAACCAGTTGGAAAACAACAGCAGCGACAGCACCTATTTCGACAACTACAAGAAAGCCAAGGCAATGTGCGAAGAAGCCATCGCCAAATTCCCAAAATCACAGGGCACGAAAAACTGCCAAAACCTCATCAAACGCATCGAGGAACCGCAAATCGACCTCTCGTTGAACTCCGTGCAACTGCCCAACGAGGCTATTCCTGCTGTGCTGGAATACAAGAACACGACTGCACCTTATTATAGAATCGTGAAAGTCAGCGAGAAAGAGCTAGAGAGGCTGAACGGGATGAACAAGGAAGACAAGCTGAAGGAGCTGAACAAAACCAAAGCCGTCGTCGAGCAGGAACTTACCTTGGCAGCCGAAACCGACTACCGCAACCACAGCACCCTGATTGCCCTGCCCGCTTTGGAGAGAGGAATCTACTACCTGACCGCTACTACGAAACAAGGCATCAAGAGCGAGGATAAAACCTTGATGCTCAGTTTCCAAGTCTCATGGTTGGGATATATCACCGACCAGAACTACAACAAGATGACTGTGGTGACCATGGATCGCAAAACGGGAAAAACCGTGGAAGGCGTGACTGTGGAATTCTGTCGTCGCGAGTGGGACTACAAAGCCCGCGAATACAAGACCATCATTTTGAGCACGGTGAAGTCAGACAAGGATGGCAAAGCTGTCCTGAACGGCAAGGAGGAAGGCACAACCTCGTTCTACGTCAATCTTCGCAAAGGCGATGATGCCTTGCTGTCCGACATCCATTTCTCTATAGGAACACCTCCTAACAGGGACGACAGAGTGTATCATATGACCACGCTCTTCACCGACCGCGCCATCTATCGCCCTGGGCAAACCGTTTATTTCCAAGGCATTGTGGTACGCTATCAAGGTAAGGACCAGGCCTTGGTGAACGGCTACAGCGAGAAAGTGACCTTCAAGGATGCCAACTGGCAGGAAATCGGCTCGGCCCAGTTCACAACGGATGAATATGGTTCGTTCAGCGGCTCGTTTGTCATCCCCACCGACCGCTTGAATGGCGTGTTCCATCTCATTTCCGGTCACGGCAGCAAGACCATCCGTGTGGAAGAATACAAACGCCCGACTTTCGAGGTGACTTTTGAGCGTCCAAAAGAACAATACAAACTCAATCAGGAAGTGACGGTTCATGGAGACGTGAGAGCTTACGCGGGTTTCGGCTTGGATGACGTGGAATACAGCTATCGTGTCATCCGCAAGACCTCCTTCCCCTGGCGTTGCTGGTGGTGGTGGTACCCGACCGTCGAGGACGAGCAAATCACTTACGGCAAGGCCCGCACTGACGAAAATGGCAAGTTTGCCGTCACCTTCAACCTGAAACCTTCACTGACCATCGCGCCCGAGAAACAGCCCGTGTTCACTTACCAAATTGAGGTGACCGCCACGAGCAAGCAGGGAGAGACCCACGCTGATACCTACAGCATCCGCGCGGGCTACAATGAAATCGCCATCAGCACCGACCTACCTTCCGAGGTCGAGAAATCCGACATCGGGAAATACCAAATCACCGTAAGCAACCTTAGCTGGCAGCCCGCCAAGAGCCGCATCTCGCGAAAGATTTACCGCTATGACGACCTTGCCAAAATCAACTATTTTGAGGCTTTAAAACATCGTGAAACCCTTGATAGACAACTGCTTTCCGACGAAGAATTAGCGCGTTTGTTCCCTGAATACAGCTTCTACGACAAGCAAAACAAAACCTTGGTCAATGAGGCCAACTTCTTGGTGGATGATAAGGCCAAGTTCTATGAAGGCAAGGCATTACAACCTGGGAGATATGTTGTAGAACTGACCAGTTTGGACGACCCCTTAGCGAAGATTTCACAGCAGTTCACCGTGTTTGAGAACGACTCCAAGAAACTGCCTTTCACCACGATGGAATGGGCGCATCAAGACAAGTCAACCACCCATCCTGGCGAGGAAATCCAACTCAGCCTCGGCAGCGCGGCCAAGGATGTGGACATTTGGGTGCAGCTGCTCCATGGCGACGAAATCCGCTTGGACAAGAAAATCACCGTTAGCGACAACATTCAGACTCTATCCTATAAGGTGACCGAACAAGACCGTGGCGGTTTAGAGTGGCGTTATGTCTTCGTGAAGGAAAACAGCTTCAACAAGGATCGCTTAGGCGTTTCCGTGCCTTATGACAACTACGACTTGGATGTGAAATTGGCCACCATGCGCGACAAACTCAGTCCCGGCGCGGAGGAAACTTGGGAAGTGACTGTCCGCGACTACAAGGACAAGCCTTTGGAAGCTGCTTTGCTCGCGGGTATGTATGATGCCTCTTTGGATGAGTTTGCCCGCAATCATTGGTGGTTCAACATGTCGCCTTCGAGTGTGTCTGGACGTAGTTTCAACTCCGACGGCCATGGTTTTACCTCCTCCAACACGGGTTTGGACTACTTCTACTTTGCCGAATTGTTCAACTTCAGCCTGCCCTCCGACGCACCGTTCTTCGATTTCGGATATGGGTACGGTGGTCGCCGTTACAGAAAAGGGGGACGTATTTTTGAAGATGTTTACATGTGTGTGGAGGAAAGTCCTGCACCTATGATGTCAGAGGCTGTGTTGCAAAAAGACGCTGCCGCAACCAATGGCGCTGTTGAAATGGCTGAGGCTGAGGAATCCGTTGACGATATGGAAGCAGGTGGCGCTGTCAAACAGAAAGAAGAACCCAAAGAACCCGCCGAGCCTGCGCTGCGCGAGAACTTTAACGAGACGGCCTTCTTCTTCCCGCAGCTGCGCACCAACAATGACGGCAGCGCGACCTTCAGTTTCACCATGCCTGACGCCCTCACGCGTTGGCGCCTGATGCTGATGGCCTACACCAAGGACCGCAAGACGGGCCAAAACGAATACACTTTCACCTCGTCGAAGCCAGTGATGATTATGGCCGACATGCCGCGCTACATGTACGACAACGATACGCTGTGGTTTGTGGCCAACGTCATCAATACGGGCGACGAACCCGTCACGCCCAAGGCGAAACTTGAAATCTTCGATGCGGGAACAATGAAACCCATCAACATGATTGTCTCCAATGCCACCATTCCGATGGAAACCATCCAGCCTGGTCGCAGCAAGGAAGTGCGCTGGAAGGTGGCCGGACAATACGATTTGAGCCTCTTGGCCTTCCGCTTCACGGCCTACGCGGGTCAGTTCAGTGATGCCGAGCAACACCTTCTGCCCGTGCTGAGCAGTGAAATCTTCATGACGCAGACCCTGCCCATCACCGTAAAGGCCGAAACCGAGCAAACTTTCGACTTCGAGGCCATTGCTAACCCCGACAGCCACGAACGCGACTACAGCCTGACGCTCAACTTCAGCACCAACCCCGTTTGGTACGCTGTTCAGGCCTTGCCGTATCTGGCCAACGTCAAAGCCGACCGTGCCGAGACCGCCTTCTACGTGTTCTACGCCAACACACTCTCGTCCTACATCGCCGACCACATCCCGAACCTCTTGAACTACATCAAGAAGTGGCAGATTGAGACGCCTGATGCCTTGCTCTCGCAACTCGAAAAAGACCAAGACCTAAAGGCCATTATGCTGCAAGAAACGCCGTGGGTTTTGGAGGCCAAGAGCGAGACCGAGCAGCGCAACCGCATCGCCACGCTCTTCGAGGTAAACACCCTCCGTAACCAGCAGACCAACGCCCTGAAACTCATCAAGGACAAGCAGAAATACAATGGCGGCTGGCCTTGGATGGACGGTATGCCTGAGAGTGCCTACATCACCACCTACATCCTCAGTGGCTTCGGCAAGTTACAGAAGATGGGCGCGTGGAGTTCGCTGAGCAAAGCCGACCAAAACACGGCGCAAAGCATCTGCGACAAGGCTGTGCGCTACCTTGAATATGATGTGGCCGAGACCTACCGTTACATGAAGCGTTTCAGCAAAGGCAAGGACTGGCCCATCGGATCCAGCACGCTGAATGAACTTTACGCTTTGAGTTTCTTCAAGGAGCAGAATTCCGACAAAGACTTTGCCAAGGCCAAGGACTACTACCTCAAGAGCTTAGACAAGGAATGGACTTCGTTCAATTTCAACTACCGCTCAAAGGGCGCGTTGGTGCTCTACCGCAACGGCAACGAAAAGACCGCCAAACTGATGATTCAGAGCTTCAAGGAATGCGCGCAGAAGAACGAGCAAATCGGCATGTACTGGCCGAAGAAATACTTCAGCTTCGAGTCGCACATTGCCACCCATGCCAACATCATGGCGGCTTTTGCTGAAATCGACCAGGACCAAGAGATGATTGACCAACTGCGCGTGTGGTTGCTCACTCAAAAGCAAACCAACAAATGGGAGAACTCCGCTTCCACCGCCGATGCCATCTACGCCCTGCTGATGCGCGGCAGCGACTGGTTTGCCGAGGGTAAGGATGTCACGCTGCGCTTTGGTAATACGCCCATCAGCACCGAAGGTGGCGTAGCCGGCACGGGCTTCATCCAACGCCGCTGGAATGCTAACGAAGTGACCCAAGACATGCGCCAACTTACCGTGAACAACCCGACCCCGCACTTGGTCTGGGGTGGCCTGTTCCGCCAGTATTTCGTCCCGATTGACGAGGTCAAGAGCGACGAGTCGGGCTTCACTATCAAGCGCGAGTTGTTTGTGGAAACGGTCACCGACAAGGGCAAGAAACTCGTTCCCGTGGAGAAGCAAGCTCTGAAAGTCGGCGACAAACTCACCGTGAAAATCACCTTCACGAGTCAGCAAGACATGAGTTTCGTCTTCGTGAAAGACCTCCGTGCGGCTGGTTTCGAGCCGATTGAGCAAATCTCGCATTATGAGTACAACGACCGCATGAGTTACTACCAGAGTAACACTGACACCGACATGGAGTTCTTCATCGAGCGTCTGCCCAAGGGTACACACCAGTTGGAATACAGCATGTTCGTAACCAAGGAAGGCTACCTAAACAACGGCTACGCCTTGATCCAGTGCCAGTATGCGCCTGAGTTTAGCGCGTATTCCGATGGGATGAAGGTTAGGGTAGGCGAATGAAGTTAGCCTCCTATGTCATTCCAGCAAGAGGTATGTGTGTCAGAGGGAATCTATAGGAGGCGGTTCAAAGAGTTTGACCTTATTCAGGGCTTTAGAAGCCATAGATTCCCGCCGCCGCAGGAATGACATGGCTTCTAAAGCCATCGACTTATAGCCCATTGATAATCTCCTCAAAACTCCGCTCGTCCTCCGTGCCGTTCATCTTCTCTTGCTTGATGCGCGACTTGCGGCGGGCGTAGGAGTTGGTTTGCAGGTTCATCAGGATGGAGATGACCTGGTTGCTGAAGCCTAGCTTGGTAAGGCAGCAGATTTGCAGGTCGCTCTTGGTGAGGTTAGGGTACTTTTCCATCAGCCGCTTCGTGAAACTTCCGTAAACCTTGTCGATAAGCGTCACAAAGTCATCCCACTCGCTGTCCTTGAGGTCGAAATCCAAGGTCGAGACTGTGATTTGTTCGGTGAGGGCAAGGGCGGTCACGTACACCTTGTTTTTCTTCAGTTCCAGCTCCAGTTGGTTCTTCATCTCCTCGGCTTTCAGTTTGGCACTCAAGGTTTTCTGTCGCAAAAGCAGCAGCACGACCACCAAAGCCACCATCAGACCACCGAGGATGAGGTAGAGATAGAGGCTCTTCAGCTTCTGCTCGGCTTGCAGGGCGTTTTTCTGCACTTGTAGATCGTATTCCGCCTTGATGCGCTGCACCTGTTCACTGCGGTGTGTGCTGTCGGCTTGCATCATGTTCTCGTTGAACAGCTCGTGACATTCCAAGGCCTTTTGATAGTCTTCCTCAATCTGATAGAGGTAATATAGGCATTGGTAGGCCGACATGCGCACGCCGGCCATCTCGTTTTTGGTGGCTTCGTTGAGGTGGGTGAAGGCGAGGCTGTCCTGCTCCAGATAATAGTAGGCCAAACCTAAGGTCAGTTGGCTGTCGCCTTTGGCACCTGCGGCGCGGGCTCGGGTGACACGTTCAATCACTTGGTCGTAGTCCTCTTTCACCAAATACACATCGCGGCTCGATTCCATAAGGACTTCGTTTTCCATTGTCTTGTCGTTCAATGCTTTGGCAAAAGCGAGGGCTTCGTCGTAGTATTGCTCAGCTGCGTCAATGTAGCCCAACGAGGCCGCCGCCCTACCGCAGTTACGCAGGGCGTTCATCAATAGGGTGGAGTCGTTGAGCTCACGGGCCAGCGTGGCAGCATCTTCGTGCAGCGGCATAGCTTCTGAAAACAGTTCATGCCTCCAATAAATGAAGCCGAGATTGTCCTCAATTTGGGCTTTCAGCTGTTTCACCTCGGGTTGGGCTTGGTCGCAGCGGTTGATGGCCAACAGCGCTTGGCTGAACGACTCGGACGCCGCTTCCGACTGCTTGGCGGCACGCTGTTCTACGCCTTGTTCGAATAGCATCTCGGCTTCTTTGAGGTAGCGTGTCTTATGCTGGCAGGCTGGAAGGACCGCTGTCAGCAGGAATGCCCATATCAAATATTGTGTTTTCATCGTTTTTCTGTTTTTGTGACATCCCTTTATTTCACCACGAATTTCATGGTTTCTTCACCCAAGCTGATAAAATACATGCCCGCAGGCAAATTTGCAATGTTAATTTGCTGTTTTTCAGTGGTGATGTGGCCTCGCAGAAGGGTTTGGCCCATCAGGTTGGTGATGCGGTATTTGTTTTCTGCTTGCAGCGACGTGGCATGCCGTGTCTCTACAAACAAAACGCCGTTAGTAGGATTGGGATAAACCGCGAAACTGTTTTTGGCAGGTTCTACAACGCTGTTATGATATTGTTGATATACCTCATCACAATCCCTTTCCCCATTTTTGTAGGCCAAGATGCCATTTCTCCAATAACAGCGTAAACCTTCCACACGGAATCTTTTGCCTTGCATCATCAGTTTTTCAGGGAAGAAACTCGTCAGATGGCCAATGCCACAAATGATGGTACCGCTGAAAATGTCGTTTGCGTCAGTAATATACAACGCCCTGTAATTCATGTTGTTATACTCGTAGCTGTCGTCTATGGCATTTACATGGACCGTGATGCTTTCGCTCCCTACCTTGATATCCCACTCATCACCTACATTTGCCCAGAAGTCGTATAGTATTGTGAATTCTTCAGTGGTTTTGTTCCACCAATACACTTTGCCGTCTTCCTCGTAGACGTATTCGTGGGTGACTTCGGTGATGGAGTTGCGGTCGTAGTGCGTATTGCTGCGCACGATGACCTTTGGGCGTTTGCCTGCTCGGTCGAACAGCGTATCGCCGACATATTCCAGATGTTGGTAGGTGATGTTGCCGTCGTTGTTGATGATTTCGTAGTACCAATCAGAAAGCAAAGAGAAAATGCTTGGAATGTCATCGGCATAGGAGATACTCCTCCAAAACTGCCCATTGCCTACGAAATACAAGTGATTGTCGTAGCCAATGGAGAGGACAGTAGGAACGAGTTCAGAGATGGGAAGGCCTTCAAAGGTGTTGTAGAAGTGCTCGCCATGGTCAAAGGAATAGGCCAGGACCGCCGTGTTCGCATTCGAAATACTGGTTTTGTAGATGATGCCATTGTCGGAGACATCGACATTGTTAGCCCAAAAGGCATAAAACCCAGGCACATGCTCAAAGCCTGAAAAGGTGCCGTCGAAATCAACACCGCAAAGCAAATTGCCTTCAGAATCAAAAGCCATATCTTTAACGCCAATGCCTTCAAAGGCAACGAGTTCCCAGTTGCGCATATCGGAAAGGGTGGAGTGGTACACACCAATGTTAGGTCCAATGTGGCGCCAAATACTGGCATATACGTCACCGTTTTCATTGACAAGGAGGCTTGAGATTACTTGGTCGTCTTCCATGAAGGCGATGTGTGTCGAGTCCCAACTAATGCCACCATCAAGTGTCCAAGTAAGATAAGGCGACTCCCATCCAACGAGTGTGTCGTTCGAGGGAGAACACATTCTCATGCTGCTGAAATGATTGTATCCGGTGCCTTCATTTATAGGTGAAGTCTGCAACCAAGTGTCACCGTTATCGTCTGAGTAATTGACAATACGGTCGTTTATTAGGAAAATCCTGCCTTTGTCTCCGATGATGCAATTTCCGAAACTGCCAGTGAACACGGTTTCCCAAGTTTCACCTTTGTCTTGCGAGCGTAGCAAATGTAGAGGATAGGCGTACTTGATGCAGAATAAATCCCCTTGGGTGTTCACACCCCTGAGCGAACCTGGAAGACTAAGAGGCTCCCAGATGTTTTGCGCTTCAAGGATGCTAAAACAGCTATGGAAGAGGATTAAAAACGCGATGATCTTTTTCATAGTATTAGGATTCTGTAATTGTTTATCTCACCACAAATTTCACCGTCTGTCCGTCCACGCTGATGAAATACATTCCCGAAGGCAGGTCGGTAATGTCAATCTGCTGGTTTTCAGCGGTAAGTGTGCCTTGTAGCAAGGTTTGTCCCATGAGGTTGGTGATGCGGTAGGTTTGGTCTGGTAAAGACGCAAAATTTTGCGTCTCAACAAACAAAACGCCTGCGGCGGGATTGGGATATACCGCGAAGGTCCCTGAGCCTGTCGAAGGGCCGTTTTCATCAACGCCGTCGTGCAGCTGTATATAAATCTCGTCGCAGTCCCTTTCGCCGTATTTGAAGACCAGTTCGCCGTTGATCCAGTAGCAGCGCATTCCCTCCACGCGGTATCTTTTGTCGCGCGTCATCAGCCGCTCGGGGAAGAAACTGGTGAGGTGGCCTATGCCACACACGATGTTGCCGCTGAAGAGGCCTTCAACATCGCTCACGCGGAGTATGGTGAAGGCATTTCCTTCATATTCAACGCTCTCAACGGTGTCTACATGCATGATGAGGCTCTCGTTTCCCACCTTGATTTCCCATTCGTCGCCCGTGTTGGCAGTGAGGTCGTAAAGCGTGGTGAATTCTTGTAAATCCTTGTTCCACCAATAGACTTTGCCGTTTTCCTCATAAACGTATTCGTGCGTCACCTCGGTGATGGTGTCACGGTTGTAGTGCGTGTTGCTGCGCACAATGACCTTTGGGCGCTTGCCTGCCCGTTCAATCAGCGTGTCGCCGACGCATTCCAAGTGCTGGTAGGTAGTGCTACCGTCGTCGTTGAGGATTTCGTAGTACCATTCGGCGCCTTCCATTCCTGAGATGTCCATGCTTGTTTGACCCCAACGCAGGGGATAGTTGGGGATGGTGCAGTAGGCCGTTCTGTCGAAGCCAAAATGAGATATCTGTCTTTCATTTTTTGCTGATATAACTCTGTTATAGGTTTCAAACCAGCCATAATAATAGCCGTCTTCACGCTGGATGCGGAAACCATAGTGATTGTAATGACCAAGTGTATTCCCTCCACTCCAACCAATAAACGTTTGCCAATTTTCTTCTGCAACTTCTGATAGAATCATGTTGATGCTATTTTGTTCAATAGTGCAAATCCTTATATTAGAACATCCTGTAATGAATTCAGGAGCACAAATGTTTGAAGTTACCCACATTTGCATTTTTAATTCATTGGCTTCGCCATTTGCATCAAGATCTATCCACACAGGGCCAAGTTTATGCCAATAGATCAAAATGGAATCCGGCTCGAAGTCCCTGTAAATGATAGGCTCCTCTTCAATGAAGTTGTTGAAATAATCCCAGCCCTCGGCGTTTTGATAGGCTTCAGTCGTACCAAAGGGAATATGGACTGGGATGTTTCTGTCCACCCAATAATCATAACTCAAAAAACTGATGCAAGGTCCTATATATTGAACAACCTCATTGAAGGCGGTGGGAGGAATGTCGGCTTTGCAAATGATGGAGGTCAAACCACTGCAAGCCAATGCGCTTTCACCAATGTATGAGACCGAAGAAGGCAGGGTTATTGTTGATAAGGAATTACATCCGCAGAAAGCTCCTCTTTCCAATCGTTCGACGGAAGATGGTAGGGTGATGGACTCCAATTCGTCTAAATTAAAGGCGTTTTGCCCGATAACAGTGATGCCATCGGGAATGATGGTGCTTGTGCTTCCCTTGAGCAGTTTGTTTGTAGCCGTTTCGATTAACGCATTGCAATTGTTACGGCTGTCATAGACGGGATTGGCCTCGTCAACGGTGATGGACCGAAGCTTATTACATCCATTAAAGGCTCCTTCTCCGAACGCGTTGTCTTCAGGGCTGATTGAAACCAAGGATGAAGGGATATGAAGTTCCCCGATTGGGCAACCGGAGAATGCTCCTCTTTTTATGGTCGTGACTCCTTCAGAGATGACAACAGAAGGTATTTGGCAATTGGCAAAAGCGAGTTCTCCTATCGTTGTTACTTGGGGAGGAATGATGATGGAATCGCATAGTACTCCACATCTATCGAAAGCGCCATCATCTAATTTTGTCAATGACTCGGGAAACTTTGAAATGTGCTCCAATGAATAGCATTGTGCAAATGAATAACTGCGAATCTCGCTCAAGTTACTGCCAAATACTACAGAAGTAATGTTGTCACAATCAAAAAACGCATTGGTTCCTATAATGGTCACAGAATCAGGAATCACTATCTCTCCAGTGAGGCCATGACAAGAGAGAAATGCACGTTGTCCGATGAAGGTCATTGTATTGGGGAAGACAACAGAAGTGATGTCCGTACATTCGTAGAAAGTACTGAAATCTATTCGGGTTACAGTGTAAACCGTATCGTTGTGTGTTACAGTTGAAGGAATAACCAAATCACCAGCAGGTTTTTCATACCCATAATAATAGGTGGTGATATGGTCACCATTGGCATAGTAATCCCGATAACATGGGTAAGTGACCCAGACTTCTTGTGGGGCATAATCTCTTTTCAGAAAATACAAAGTCTGTCCCGATTCCACGACTTTGGAAAAATCGTAGTGGAGTTGTTGAGCGAATCCGCTCCAAGCAAGACTCATTAGAACTGTAATTGCGAATAACTTTTTCATAGTAACCGAGTTTTGTTGGTTATTGTTTCAGGTTCACAACGCAAAGGTATGTCATTTCCCAAAGCCAAAAACCGTTTGTCAAGACCCCAAAGGGCCTTGTCTATCATGTCGCAAAGATAGTAAAAAACAAACGGTTGGATTTCAATTTGTTGCAAAATCGAAATCCAACCGTTGTCTATGGGGTTGTCTATCATAGGGACGCATTGACTATGTCGAATCTTCGATTTCGATGCGTCCCTACAAGCCGAAAAAATCATTTTTTCGGCTTCAATTCGTCGAAAACCATATTGCGGAGGTTCTCGATCGGGACACGCACCTGAGCCATCGTGTCGCGGTCGCGCACGGTGACGGTGTTGTCGACCAAGGTGTCATTATCGACGGTAACGCACATCGGCGTACCGATGGCATCTTGTCTGCGATAACGTTTGCCGATGGAGTCTTTCTCCTCGTACTGGCACATGAAGTCGGCCTTCAGCGAGTCGATGATTTCGCGGGCCTTCTCTGGCAGACCGTCTTTCTTCACCAAGGGCAGCACTGCCACCTTGTAAGGGGCGAGGATGGCCGGCAGCTTCAGCACCACGCGCTCCGAGCCGTCTTCCAACTTCTCCTCGGTGTAGGCGTTGCTGAACATGGCGAGGAACATGCGGTCGAGGCCGATGGAGGTCTCGATGACGTAAGGCGTGTAGCTCTCGTTGGTGTCGGGGTCGAAATACTGGAGCTTCTTGCCCGAGTATTTGGCATGGGCTGAGAGGTCGAAGTCGGTGCGGCTGTGGATGCCTTCCAGCTCCTTGAAACCGAAGGGGAAGTCAAACTCGATGTCGGTGGCGGCGTTGGCGTAGTGAGCCAGCTTCTCGTGGTCGTGGAAGCGGTATTTCTCGGCGGGCAGACCCAAGGAGAGGTGCCATGCGAGGCGTTCTTGTTTCCAGTGTTGGAACCACTCGAGCTCCGTGCCAGGACGGACGAAGAACTGCATCTCCATCTGCTCGAACTCGCGCATGCGGAAGATGAACTGACGGGCCACAATCTCATTACGGAAGGCCTTGCCGGTCTGGGCGATGCCGAACGGAATCTTCATGCGGCCAGTCTTCTGCACGTTGAGGTAGTTGACGAAGATGCCCTGTGCCGTCTCGGGGCGCAGGTAGATGGTGTCGGAGCCGTCAGCCACGCTACCCATCTTGGTGGAAAACATCAAGTTGAATTGTCGCACGTCGGTCCAGTTGCGGGTGCCGCTGATGGGGCAGACAATCTCAAGGTCAAGGATGAGCTGCTTGATGGCTTCAAGGTCGTTTTTCTCCATGGCACCATACAAGCGGTGGCTGATTTCTTCAATCTTGGCCTTGTGCTCCAACACGCGCGGATTGGTGGTCACAAACTGTTCCTCGTTGAAGGCGTCGCCGAAGCGCTTGCGGGCCTTCTCCACCTCTTTATTAATCTTTTCCTCGATCTTGGCCATGTAGTCCTCGACCAACACATCGGCACGGTAACGTTTTTTGCTATCGCGGTTGTCGATGAGCGGGTCGTTGAACGCATCGAGGTGGCCCGAAGCCTTCCAAGTGGTGGGGTGCATGAAGATGGCCGCGTCGATGCCGACAATGTTCTCGTGCATCTGCACCATCGCCTTCCACCAATATTCACGGATGTTCTTCTTCAGCTCCACGCCGTTCTGGCCGTAGTCGTAAACGGCTGATAGTCCGTCATAAATTTCGCTCGATTGGAAAATGAAACCGTATTCCTTCGCATGAGCGGTTATTTTCTTGAAAAATTCGTCTTGGTTCATTATTTAAGTATTTAAAATTCAAAGATTTAAGATTCAAAGATTTAAGATTTTAAGTTTTTTTGCTTGTTTGACTTTTAGCTTTTAGCCGTTAGCTATTAGCTTGGCAGCAACTAAGCTAACGGCTAATGGCTAATTGCTAACAGCTAAATAATAAGCATCGCGTCGCCGTATGTGAAGAAGCGGTATTTCTCCGCGACGGCCTCGTTATAGGCTTTTTTCAACAAGTCGAATCCGGCAAAGGCAGCCACTTCCATCATCATCGGCGATTTGGGCAGGTGGAAATTGGTAATCATGCAGTTGGCCACTGAAAAAGTGTAGGGTGGGAAGATGAACTTGTTGGTCCAGCCCTTGTAGGGCTTGATTTTTCCACCGATAGTCATCGCGGTTTCAAGGGCTTTCAACGAGGTGGTGCCCACGGCAAACACCTTGTTGTGGCGTTCGTTGGCCTCGTTGACCAAGGTGCAGCATTCTTCGCCGATGTACATTTCTTCGGAGTCGGGCTTGTGTTTGGTGAGGTCTTCGACCTCAATGTCGCGGAAGTTGCCCATGCCGGGATGTAACGTCAATTCGGCGAAGGAACCGCCGAGAAGCTCGATGCGTTTCATCAAGATTTTGCTGAAGTGCATTCCTGCTGTTGGGGCTGAAACGGCGCCTTCCACTTTGGCATAGATAGTTTGGAAGTTTTCCTTGTCTTCAGGTTCTTCGTCACGGTTAAGTTCCTTTGGAATGGGCGTGTGGCCTAATGAAGCCAACGTGTTCTTGAATTCGTCATAGGTGCCGTCATAAAGGAAACGCAACGTGCGTCCACGTGATGTGGTGTTGTCGATGACCTCCGAAACCAGCTCGTCACCGTCACCGAAATAAAGCTTGTTGCCAATGCGGATTTTGCGTGCTGGATCGACAAGCACGTCCCACAGGCGGCTTTCAGGATCCAGTTCACGGAGTAAAAGCACCTCGATTTTGGCACCGGTTTTTTCTTTTTCACCGTAAAGCTTGGCGGGAAAGACCTTGGTGTTGTTGATGACAAATACATCGCCATCGTTCACATAATCAACGAGATCCTTGAAGATGCGGTGCTCGATTTTTCCAGTTTTGCGGTCGACGACCATCATGCGGGCTTCGTCGCGGTTCTGGATAGGGTGCAAAGCAATCAAATCACTCGGCAGGTTGAATTTGAATTGGGAAAGTTTCATCGTACGATGTTGTTTTTTTGTGTTTTCTGTTGAAAGAAACTACAAAGATACAACAAAACCGAAATTTTGTCAAGCTTTTTTTCTTAAAAAACTGATTCTCAGCTTTGTTTCTGCTCTTTTTCCAATTCAGCCTTCTTCCACTCCTTGAACTCGTCTCCGGTATCAATAATATACTGCTTCAACTTTTCAAGCGGCCAAGCGTCTTCTACTTTGAAGTCTCCAATGCGGGTGCGACGCAACGATTTCAGGCAAGCGCCATTGCCCAAGGCCTTGCCGAAGTCGTTGGCCAGGCTACGGATGTAAGTGCCTTTGCTGCATGTTACCTCAAAATCAAGTTCGGGGAAGCGGTCGAGGTTGAGTTTGAAATCGTCAATGCGGACATCTCGGGCTTTCAGTTCAATTTCTTCGTCGGAGCGGGCATAGTCAAAAGCTCGTTTCCCCTTGATTTTGATGGCGGAGTACTTGGGCGGATATTGTTTCAGGTCGCCAATGAACTGCTGCCGCGTGGCCTCAATTTGTCTTGGCGTGATGTCGTCGGTGGGGAAAAAAGCGTTTGGCTCGCTTTCCAAGTCGAAGGTCGGGGTGGTCTGACCGAGCAAAATCGTACCCGTGTAGGTTTTGATTTGCCCCTGAAAAGTGTCAATTTGCTTGGTCATCTTGCCGGTACAGAGGATAAGCAGCCCTGTGGCCAAGGGGTCAAGGGTACCGGCGTGTCCGACTTTCAGCTTGCGAATGCCGTAACAACGGTTGACTAAGGAACGGATGAAATTGACGGTGTCGAACGAGGTCCAGTCCAAGGGTTTGTCGATGAGGATGACCTCGCCGTCTTCGAAATGGAACATCAGGCGAAGATTATGGCGATGATGCCGACAATAGCGCAATACACAGCAAACCAAATCAGTTTGCCCTTCTTCACGATGTTGATCATCCATTTGCAGGCGATGCAGCCGAAAATGAAGGCTGACAAGAAGCCGACGATGGCCGCCAAGGGCGAAATGCCGCTCATGGCCTCGGAAAATCCGACCTTGAAAATGTCCTTGATGTCAAGCAAAGCCTCACCCAAAATGGGCGGAATGACCATCAGGAAGGAGAACTGGGCAAGCTTTTCCTTTTTGTTGCCCAACAGCAAACCCGTCGCAATGGTGCTTCCCGAACGCGACAAGCCTGGCATGACAGCGCAAGCTTGTGCGATACCTATAATGAAAGCATGAAGTCCGCTGATGTTTTCCTTTTGTCTCGGTTTGGCGAAATATGAGAAAGCCAGCAATGAGGCCGTCACCAAGAGCATGATGCCCACGATGAGCAGTCCCGAACCAAAGACTTCTTCCACCTTGTCCTTGAGGAAGAAACCGACAATCATTACAGGAATCATCGAGATAAGGATGTTGATGGCGTATTTCGTGCCGCCGTTTAGGTTTTGGTAACTGCTCCACGATTGTTTAGTAAACAAGTCCTTGAAAATCCATATGATTTCCTTCCAAAGGATGACCAAAGTGCTGAGTACGGTGGCCACATGGAGCAAAACCGTGAAAGTGAGGTTCGATTCGCCGTCTTCTAGACCAAAAAGAGCCTGACCGATGGCCAAATGACCACTACTACTGACGGGCAGGTATTCTGTTAGTCCCTGAATAATACCTAATAGTAAAGCTTGTATCCAACTCATTGCTTTTTCCTCCAAAAGATAGCTATAATTTCGACCACAAAGCCCGCCAAAACTAAAATCGGGGCAAGGGTAATTCGCTGGAAATTAAACATTTTTTCGTTGAACACATCGGGGTCGGTGGAGCCGCCGCCTATCATCAGGACGAATCCCAAGGCGATGAGGGCGAGGCCGACAAGAATAATGATGTAATTCTGTTTCTCGAAGGGCATAACTTTTTGTTCGTTAGCCGTTTCGATGGTTTCTTGTTTTTTTGTTTCTTTAACCATATTTTAATGTTTATTGTTTTACGCGTAAAGCCTGTCAATGTCGGAGTGGAGGTGCTTCCGCAAAGCGAATCGAGTGGAGAGGCCACCGAGCAAAATGCCCAAGATCACAATGCCGAAAAAGATGCCAACCACTATTTTATAATCTTGTATAAGAGACAGTTCTGGCATTTGCTTTGTCAAGCCGTAGAGCAATGCGGCCAGTAGCAAGTCGGCGAGCAAAGCCCCGAAAAAGCCTTGCCAAACGCCTTTGCGGATGAATGGACGACGGATGAATGCTGGCGTTGCACCCACCAGTTGCATACTGCGCACAAGGAAACGCTTAGCGTAGATGCTGAGGCGTATCGTGTTGCGTATCAATGTGATGGCTATGATGAGCAGAATGAGGCTCACTCCCGCCAAGATCAAGCTGATGCGGTTGACGTTTTGGTTGATGAGGTCAACGAGGGATTTTTGATAGTAAATCTCCTTGATGTCCTTGTTTTTAAGCAGTTGCTTTTCAATGACACTAATGCTGTCGGGGTTGGCCCAAGCTGCGTTGAAGCGCACATCGATGGAGGGCAGCAGTGGGTTTTCCTCGTTGCCGAGCCATTGCAGGAAGTCCTCGCCAAGGTCTTCGCTCAGACGGCGGATGGCTTCCTCCTTGGTGATGAATTCTGTCGACTTAACTGCGGGCATGGCATCAAGTTTCTCTTGCAGGCGCAAGATGTTGGCTTCCTTCACGTTGCTGTTCATCACAATTTCGAAACCGATGTTTTCCTTGAGGTGGTTGGAAAGCTTCTGTGCGTGCATTATGAGCAGAGCAAACACGCCTAACAGAAAGAGTACCAATGTGATACTCATCAGCGACATGAAATAGGAGCCGGCTACGCGGCGTTTGCTTGAACGCTTTTCTGACATTTTCGTTGTTTGAAACGGCAAAGATAAACATTTCTTGCCCACCAATCGAAAAATTCCCTAATTTTGTGCTTTCAATCCCAACAAATTGTTATGCAAACTCTAAAATCGAACATAAAGACCAACTCTGAGGAGTTCAAGCAAAACGAGAAGAACTTTCTCGCATTGATGGCGCAATACCGCGAGGCGATGTCAGCTTCCATGCAGGGCGGGGGCGAGAGTGCTGTGGCCAAGCACAAGAAACGCAACAAGCTTCTCGCTCGCGAACGCATCGACCTTCTCATCGACCCGAACACGCCGTTCTTGGAGCTGTCGCCGATGGCGGCCTACGGCACCTATAATAATGACTTCCCCTCGGCGGGCATCATCACGGGTATCGGTGTCATTCAGGGGCGCGAGGCGGTCATTGTGGCCAACGATGCCACCGTGAAAGGCGGCACCTACATGCAGTACACGGTAAAGAAACACCTTCGTGCTCAGGAGATTGCCATGGAAAACCACCTACCATGCGTTTATATGGTTGACAGCGGTGGCGCTTTCCTTCCCGAGCAGGACACGGTCTTTCCCGATCGCGACCATTTCGGGCGTTTTTTCTACAATCAGGCGCGCATGTCGGCGATGGGCATCCCGCAAATCGCCATCGTGATGGGCATGTGTACCGCTGGCGGTGCCTACGTGCCGGCCATGAGCGACGAGACCATCATTGTCCGCAACCAAGGCACCATTTACCTCGGCGGACCACCGTTGGTGAAGGCTGCCACAGGTGAAATCGTCACGGCGGAGGAACTAGGTGGCGGCGAGATGCACACAAGCATTTCTGGTGTGGCCGATCATTTGGCTGAGAACGACCAACATGCTCTCCAGATTTGTCGCAACATCTTCAAGACTTTGGAGAAATCGCGCCGCCAGAAGTTGGACATGCTTCCCGTTGAGGCACCCTTATATGACCCGCATGACCTCTATGGTCTTGCGCCCATCGACTTCCACAAACTCGTTGACCCGAGGGAAGTCATCGCCCGCATTGTCGATGGTAGCCGTTTCCAGGAGTTCAAATCGAGGTATGCCACCACCATTGTCTGTGGTTTCGCCCATTTGATGGGCTTTCCTGTCGGTATTATTGCTAACTACGGTGTATTGTTCTCAGAATCAGCACTGAAAGCCACCCATTTCATCGAGCTTTGCTGTCAGCGCAACATACCGTTGGTGTTTTTGCAGAACATCACGGGCTTCATGGTGGGCAAACAATACGAGCAGGGCGGCATCGCCAAGGACGGCGCTAAGATGGTTCATGCGGTTTCTAACGCCAATGTGCCCAAGTTCACGGTCATCTTCGGCGGCTCGTTTGGCGCGGGCAACTATGGCATGGCTGGTAGGGCTTACAGCCCGAGACTGCTGTTCATGTGGCCCAACGCGAAAATCTCTGTCATGGGGGGTGAGCAGGCAGCCAGTGTACTTGCTACTGTCAAGGAAGATCAATACAAATACAAAGGCCTTGAGGTTCCGACCGACGAAATCGCGCAACTGAAAAAGGAAATCTTGGCCAAATACGACTACGAAGGCTCGGCGTTTTACAGTACCGCCCGCCTTTGGGACGACGGCATCATCGACCCCATCGACACGCGCAAAATCCTCGCTTTGGGTATTGCTGCTTCATTGAACCAGCCCTTCCCACCGCAGCAGTTTGGGGTGTTTAGAATGT
The DNA here is from genome assembly GCA_947305795.1 of uncultured Bacteroidales bacterium. GTDB lineage: Bacteria > Bacteroidota > Bacteroidia > Bacteroidales > F082 > Limimorpha. The sequence goes on along the minus strand of CAMZEK010000010.1, from coordinate 27,121 downwards.
AATGCGCAATCTGTTGAAATATATTATTTTAGGCTTATTGTTTGCCCCATTGTTCGCGTTTTCGCAGTCGGAACAACCTAAGATGCGGAAAAACGAAATCAAAGTTGCTTTGCTCTCTTTGGCGAGTGGCACATCTAAAATAACTTACGAGCGTTTGGTGCGTGATTATCAAAGCATTGAGTTGACCTTCGGCGTCATCGGTTTGGGTTTCGACAAGTTGAAGGACAGCGACCCGCGTGGAGCGACATGGCGCGCGGCCTATAAGTTCATCTTCCCCAACCGGCACAATGCCAACAACCAATTGTGTGGTTTTTATGTGAAGCCAGAACTGTGCTATTCTACTTACCGTTATACGCATCCTACTTTGGGCAGACTAAAAGTCGATCGTACGGCACTCATGGGCGTGTTGGGTTACGATTGGGTGAAAAGATGGTTCGTGTTCGATCTTTACGGCGGAATGGGATTTGCCGCAGGTAACAGCAACAACAGCAATTATCATCATGGGTTCATCGGTTGGAACGACCACACCCCCTTTGCGTTTACGGCAGGCTTTAGGGTCGGCGTGGCGTTTTAGTTGATGGTTCGCGCAATCTTCTCGATGTTCAAACTACGCGCCGAGGCATCGATGATGTCTTTGTAAATGCCACCTTTCTTGTAAATCTCGTCGGGGTTGCCAGATTCCTCGACATGACCCGTCTTGAGTGCGTAAACCATCTCGCTGTCAATGATTTGCGAAATGCTGTGCGAGATGATGATGACGGTGCGGTCTTTCTTAATGGCGTCGAGGCTGTTCTTGATTTGTTCAGTGGCGATGGCATCGAGGCTGGCAGTAGGCTCGTCCAAGAAGATGATGGGCGGGTTTTTGAGGAACATGCGCGCGATGGCGATGCGCTGCTGCTGACCGCCCGAAAGGTCGGAGGCCTTGTTTTCGAACTGCTTGGGTAGTTCCATGATTTGGTCGTAGATGTATGACTTCTTGGCGGCTTCAACGACTTCCTCATGCGTAGCGTTTGGGTTGCCATAAAGGATGTTTTCCTCAATCGTGCCGTCAAAAATGTGGTTTTTCTGCAAGACCAAACCGATATTGTCGCGCAGGTATTGGGTGTCGTATTCACGCAAATCGACGCCGTCCAAGGTGATGGTGCCGACTTGCGGCTCGTAGAACTTGTCCAACAGATTGACGATGGTGCTCTTGCCCGCGCCCGAAAGACCCACCAAGGCCGTGATTTTATTTGGCTCGATGGTCATGTTCACATCGAAAAGGGCTTGATTGCCATTAGGATAGGTAAAATCCACATGTTTGAGTTCAAACTTACCGTGAATCTTTTCAGGGCGGTAGTTGCCCGACGGCTCGATGTCCTTTTCGGAGTCGAGGATGCTGAAGAAACCTTCGGCGTAAATCAGCGCGTCGTTCACGTCGTCAAAGATGCGCTGCAGTTGTGTGATGGGCGCGATGACGTTGCTGAACAGCATGACGTGGTACATGATTTTGCCGATGGTCATGCCTGGGTAGCCTATTAATACAAGGTATGCCGTCAGGATGATGACCAACACCGTGCCGACCTGCTTCACAAAGCTCTTTACGCCGTTGTAATAAAACGCCACTTTGCGGGTTTTCATTTGGTTTTCAGTAACTTGGTTCTGAATATCCAATTGCTTTTGCCCTTCGATTTGCTCGCGGTTGAAGCTCTTGATGACATTGATGGAGTCAATGATGTTTTTGATGCCTTGACTCTTGGTTTCCAAGTGATTACGCATCTCGCGCCGCCAGCCTTTCAGTCGGCGGGCTTGGCGGACAGTAATCCAAAAGTAAATGGGCACGATGCCCAAGGCCACCAAACCGACATAGACATTGGCGGCGAACATGAGAATCAGGGCCAAAAGTGCGCTTGTGAACAGCGGCAACAGGTCGATGAAGAAGTTCTGCACCGTGCGCGATAACGAGCTGACACCTTGGTCGATACGGGCTTGCAGTTTGCCGGTGGCGTTGTCGCTGGAGTTGAAGAAAGCCATTTTGAAGGTCAGCACCTTTTCGATGACGCTTTGGGCGAGGTCGCGGCTGACGAAGATGCGCATCCGTTCGCCATAGTAGTTCTGCGCGAAGGTGATGCCCGCCGAGAGGATTTCCTTGCCGAGCAGCACGGACGAAATCAGGATGACGATGTGTGCCGCGCGTTGGCCCCATTGTTCGCCTGCCGTAACAAGGTCGTTCACCTCATCAACGGTCCAGTCGAGGACGATGGCATTGACCTGTGCCATCAGTGAGCCGATTAAAGTTAGTATTAAAGTAATGAAAACCAGCCATTTGTAAGGCTTGACGAATGGGCTGACGTTTTTGAAGAGTTGGAAGAGGTTCATATCAGATGATGTTTTTGCGTTTTAGCCAAAGGGCAAAAAATTTGTCATAAACAGAATAAGTGTTCTTGTCTTGCGTGATGAAATCCTTTTCTAAGAGGCCTTTGATCGCTGAAAGCACCGAACTGGCCGAAACAAGGCTGTGCTTCTTGACAAAAGTGCTGCTCGAAATGCTCTTGACATTGTCTTCTTTGGCAATGGCCAAAAATACTTCACGCTGTTTTTCAGGCATTTGGTAAAGTAGTGATTCGTAGGTGTCTGATGAAAAGTCAATCAGTTCATTGATGCAAGAGTCCACCATTTGCATTTTGCAAGTCGCCCCAATGGGAGTATAGGTAAATAACAGGTTCATGATACGTTGCATGTAGGATGTGATGCCTTGAAAGCGTTGGTAGACAATCTCAACCACTTCTGTGTCAATATGTTTCCCTGCTTTCTCGAATTTTTCCACGACAAAATCGGTGTATTTCTCCAAAGAGATGGGTGGCAAGTTGATGATGTTCACCGATTGATAGAACGGGCGTGAAGGAGAGGTGAAAATGGCACCCATTAGATGCCGTTGCGACCCTGAGAACACGAAATGTGCGTTGTTGCAGCGTTGGATGTAAGTGCGCAAGGCAGCCTCCACGTTGGACGCATCGGGATATCGCGTGATTTGTTGGAATTCATCAAAGGCCACGAGGCATGGCTTGTCCGCATGGTTGAGGTAAGAGAAAATCTCGTCCAAAGAGACAGAAGGATTGGAAATCGCGCCGATGCTCATGCCCCATGTGGGCAAGCCCGCGCCATCGTAGGTGATTTCGGAACGTAATGAACTCAGGGTTTGCAAAAACAGATTCCAGGCTCTCTTTCCTCTCGATTTCAATTCGTCGAGTACTGACTTACCGAACACGTTGATGAAGTCGCGCATTGAAGTGGTGGCATAAATGTCAATAATAAAGGTGTAATAATGTTCTTGTATTTCTGGCTGCGTGAAGCAGTGGTGAAGCAGGTCGGTTTTGCCCAATCTGCGCGGCGAGATTAGTGCTACGTTGTTTTCGTTGGTCAGCAGACGGGTGAGCATTTCTGTTTCACGCAGGCGGTCACAAAAATACTGGGGTTCAGAATAACCATTGGTGATGAAAGGGTTGTTCATGGTCTAAAGACTTATTTTACACCGCAAAAATACAATTTTTTTCAATTTCATCATAAAATGATGATTATTTTATGATAATAATGATGATTTGATGTTGAAGAGCAAGCGGATTCTATTACGCCATGAAACAGACGCTCATCAGGCAATTCCGGCAATCAAATTCCAAACGGAAAGTGTTCGCCCCATTGCGGATGAACAGCGGTTCGGCCTTTTGCCCCGTTTCCTTGCTGCACATTCCGTTGGCATAACGGATGCAGTGGTGGCAGGTCATCAGGCGGTCGGGAATGGCATCGGGGTCGGTAGGGACGCACTGCGTGTGTCCGTTTTCGGGCGTATCGGCGGACACACGCGGTGTGTCCATACAACGGATTTTATGGTTATTTTGATGATTTTCAATTAATTCCTCCGTCAATTTCGCCACCAAATCGCGTTTCATTTCGCTAATGATGGAGGCAGGGATGAGGCGCGGCTCGGCAAATTGCAATTCCAAATTGATGGGATTGAAGGGGGTGTCGCCCCATTGCAGGGCCTTTTTGCGGATGTTTTCGGTGGCCTTTTCGGGGTTGTTGGCGGCGATTTTGTCGCATTGTATAGTCGTCCTTGTAGGGACGCACCGCGTGCGTCCGTTTTCGGGTGTTTCGGCGGACACACGTGGTGTGTCCGTACAAACAGCAATCATTTCATATCCCGTTTCGGTTTCCGCCAACGTCAAATCAATGACAATCTTGCGGTTGCCTGTCGAGGCATCCACCTGCTTTTGCCATTCGAGGTCGTAATTGCGGTAGATTTTCGCGCCTCGATAGGCACCATGTGGCCTGTTTGTGGAGATGGTGTGCACACCGTTTTTACCATCAGTACGAACCACGTCGGCCCTGAGGCCCACCAATTCATTGTCCTGATTCAAAAAACACAGCCCGTCGCCGTTGTGCAAAACCTTGTCGGTGGCGATTTCCATGCGAAGGCTGTTGCACCAACCGACTTCGCCAATGTATTCGCCCATCGATTTGGGCGTAAACGGTGAATCGATGCCCTTTTGCCGTCCATGGATGAAGAAATCGGTAAAGCCACGGTTAAAGGATTTTTCAGGATTGACCTCAAAACTATAGCTGCAGTGCCCGCGTGAGGCTTGCTCCAAGTCACTGCGACGATGGAGGATTTCATCCAATTTCTGGCGGTAGTAGGCCGTCACATTCTTCACATAATCAGCGTCTTTCATGCGGCCTTCAATCTTGAAACTCGTGATGCCTGCGTCCATCAGTTCCTCCAAATGGGCACTGTTGTTCAGGTCTTTTAGGCAAAGCAGATGTCGGTTTTTCAGCAGCACCTTGCCGTTCTTGTCGAGCAAGTCCCACGGCAGGCGGCAGGGTTGGGCGCAGGCACCGCGATTGGCGCTGCGGTTGCCGATGTATTGGCTTAGATAGCACTGTCCGCTGTGGCTGACGCATAACGCGCCATGCACGAAAAACTCCAATGGCACGGTCGTTTTCTCCCGGATTTCCCGAATCTGTTTCAAACTCAATTCACGCCCCAAAACGACTTGACTAAAGCCCAATTTTTCAAGTTGTTGTACCTTTTCCACGGTCAAGTTGTCGCATTGCGTGCTAGCGTGGAGTGGGATAGGAGGGAGGTCAAGTTCAAGTAGTTTCATATCCTGCACGATGAGCGCATCAACGCCGACGTTCCAGCAGTCATAGGCTATTTTTCGGGCGCGTTCCAATTCGTTGTCGTACAGCAAAGTATTGAGCGTGACATACACTTTTGCATCAAACAAAGCCGCATGTCGGCAGAGTTTCTCAATGTCCTCAATCGTATTGGAGACCTTTTCGCGCGCGCCGAAGTCGGGACCGCCGATGTAGACGGCATCCGCGCCGTGGTTGATGGCGGCCATGCCCACCTCAACGTTCTTGGCGGGCGAAAGCAGTTCTATCTTAGTCGTTTTCATAGCGCAAAATTACGGTTTTCAGTCTGATTACGATTATTTTTCCTAATTTTGCGCGTTTTATTTAGATGAAAACCCGCACAAAAACCATATTGTTTTCGCTAACTGCGGTGCTGTTGTTCACCTCAATGTTACAGAGCTGCTTCAATTGGCCGATATTCAAGCCGTTGAGGGGTGTCGTGGTGGAGCAGCCCATGCCTGAATTGAACTTCCAAAACTATTGCGATGGTAGTTACCAGCGACAGACCGAACAACACCTGAAACAGCACTTCGGTTGCCGTGAACCGCTGATTCGGCTCTACAACCAGTATCTTTGGGATTTCTACGGCAAGACGCCCGTCACAGAAGGGCAGGTCTCGTTTGGCAAGGACGGCTGGATGTATGAGCCTTGGGTGGTCGCCGACCATTACCAAAGGCAGTTCCGCTATTATGCCTCTGACTCCACGCAAATGGCCGCGATGCTTTCGGAAGAGGCGCAGCGGGTACTTCAGTTGCAGGAAATCCTTGAATCTTACGGCATCCGCCTTTTCGTGTGTTTGGTGCCCGCCAAAGATTTGATTTTTCCCGAATATCTTCCTGAAAACCAAGATACAAGGTATGATGACGAGCCCAAAATCTCAGCGCGTTTCTTCAACGAGGAAGAATACACGCGACTTGGTGTCAACCACCTCAATTTGGAGCGTTGGTTCCTACAAATGAAGGACACCGCCGACTTCATGCTGTTTCCGAAAACAGGCACGCATTGGGCGAGATATGCTGCTTTGCAAAGTGCTGACACGCTCATCCGCTATATGGAACACTTGGACAGCATCAATATGCACAACCTTGTCCTCGGGCAACGGTATCTCCATAATGCCATCGACCCTGACGACGATTTGGAAAGCCTGCTCAATCTTATGAGGCCGTTGCCCAAGCCCAAGTATTACTATGCCGATGCCACTACCGATGGAGATACCATGGCTATCAAGCCGAAAATGATTGTCATCGGCGACTCGTTCTGGTGGACCATCGCTGTCCAACTTCCATTGGGTGAGATTTTCTCGCAAGTTCCGTATTGGTATTATAATAGCACTGTCTATTACGATGAGCGTTACAACTCCGTGGATGAGTTTGACCTTGCCGAAGAGCTGCTTTCCGCCGATTTCGTAGTCTTGTTCTATTGCGCCACTCAACAGTATCGGATGAACGATGGTTTCACCCAAAAGGCGATAGAAGCCTTGGGACAGGTGCCAGAAGGCGCGGAATTGGACTCTGCTGCCTTCATCGAGCGCGAAATCCAGCGAATTATCGCCCAATACTTGGCCGACCACAACTCGATGGACATGATTCGCCAAAAGGCCGAAACCAACGGCGTTTCCATAGAGAAGCAACTCCATGACGATGCGATATGGATTGTCAACTATCAAATCGAGCACGGTACCTTCAACTGGCCTGCGAGAAAAAGAGATATGAACGAAAAATCAGATAGTTATGGTATTCAGTAGCAATGTCTTCCTCTTATATTTCATGCCGATTTTCTTCCTCGTCTACTTCCTGATGCCGAAGAAAGTCCGTAACTATGTCCTTTTGCTTGCTTCACTGCTGTTTTACGCTTGGGGCGCGCCGGAGTTCATTATACAGCTTGTTGCCTCCACGGTGGCCAACTTCTTCTTGGTCAAGTGGATGTGCAAGACCGAAAAACCTGGACTGAAGAAGCTGCTGTGCGGTTTGTCCATCATCATTCCGATTGGGCTGCTGCTGTTTTACAAGTACGGCAACTTCACGATGGAAAATGTAAATGCCATTCTCGGTCTGACGGGTCATGCGCCACTCACATGGAAGCGTATCATGCTGCCCATCGGCATTTCGTTCTTCTCTTTCCAAAGCGTCACCTACACCTTGGATACCTATCGCGGCGTGAACAAGCCGATGGAGAAACTCACTGATTTTGTGTTGTATATCACCATGTTCCCGCAGCTCATCGCTGGTCCCATCATCCGTTATTGTGACGTGGCCGACCAAATCCGCAGCCGCGAGTCAACCATGAGCGACCGCTTGCAGGGGTTTTATCGCTTCGTCATCGGTCTGTGCAAGAAAATCCTTATCGCTGACGTGATTGGTGCCCAAGTGGACGCCATCCTCGGCCCGTCCAACTTCTCCCTTTTGGATGCGGGTCAAATCTCCGAAATCTTTACCCGCGTGGCCGCTTTGGATAGCACCACGGCATGGATTGCCTCAATTGCCTACACTTTCCAAATTTATTTTGATTTTGCAGGCTATAGCGACATGGCCATCGGTTTGGGCCGGATGATGGGCTTCAAATTCCCCGAAAACTTCGACAATCCTTATACCTCAGGCTCCATTACCGAGTTTTGGCGCCGTTGGCACATGACCCTCGGCGCATTCATTATGAATTACCTTTACATCCCGCTCGGCGGCAACCGCAAGGGCAAGGGCCGCATGTACTTCAACTTATGGGTCTGCTTCTTGCTTTCGGGTCTTTGGCACGGCGCCTCGTGGAACTTCCTCGTTTGGGGCGCGTTGCATGGCTTGTTCATCTGTGCCGACAAACTCTTCTTGGGCAAGGTGATGAAGAAAATTGGCAAGGTGCCAAGTGTCATTTTGACGTTCCTTTTGGTGAATCTCATTTGGGTGTTCTTCCGTATCGAGGATTTCAGCTTGGCTTGGCTGCTCATCAAGCGGATGTTCGCCTTCAACTTTGTGCTGCTGCCGTTTGGCGATAACCTCCAGCTTTACATAACGATGCTTGTGGCGGCGTTCTTCTCGTTCCTTACGCTGACGAAATTCGGACAGAGAATTCAGGAAAAGGTTTATTTCACCGATTACACCGACGGCCAGCACATTGCCGTGTGGGTGGTGGCCGCTTTTGCTTTCGTGTTCTGCGTGGCTGCTCTCAACGCCTCTGATTTCAGTCCGTTCATTTACTTTAGGTTCTGAGTCATGAGGAAGTTCAAATTCATACCCACCCTCCTTTTCGTGCTGACGATGATGTTGTTGTTCGTCTCTGCTGTTCAGAAGCAGACGAAAATGTTCACATTCAAACCTTTGGGAGGGGTTTCTTTCCTGACACCCAAGCCTGAGCTGACTTTCGATAACTATCGTACCGCAACTTTTCAGACCCAGTCGGAAAGCTATCTTAAGGAAAATATGGGCTTCCGCCAACCGTTGATACGATTCTACAACCAGTTTCTCTTCGACGTTTTTCGGAAAACTTACAACAAGGACATTATCATTGGGAAGGATGGTTGGCTTTATTTCATCCAGCACGTGAACGACTATTACGGCACGGAGATGTACCGTTGGTACGATTCGAAAGAGGAGGCCTGCGAAGCTTACGACCTTGAGGCACTGCGGATGTGGAAGCTGCGAGGTGTGTTGAAAGACTATGGCAATGATTTCCTTGTGTTTATGGCACCACAAAAAGGTTTCCTTTATCCTGAGCATTTGCCTAACAGAAAGTTCGACACCACTACTGTCAATGCGCGGGAGTATTATTCCGCCAAATTCGATGAATACGGCATCCCTTACGTTGAGATGACGAAGTGGTTCATCGACATGAAGAAAGCCGACACGTTACCTTATTCCTTATTTCCCCAGACGGGTGCGCATTGGTGCTTCTCGGCGGCTTTGGCCACCGACTCGCTATTCCGCTTCATGGGTGACTTGAAAGGCATTGCACTGCCGCAACTGCAGTATGGGCCATATCATGAAAGCACTTCGAAGGAATCCATGGAATCCGATTACGACATTGAGCTTCTTGCCAATTTGGTTCGCCCATTGCCTCATCCGTATGATAGGCTTTACGAAGCGGGAATCACAGCCGTGAGCGATGAGACCACTTCGAGGCCTAACGCGCTCTTTATCGGCACCTCTTTCCTGATGCGGATGTATTATTTCGTTCCGTTCGACGACATGTTTTCCCATTCGGAGTATTGGTATTACAATTCAACGGTTTATTATGGGAAGAAATACCGCTCGATGACGCATGTTAGTGAGTTGGATATTTTGCAAGAGCTGTTGGATGCCGATTATGTGGTATGGTTCACGGAGGGCGACCAGATGTGCAAGGCGAGCTTCGGTTTTGTGGAATCTGCGCTGTTGAGCCTGTGTGTGGATGAAAAGCGCATAGAAGATGTGAAGCAACGAATCATAGACAGCCTGAGACATGATAGTGCTACAATGCTGAAATACAAGGGTTTCTGTGGTGACGAACTGACTGCCAAGTTGTGGGAACATACCAATGGGTTGATGATGCGATTCCCCGAGCGTTTTTTCCCCGAATTGGCTGGCGACAGCATCCCGATATCAAGAAATCCCCGAATTCCTGAAGCCTTGGTCATCAAGGACATCAAGCAGGACACGGCATGGATGAAGAATTTGCAGTGCCAGACGATAATTCGCAACACCAATTTGGAGCAGGTGCTGAAAATGGAGGCGCAGAACGTACTGAACAACAGACCTTTGATGCGCGATGAGCCGAATGTGGTTTCACGGCAAACCTATGTGGAGAGTCTCGTGAAGGCCATGGAGGAGGAGATCCGCAACAAAAATCCCGAGTTGATGGAAAGCATCCGCGAAAAAGCCAAGGCTAACGGCCTTACCGTGGAAGAACAGCTTCACGCCGACGCGGCCTGGATTGTCAACTACCAGATTGAACAAGGCGAAATCGTGTTTTGATCAATACCTGACGATGCGGTGCGTTTGTCCACCCAAGTTCAGAAGATAAATTCCTGGAGCAAGGTCGGGATGCAAGGTGATTTCATTGGCTCCCGACAGGCAAAGAATGGGCATTGAAAACACCTTCTGGCCCATTAGGTTGTAGATGACGATTTCATCTGCGCTGAAAGTCTCAGCGTCAAAGTGTAGATGAATCTCCCCCGATGACGGGTTGGGATAGCATCGAAAAGCGGTGAAATGCTCAGGAACATCAACGATGATATAGGTTTCCCATTCAGCGAGATATGAATTCACGCGGTTTTTCAGGAAGTTGTCGGTAAGCGTACATGCCCAGTTCCAAAACTCAGGACTTGAGGGTTTGCCAAACCTGAAAGATTGTTCTGGAATCTCGGGACGTAGTAAATCACAGATGTGAAAAAACAACGGCGAGGTGTTCTCGTAAAGAAAAGCCGTTTGGCACAAATCATGGATTCTTTGGTTGAATTTCGCAAAGAAATCCTGATTTTCAAGGAGTCTTCTGAACAACAACGTTGCCCTTCGGCTGGAGGGCCAAGTGTTTTCACCTGTATAAGTGGCGTTACCAAATACATCTAGCTCGGTGGGATTGCCGAGCGAGTCTACCGTCTGGCTGTTAAAAGCGGCATCGCCGTCGAAAAACATCCATCTCCACGGGCCATCTTCTACTTGCCAGCAGCGGTTGTTGTTGGCTGGCCAATCAAGGTTGGCGACAAAGGTTTCCAAAATCATATAATCAATGAAATTGTCAATGTCGACAAGATTGGAAATATAGTCATAGTCCTCCTCGATTGACAAATTGGCTGTTTCAAGCCATTCCATCATGTCATTGAATCCTTGCGGATTGCCACATTCCACCTCTCCCCAGTTGCTGATGATGTTGCATTGCTCGATGTCGATGTTCAAGTGGTCTTCCAAATAACGCTCGTCCATCTTTTCCTGCAAGAAATAAATGCCCCAATACTCGCCATTGATATACAGACAAATGGGTCGCGAACAGCCCGCTTCCAATCCAAGGCCGACAGCCATTCGACTGCAAATGTAGTCTTGAATGCCCGTATAAGGATACAAAGTGGAGTAAGGTTTGATAAGCAAATGCTTGAAGCTATCAATCAAGGATTCTTCAAAGAAACGGTGTTTAAAACGCTTTTTGCCATATTCTTCGCGAGCATATATCTTTAAGCCTTTTTGTGGCTGTCGGCGGGAGCGATTGCCGTGGGTTCTTAGCCCACAAAGCTGATTGATTCCTCCATTGTCAACAATGTCGTAATACTCCACATTTACCAAACGCTCCCATTCTCTGCCTTTCTGAAAATAATTGCCAGTTGTTTCGGGGAAAAGGGAGTCAAAATGGATGCCTGGCACCATGATGCCTCGTTCATAGTCGAACAGGTCTAACGAGTCAGCGCAAAGCGAGACGACAGACAGGCCGTGGGTGTCGCAACCTAAGGTGCGGATGAAGTAGCTTTGGGTTGTTATAGCACTGATGCAACTGTCGTTCTCATCGAACGCTGCCGCACGGATGACGATGCAATGTTGCACCGAATCAGGAAGGTAAAACAGGTCTTCGGAAGAGATTTGGATGGTATAAATATCTGATTTTGAGTAAAAACTTTCGTCCAAGACCAAAGGCTCGGTGTATGGTTCTGATTCCACCGTGGGTCGGTTGCCGTTGACGGTGTAGAAAATCCGCCCTTGAGGATAGGTGCTGAACATCTCCAAAGCAAGCACATCGTCATAAAATCCACCATTGGCCGAAAAGAGGACTTTCCAGTCTTGCGCGTTTCCGGTCAACGGAAACAGGATGCCGCACAACAACAAGGCCAATAGGTGTTTTTTCATTGCTTTGGATTAATGCGGCGCAAAAATACTAAAAATCGGCCGTTCGTCTGTGAACGACCGATTCTTTGTCATTTTGCGGCTGTGGCTGCCGTGGTACGACAGCCCTACATATTAGATTTTTTCTTCCTCTTCCACGCGCAGCGGCTTCGGCTCGCTCTTGCGGATGTCGAGTTCGTTGATCAGGTTGGTGGCGCCGGCATACTTGTCAATGATGAAAAGCACGTAGCGCACGTCCACGTTGATGGTGCGCTGGAGTTTCGGCTCAAAGTTGACGTCGCCGCTCATGGCTTCCCAGTTGCCGTCGAAAGCGAGGCCGATGAGTTCGCCCTTGCCGTTCATGATGGGGCTGCCGGAGTTGCCGCCCGTGATGTCGTTGGTCGAAAGGAAGCACACAACGAGTTCGCCATTGTCGTCGGCATACACGCCGAAGTCCTTCTTCTCGATGAGGTCGATGAGGCGTTTGGGGGCGTCAAACTCGTAATCGCCAGGGACGTACTTCTCAAGGATGCCGTTGGCGGTGCAGATGTAGTCATAATGCACTGCGTCAGCAGGCATGTAGTCTTGCACTGAGCCGTAGGTCATGCGCATCGTCGAGTTGGCGTCGGGATAGAGGCTCTTTTCGGGCTGAGTGGCGGCGTAATACTCGCGCAAACCCTTCACGAAGATGTGGTCGTTCTCGCTGACGGCCTGCATAGCCTGACGATAAGTCATCATATTGCTCATGATGACTTCCATCATCGATGTGTTCATGATGTAGGCGTAATCCTTACCAATTTTCTTCGGATTGGGCTTGTCCAAAAAAGCTTGGATGCTCTCGGGGGTGGCGAAGATGGAGTTGGTGTACACATTCTCAGCGAAGGCATCGATGTCGCCCTTAAAATCCTTGTTGATAATCGAGTAGATTTCTGGCAGTTCGTCAGCTTTGAAAGCGTTCTTGTAGGTCTTCAGCAACTCGGCAAAAATCTTCTTCTCCACTTGCGGGTCGGTTTCCTCGAAGAAGCTCTCGACGGGCAGTTCTTTCAGCATGGTCAAAGCAGCTTCCTGGCCTTCCTTGTCCTTGTCCTGATAGGCCTCATAATAGGCAGTAAACTGACTAGCAATGCCAGCGGGACCGGCTTGGGCCACGAAGTTGGGATAATAGATATACTTGGCCACTTCGCCCATGTCTTTGAAGGCTTTCTTCAGGTTCGGAAGGGCATCCTTGTATTCAGTCTTGTTGTTCTTGTTCACCCAGTTGGTGAAGTCCTTCTCCAAGGCGACCTTGCTCTCGCTGACTTTGTTCTTGCGGAGCATCTTGCACTGGCCGATGAAGTTCTTCCATGTGTTGGCAAGACCAGCGTGATTGTCGGCATACATCAGGTTGATGTGCTCGTCCACCTTCATGTATTCTTCCATGGCGGTGAGTTGGGTGCCGAAGATGTCGATGATGGCGGGATAGAAGGTGTCCACGTTGTAGTCGATGCCGTAGCTCGACATGTAACGCTCGGTGCTGCCGGGGAAGCCCCAAATCATGGTGAAGTCGTCCTTCTGCACACCGTCAAGGCTGATGGGCAGGTGGTGCTTGGGGGTCAACGGCACATTGTCCTTGCTGTAGGCGGCCGGCTGACCGTTCTTGTCGGCATAGACACGGAAAATCGAGAAGTCGCCGGTGTGACGGGGCCACATCCAGTTGTCGGTATCGCCACCAAACTTACCTATGGACGAGTTGGCAACGCCAACAAGACGCACATCGGGGAACACCTGATAGACGAACATGTAGTACTCATTGCCTTCAAAGAAGCCCTTGATGACGGGGTTGTACTTGCCGTCTTCGGAGGCAGCAGTCTCCAACTCCTTGATTTTCTTGCGGATGGCAGCCTGTTGGTCTTGATAGTCCATCTCGTCGGTGACCACGCCAAGGATATCCTTGGTCACGTCTTCCATGCGAATGAGGAAGCTGGCGGTCATTTCGGGGGCGGGCAGTTCCTCGCCGTAGTTCTTGGCCCAGAAGCCGTCGCGGAGGTAGTCGTGCTGATCAGAGCTGAGCTTTTGCACAGCACTATAGCCGCAGTGGTGGTTGGTGAACAGCAAGCCGTGCTCGCTGACGATTTCACCGGTGCAGAAGAAGCCGCGCGGCATGGGGTCGCTGCCCAAGCCTACGATGGCGTCCTTCAGACTGCTGTGGTTGATGCTGTAAAGCTCTTCAGGGGTCAGTTGCAGCCCCATCTTCTGCATGTCAACATAGTTCAGGCGCTCGACGAACATCGGGAGCCACATGCCTTCATCGGCATACACGCGACCCACCGAAACCATGATGGCCATCGCGATGATTCCTAATACTTTTTTCATTGATTGGAGTTTAAATTATTGTTAATCAGAAATTTGTTATAAACAAGAAACGTTTTGAGGCTGCAAATTTAGGAAAACTTTTGGATAATCCTATAACAATTTTTTCGTCGAAAGCAGCCCGCAAGCCGCGTCGATGTCCTGTCCGCGAGAGGCTCGGATGGTGGCGATGATGCCCTTGTCGTTCAGCGCGTCGCGGAACCAGGTCATGGTGCCCATGTCGGGACTCTTCAGCGGAATGTTCGGTACGGCGTGATACCTTATTAAATTAATACGGCACCGTGTGCTACCTAACAAGCGTGCGATTTCCTTGATGTGTTCCTTGCTGTGGTTGAGGTCCTTGAAGACGATATATTCGAACGAAAGGCGACGCTGTCCGTGCCAGTCGTGCTGCTTTACCGCGTGAATCACCTCCTTGATGGGGTAACTTTTCTCCACGGGCATCAGCTTGAGGCGTTCGTCATGGAAAGGACTGTGCATACTGATGGCCAAGTTGCATTTTGATTCTTCGAGGAAGCGTTTCAAGTTGGGAATCAGGCCACAGGTAGAGACGGTGATGCGCGTCGGGCTCCAGCCCAAGGCCCATTCTTGCGTGAGGATGTCCAATGAGCGCATCAGGTTGTCGTAGTTGGCCAATGGCTCGCCCATGCCCATGAAAACGATGTTGGTCAGCGTGTCGAATTCGGGCAAGCTGAGAATTTGGTTCATGATTTCGGCCACGGAGAGGTTCTTTTGGAACCCTTGCTTGCCCGTGGCGCAG
Organism: uncultured Bacteroidales bacterium; assembly: GCA_947305795.1. GTDB lineage: Bacteria > Bacteroidota > Bacteroidia > Bacteroidales > F082 > Limimorpha. Next base: position 12,073 of record CAMZEK010000010.1, on the reverse strand, counting down.
AAAAGGCAGTCCATCTGACAGCCTACTTGTGTGGAGACGCACAGCGTGGCGCGCTCGCGGTCGGGGATGTAAGCCGCCTCGATGAAATGCTCACCAGCAGGGAAGAGGTACTTTTTTGTGCCGTCGGTCGAAAGCTGCTCTTTCAGCGGAGCATGCAGTCCTGTTTCGTATTGTTCTGACAATAAAGCCCGTGCACTCTTGCTGAGGTTGGTCATGCCCTCAAACGATGCGCAACGCTTGTTGTAAATCCAATCTACCAACTGCTTGCCTGTGAAGCGAGGCAGTTCCAGTTGTTCGACCACTTCCTGAATCTCAGCAGGGGTCATGCCTAAAAGTATTTGTTTTTCTTCCATGTTGATCAAAAATTCATGATGTTGTTGTGGCAAAAAAACAGCCCCCAAATCTGAGGGCTGTCTGTTGTACCGAAGGCCGGGATCGAACCGGCACGAGTGTAACCTCATCGGTTTTTGAGACCGACGCGTCTACCGATTCCGCCACTTCGGCATGGTTTCTTCCGTGAAACGCGGCTGCAAAAGTACAAATTTTTTCGTTCACTGCAAGCAGTTTTGAAATTTTTCTGTCTTTTGTCTTGTCCGCACGGGGAAAATACCTAATTTTGCAGCCTCAAAACACACATTTGCAATGTCGGAAAAATTTGTTTCCATTTTTGCCGGAAGAGCGACCCATGAGCTGGGCGAGAGAGTCGCTGAAGCCTACGGTGCACCTTTGGGGAAATCAACTGTGGTTGAGTTCTCCGATCATGAATTCCAGCCTTGCTTCGAAGAGAGCATCCGTGGTTATCATGTGTTTATTGTGCAGTCTATCGTGCCGCCCACCGACAACCTGATGGAGCTTTTGCTCATGATTGATGCTGCCAGACGTGCCTCGGCACACAAAATCATCGCCGTGATTCCATATTTTGGCTGGGCACGCCAGGACCGTAAGGACCAGCCTCGCGTGAGCATCGGCTCGAAGTTGGTGGCTAACCTTCTGACCGCCGCCGGCGTGGATCGCATCATCACGCTTGACCTCCATGCCGATCAGATTCAAGGCTTTTTCGACATCCCCGTGGACGCGCTCTATGCCTCCACGCTTTTCATCGACCATATCCAAAAGATGCAGATTGAAGACCTGCTGATTGCCGCTCCCGACATCGGCGGCTCAAAGCGCGCCTCGGCCTATGCCAAGCGTCTCGGTTGCGATCTCGCCATCTGCCACAAACAACGCTCACGTGCCAACGTGGTGGACAGCATGACCCTCATCGGTGATGTGAAGGACAAGAATGTCATCCTCATCGATGATATCATCGACACCGCTGGAACCATCGTCAAGGCTGGCCAACTCATCATGGACAATGGTGCCAAGAGTGTGCGTGCCTTTGCTACCCATGCCGTGTGCAGCGGTCCTGCTATGGAACGCTTGGACAATTCAGTGTTCAGCGAGGTAGTGGTCACCGACTCCATCCCCCTGCGTGCTAATGCTTCCAAGAAAATCAAAGTGGTCAGTACGGCGAAATTGTTTGCCGAAGTCATCCGCCGTGTGGAGTCTTACGAATCCATCAGTTCGTTGTTCAAATAGAAATGTAAGGGCAAACCTGTGTGTTTGCCCAATAGAATCAATCAATAATTAACAATCAAACAGTTAAACAAATGAAAACAGTATCATTGAGCGGTTCTCTTCGCGAGAACGTAGGGAAAAAGGATACTAAAGCCCTCCGCAAAGCCAATTTGGTTCCTTGCGTGATGTACGGCAATGGTGAAGAGCAAGTGCATTTTGCCACTGAATCCAAGAACTTCAAGAAGATTCTCTTTACCCCTGAAACGTATGTCATCGATTTCAACATTGACGGCAAGGTCTATAAGACCATCCTGCAAGACGTTCAGTATCATCCCGTTACTGACAACGTCCTCCATGCCGACTTCTTCATTGTGAAGGAAGACAAGCCTGTCACCGTCAGTCTGCCAGTCGCTCTCGAAGGTTCGGCTGCCGGCGTGATGCGTGGTGGTAAGCTGAAGAAAGGTGTTCGTAAAGTGAAGGTTTGTGGCCTTGTCAAAGACCTGCCTGATTACATCAACGTCAACATCAGCAAACTGAATATCAACGAGTCCATCAAGGTGAAGGATCTCAACATTGAGAATGTGACTCCTGTCACCCCGGGTTATACCGTTATCGTTGCTGTCAACATGGCTCGTGGCGCTTCTGCTAGCACAGGAGACGAAGAAACTGCCGCAGCCGAATAAGCATTATTTGTTTGAACATGATAAAAGCCGTCTTCGGGCGGCTTTTTTTAGTTTGTAGTTGATAGTTGTTAGTTTTCAGTTGTATGGACGCAACGCTTGCGTCCGCGAACCAAAACGGTCATGTCAATAATTAATAGTATCTTTGCGCGGATTTTCCACAGAGGGAAACGCAACGAACCAGACGATACTTCGATAAACTCAGTAACCGAAATGAAATACCTGATTGCTTGTTTGGGAAACATCGGCGCCGAGTATGACGGAACGCGACACAACATCGGCTTCAAGATTGCTGACCGCTTGGCGAAAGACCTTGAAGGCACTTTTGTGACGAGTCGCTTGGCGCAGGTAGCAGAGATGAAATACAAGGGCAAGACTCTTGTTGTTATCAAGCCGACGACCTACATGAACGCGAGTGGTCGTGCGGTGAAGTATTGGCTTGGTTATGAGAAGATTCCGATGGAGAATTTATTGGTGGTCAACGATGATATTGCACTGCCTTTGGGCACTTTGCGCCTTCGCAAACAAGGTGCCGACGGCGGGCACAATGGCCTGACTGACATCATCGAAAAGCTGGGTACCAACGTATTCTGTCGCCTGCGTTTCGGCTTGGGAGACGACTTCCCACGAGGCCGTCAGATTGATTTCGTCCTCGGTCAATGGAAGCCCTCAGAAGAACCCATCGTCGACCAAAAATGTGATGAGGCCGTCGAAATCATCAAAAGTTTCGTCACTCAGGGGCCGGATAGGACGATGAATTTGTTTAATAAGCGTTAAGATTCCGCTTCCCGAGCTTTTTGGTCTTTCAAACTACCTTCAAAAATGTTGAAAAGGACGAAGCGGCACTCCAACGGTCCGTTCCAAATCGGGATTTTGGCTCTGGGTTTCAGGCCGACGTGTTTCAGGGCCACGGCGTCGTCGGTGATGAGCCAGCATTGGAAGCCTTGGAAGTTGTGTTTCAGCGTGCGGCCTATGTTTTCATATAAGGTGTCGATGTCGTCTTCCTCAAGGCGGTCGCCGTAGGGCGGGTTGATGATCATGATGCCGCCGCCCTCGGGCGGGGTGAGGTCTTCCATGTCCTTCTTCATCAGGTGGATGTCGTGCTGGAGGTGCGCGAATTTCAGGTTGCCTTCGGTGATGGCGACGGCTTTCGGCGAGCGGTCGGAGGCCCAGATTTCATAGTCGAAGTCGCAGATGTTGGCGTCGGCTTCCTTGCGGATGCGTTCCCAAAGCTCGGCGTCGTAGTCGTCCCATTTCATGAAGCCCCACTGTTTGCGGTAGTAGCCAGGCGGAATCTTCATCGCGTACATGGCCGCCTCAATAGGGATGGTGCCCGAGCCGCACATGCAGTCGAGGAAGTTGCAGTCGGCCTTCCAACCTGAGAGTTGGATGAGGCCGGCGGCCAAGACCTCGTTCATCGGGGCCTTGTCGACTTGTCGGCGGTAGCCACGGTGGTGCAGGCTCTCACCCGAGCTGTCGAAGAGGATGGTCACCTTGTCCTCGCGGATGTGCAGGTTGATGCGCAAGTCGGGGTTCAAAGTGTTGATGTTCGGGCGGATACCATAGACATCGCGGAACTGATCAACAATGGCGTCCTTCATCTTGAGGCTGGCGTATTGCGAATGTGTGAAGAAGCGTCCTGTCGTAATGGCATCGATGCAGAAGGTCTGGTCGGTGCGGATGAGTTCAAACCAATTGATTTCCTGCACCTTTTTATATAGGTCGTCGGTGTTTTTGGCGAAAAAGCTCTTGTAGGGCTTCAGCACCTTGAGCGCGGTGCGCACTTCGTAGTTGATGCGGTACATCAGTTCCTTGTTGCCTTCGCAAATGACGGCGCGGTGCATGAGGCGCACGTTTTTGGCGCCCAAGGCCTTGATTTCGGCAGCTAAGACTTCCTCAAGTCCGGCGGCGGTTTTGGTTATTAATTGATAATTGTCTTCCATCGGGGAAAAATTTCGGCAAAAATAGCGTTTTTTCACGCAACCAATCCAATTATTTCCTATTTTAGCCCATTCTTTTGAAGCGTGGATTGCAAATCCGAGCAAAACATCTGAAAAACATGAAAATAGAGTTGCCACAAAGCATTGAATTGAAAAAACATACCGGTTTTTGGAAACAGATAGGAATGATTATCATCGGTACCACCATCTCTTTGGTGCTTACCATTGGAGCGAGTATGGCGCTTGAACTCAGAGAACGGGCCAACGACCGCAAGCTTTCGGCGCTTATGGTGATGGGCACCATTGAGGATTTTGCAAACGGCATTGATCAGATTGTTGAAAGTCAACAGCGTTGTGACTCGCTTTGTACCTGGCTCCTCAATGTGCCTGTTGATGAACTGGAATTGATGCCAAGGGAAACGCTGGAGGAATTGGTGTTTGATGCTGTGAGCAACAGTTTCGTTTCGTTCGACAAAGCTGCTGAAAACATTTTTTCCAACAATCTTGAAACGTGGAAAAACTTGGGTAATTTCCAGTTTATAAACAATGTCGGTGACTGTTTTACACGAATGCACAACATCGAGGAATACTGGAACAACATGGTGAAAGAAGAGGAGAAAGTCCTCGATGACATCAGCGGAAGCCCCGATCAATATCCTGGAAAATATACTTGTACAAAATGGCTGCGAAACCCCAATGTGCGTCAATCGATGAGAATGAAGCACAACTGGATTTGTTGGCTGCATTATCAGGCTGAATCCATGCGCTATACCAACAAACAGAATATGAGCGTGATAGGGATCTCCGAGAAAGAATTGAAGGAGTTTATGGCGGAATACCATAAGGGAATCGTCATCGAAGAGCAAGCCCCAGTCAGTGATGATTTTTACACCCCGACAATCAAGATGGAAGACCTTTACACTTTGGATGTCTATAAAAAACAACTTGATAGCCTAAAAGCGCACCAAGAGTAAGTCGAAAAATGATGACCATACGCCATACTTTGAAATATTTCTCTCAAATTTTTCAAAACCAATCCAATTATTTCCTATTTTAGCCGCTTGTTTTGAAGCAGACAAGAATCTTTGAATTTTGAATTTTGAATCTTTAAATCTTTGAATCAACAAACTAAACAAATATGAGCACGAACTTTGACCCCCGCGCCAACTACGAGCAGACCAAGCAACAGGCCGGCTATGTGGAGCGCAAGAAAGCTACCCAAGAAGACTATGACCGCATAGGCTTCATGTCGGGACTCGAAGTGCACCAACAGATCAAGACTAAGGAGAAGCTGTTCTGCCGCTGTCCCGCCGGAAAATTCAACAAATTTGAAGACTACGATGCCGAGCTGATCCGTCACATGCGTCCCACCCTTTCGGAGCTGGGCGAGTACGATGGCACGGCTTTGATGGAGTTCAAGACGAAAAAGGAAATCGTCTACCGCATCAAGAGCGGCACGGCCTGCACCTATGACATTGACGACACCCCGCCGTTTCCCATTAACCGCGAGGCGCTGCACAACGCGATTGTGATCGCTTTGCGTTCCAACTTGAACATCGTGGGCGAGGTGCATATCACCCGCAAGCAATACCTTGACGGCTCTATCCCGACGGGCTTCCAGCGCACCGCCATCGTGGGCGTGGAAGGCCTGTTGAAATTGCCGAAGAAGGACATCCGCCTCATTCAGTTGAGCATCGAAGAGGACGCCTGCCGCGAAATCAGCGACATCGGCCACCGCCGTATCTATCAAACCGACCGCCTCGGCGTGCCGTTGATTGAGACCGTCACCTATCCCGACTGCAAGAACCCCGACGAGCTGCGCGAGACCTGCGAATACATCCGCTTCCTCGGCCGTTCCACGGGTCTGGTCCGCACAGGCATGGGCGCAGGCCGTCAAGATGTCAACGTGAGCTGCACGGGTGGCACCCGTATCGAGTTGAAGGGTGTGCAACACGCCAAATGGATTCCCGAGCTGTCGCACAACGAGTGCTTCCGCCAGTGGTCATTGGTGCAACTGCAAGAACGCCTCAACCGCGAAATCGGCAAGGAAGGCTGGAAGGTGGAAGTGGCAGACGTGTCATTCCCGACCGACTACATGCCTATCCTCGACAACAAGGCCAAGGGCGGCGCAATGAAGCTCATCAAGCTGCCGAAGTTCCGTGGTGTGCTCTCGCACTTCACCCAACCCGGCAAAATGTTCGCCGACGAAATCGCCGACCGTCTGAAAGTCATCGCCTGCCTCGAGCGTCCCAACATGCTCCATGATGAGATGTTTGAACCCGTGCTGACCCGTTCGCAGTGGCACAAACTCGGCAAGCGGATCCATGCCACCGATGAGGATGCCCTCGTCCTCGTTTGGGGACCCAAGGAAGACATGCCCACCGCCATCGAGACGGTGGAAGAACGTTGCCTCATGGCCTTCGACGGCGTGCCGAAGGAGACCCGTAAGGCCGTCTGCAACGGCATCACCATCTTCGAGCGCGTGCTCCCTGGTGCCGACCGTATGTATCCCGACACCGACTCGGCTCCCATTCCGCTTGATCCTGCTTTCATCAAGGCTATGCGTGCCGAATTGCCCACCGAAATCATTGACCGTTACTACAAACTCAAGGAATGGAATGTGCCGGAGGACTGCTTCAGATACATCTTCGCGAAGAACTGGTTCCCCATCATTTCTGAAATCGTTGAGAAACTCGGCGTGGATGGCCGCACCGTTGGTCGGTTTGTCGGCATGAGGCTGAAGCATTTGCTCGGCAAGAACCCCACTTCGAAGTTCAACGACGATACCTTATATAAACTCTTCGCTTTCCTGAAGGAGCAAGGTTTGAACTACCGTTTGGCTTGGAACATGGCTCCCGCATTGGTTGAAGATGCTTCGCTGTCGATGGAGCAAGTTTTGGACAAGATTGGTTTCAAGCGCTTTGCTATGGACGACCTGCTCACCAAGCTCGACAACCTCTGCGCTGGCTTCGCGCCGAAGAAGAAATCCTGCACCGACCTCGACCGCCAAAACTGGATCATGGGTCAGATGAAGGAAGCAATGGGCAACATCGAAATGAAAGAATTGGCTAACAACATCAAATAACGAAGAACATGGCTGAAGATTTTTTCCAAGGATATTGGGGCGCCGCTCTTGAGGTGCTCAAAAAATACAACTGCCGCGTGTGGAGTCAGGCCGAATGCCAGACCACGGGTGGCCTCTTCAAAGGCACGATCCTGCCTCGCGCCGCCTTCCAGGACGACCAGCATATCGTCATGAAGGTCAACACAGGCTATAACATCGGCGTCGACATCAGCACCATCACCAGCATGGTCGAGACCGACTACAAAAAAGCCAACTACCATATTCCAGAGAAGGAATTCCCTTACACTGAGGGCCTTCCGCATGTAAAGTTGCTCGGCACGGGTGGCACCATCGCCTCACGTTTGGACTACCGCACGGGTGCCGTGATTCCCGCCTTCTCGCCCGGTGAGCTGTATGGCGCCGTGCCGGAACTGGCTGACATCTGCAACCTCGACACCGAGAAGGTGTTTGCCGTGTTCTCCGAGAACATGTCGCCCAAGGAGTACATTGCTCTGGCCAAGAAGATTGGCGAGGAAATCCAAAACGGCATCGACGGCATCGTTATCGGTCACGGCACCGACACTTTGGCCCACACCGCCGCCGCTTTGACCTTCATGTGCCAAAACCTGCCTGTGCCAATCGTGTTGGTCGGTTCGCAGCGTTCGTCAGACCGTCCGTCGTCGGATGCCGCCTTGAACCTCATGCATGCCATGACAGCCGCCGGTCACGGCAACGTGGCCGAGGTGATGGTCTGCATGTTTGGCCCCACTTCGGATGAGTATGGATTCTTGCATCGTGGTACCCGTGTGCGTAAGATGCACTCGTCGTATCGTTCCACCTTCCGCACCATTGGCGACACTCCTGTTGCCACCGTGGACAGAAAGAACGGTGTAGTGCCCATCAAGGAGGTCTACAACCACCGCCGTAAGGACCGCGACGTGAAGATCATCCCGACCTTCGACGACCGCGTGGCCATCCTCTATTATTATCCCGGCATGAAGCCCGATGTGCTTGACGCATTGGTCGACAACGGCTATCAGGGTATCATTTGGGACGGCACGGGCTTGGGTCACGTCAACCGCGGCATGTTTGATGCTATCCAACGTGCCACCGACAAGGGGGTCCACCAATACATGACCGTGCAGACCATCTGGGGGTATGCCCACATGTTCGTTTACGACACTGGTCGCGATTTGATGAATCGTGGCATCATCCCGGCGCAGAACATGCTCGCTGAGACCGCTTACATCAAATTGGGTTGGGCTTTGGGTCAAACGCACGATAGGGAAGAGGTAAAGAACATTATGCTTACCCCTGTCAACAGCGAAATCACGCCGAGGGAGCCTTACGATGGCTATTTGGTCTACCAAGGTGGCGTGCCCGAGGTGGAGAGCTTTGTTCGTAGGGTTCACAAGTGATTGAATGTCAATTCGAGAATTGATAGCTTCTGAAATAGTGGCGGCAAAAGGAATAATGTAAAAGAATATTTTGTAATTTTGCCGCCACAATGCAAGTCAAAATCCCGCTTGCGGCATAAAAGGCTCTGTGCTGTTGGCGGATCAAACAAATTAGAGCCTCAACTAAAAATTGTTCAAAATGAAGAAAGTATTTATGCTTGCAATGGTCGCTTTTATGACCTTTGCCGTGAGCCAAAAGGCTCAAGCCATTGAAGACCCGAACCCGAAAGGTACTATGGTTATCGGTGTCCGTGGCGGTTTCTATCCCGGTTTTGGTGGTAATGTCGTTGCTGATTACACCCTTATTAATTCATGGTGGAAAGGCCACTTCACTGTTGGTGCATATGCTGGATATAACACCCGTTCTTATCACTATGACTATACTTATTATAGCTATACCTCGCGTTACTCAAACATCGCAGTTATGCCTAGAGCTACTTACGGCCTGAACCTTACAAAAAAGTTTGAAGTTCATGCTGGCGTGATGTTGGGTGTAAATTACCAAATTGACAAGTGGGTTTACGATGGCGGTTACTCTGCTAATGAGACACATAATCACTTCTATTTTGCTCACGGTGAGTTCGCTGGTGTTCGTTTCATGTTTACCGACAAAATCGGTGTAGAAGCCGAGGTGGTGTATTCAGGCTATCAGAGCTACTTCAACGCTGGTCTTACCATCAAGCTGTAAACCAAAAATTGTTAGGAGAATGCCTCTTTTTGTCTGACTTGCTGTAAAGGGGCTTTCCTAAATAGAAACATGGAGATACGAAGGATCGTGTCTCCATGTTTTTTTGTGGAAAACCATTCTTGCAAAATTGCAACAATTCTTTTGAAACCAAAGAATTTGTTGTACCTTTGCACCGTGAATTCACTAATCATTAATTTATTCGAATAAAGATATGCAACCAACTCACATTGAACACATTGGAATTGCCGTCACAAGCTTGGACGAGTCCATTCCTTTTTTTGAAAAACTGCTTGGCAACAAGTGCTATGCTATTGAAGAAGTCGCCGACCAAAAAGTGAAGACCGCTTTCTTGCGCTGTGGTCAGACCAAAATCGAGCTTTTGGAGCCCACCAGCCCCGAGAGCACCATTGCCGCTTTCATTGAGAAGAATAACGGTAAGGGCGGTATGCACCACATCGCTTTCGCTGTGGAAAACCTTGAAGGTCATCTTGCAGAGGCCAAGGAAGCCGGCATCCGACTCATTGACCAAGCCCCGCGCAAGGGCGCTGAGGGCCTGAGCATTGCCTTCCTGCACCCCAAATCGACCTGCAGTGTACTGACGGAACTTTGCGAGGACAAAAACAAGTGATTGACTGTTAGCTTTTAACCATTAGCTATTAGCTTGTTTCGACAGCTGCTAATGGCTAACAGCTAATTGCCCAAGATTACGCTCTAAAAACAAGTAATAATCAATACAAATATAACCATGTTAATCGAACAGAAAATACAAGAATTGTTGGAGAAGCGCAACGAAGCCCGTCTCGGTGGCGGTCAAAAGCGCATCGACTCCCAACATGCGAAGGGCAAGATGACGGCTCGCGAGCGCATCGCCCTCCTGCTCGACGAAGGCAGTTTCGAAGAGACTGACATGTTCGTGACCCATCGCACCGTCGATTTCGGTCTCGACAAGCAACAGTACCTCGGCGACGGCGTCGTCACCGGTCACGGCACCATCGACGGCCGCGTCGTCTACGTCTACGCCCAAGACTTCACCGTGTTTGGCGGTGCCTTGAGTGAGACCATGTCGCTGAAAATCTGCAAGGTGATGGACCAAGCCATGAAGGTTGGCGCTCCCGTCATCGGCATCTGCGACTCGGGCGGTGCCCGTATCCAGGAAGGCTCACGTTCCCTCGCCGGCTACGCCGAGATCTTCCAGCGCAACATCAACGCTTCGGGTGTCATCCCGCAGATTTCGGCCATCTTCGGTCCCTGCGCCGGCGGTGCCGTGTATTCTCCCGCCCTCACCGACTTCATCATCATGACCAATGTGGGCAGCTACATGTTCCTTACGGGTCCGAAAGTCGTGAAGACCGTTATTGGTGAAGACGTCAGCACCGACGACCTCGGTGGTGCTCGCATCCACAGCCAGAAGTCGGGCGTGGCTCACTTCGCTGCCGAAACCGAGGAGGAAGGTCTTGCCATCATCCGCAGACTCATCTCCTTCATCCCGCAGAACAACATGGAGAACGCTCCGTTAGTGGAGTGCAACGATCCCATCGACCGCATGGAGGATGCCTTGAACCAAATCATCCCCGACAACCCGAACAAGCCTTACAACGTCGGTGACATCATCACCGCCATCGTCGACAACGGCGACTTCCTCGAGATCCATAAGAACTACGCCAAGAACATCATCGTCGGCTTCGCTCGCTTCGATGGTATGTCGGTCGGCATCGTGGCCAACAACCCCGCCTTCTTCGCCGGTGTGTTGGACTGCGACGCTTCCCGTAAGGGTGCCCGTTTCGTCCGTTTCTGCGATGCCTTCAACATCCCGATTGTGACCTTGGTCGACGTCCCTGGCTTCCTGCCTGGCACGGGTCAAGAGTACAATGGTATCATCGTCCACGGCGCCAAGCTGTTGTATGCCTACGGCGAATCCACCGTTCCGAAGGTGACCGTCACCCTGCGTAAGTCCTACGGCGGTTCTCACCTCGTGATGGGCTGCAAGCAGCTGCGTAACGACGTGAACTACGCTTGGCCGACCGCCGAAATCGCCGTCATGGGTGCCAGCGGTGCCGTTGAGGTGCTTGATGGCAAGAAGATTGCCGAGATCGAGAATCCCGAAGAGCGCGCTGAGTTCGTTGCCAAGAAGGTGGATGAATACACCAAGAAGTTCGCCAACCCCTACGAGGCTGCCAAGTTCGGTTACATCGACGATGTCATCGAGCCGCGCAACACCCGTTTCCGTGTCATCCGTGCCTTGCGCACCCTTGAGACGAAGCGTTTGGCCAATCCCGAGAAGAAACATTCGAACATCCCGCTGTAACCTTAAATCCATAAAGTGATGAACCTGTTACAAATATCATTATTGTTGGCTCACGAAGATTGGGTCTACACCAAAGGCTGGATTGTCACCATCGCCGGTTTTCTCATCGTCATCATCGCCCTTTTCCTCCTTTCGTCCATCTTCCGTGGCGTGGCTGCCTACTTCAAAAAACAGGACGCCAAGAAAAACGAAGTGAAGGAGATTAAGCCTGTGACGGTGAAGCCTACGGTCAAAGTGGCCGAAGGTGAGATTGCCCCTGAGGTGCTGACTGCCATTGGTATGGCCCTGTACCTCTCGACCAACCTCCACGATGAAGAGAGCAATGTCATCACCATCGAAAGAAGGGTGACTTCTTGGAACGACAAAAATTACGGAGTTAGAC
>CAMZEK010000009.1 GCA_947305795.1 uncultured Bacteroidales bacterium | reverse complement strand
GACCGTTGGGACCCATCACGCCGAAGCCGTGGGCGTCGTCGATGAGGATGCGGAAATTGTATTTCTTCTTCAGGGCCACGATACCAGCAAGGTCGCCCAAAGCGCCTGTCATGCCGTAAACGCCCTCAGTGATGACAAGAATGCCGCCACCCGTCTTGGCCACCACTTCCGTGGCAACCTTCAGCTTCTTCTCAAGGTCTTCCATGTTGTTGTGGCGGTACTTGTATTTGTTTCCGATGTGCAGGCGGATGCCGTCAAGCAGACAGGCATGAGCCTCGTTGTCGTAAACAATCACGTCGTGCATGGTCGTCAGCGTGTCGATGGTCGACACAATACCTTGATAACCAAAGTTGAAGAGGTAGGCGGCTTCCTTCTTCTCAAAGTCGGCCAGCTCATGCTCAAAATGCTCGTGCATCCTCGTGTGACCCGTCATCATGCGGGCACCCATCGGGGCGGCGAGGCCATATTTGGCAGCGGCTTCGGCATCCACACGACGAATTTCGGGGTGGTTGGCCAAACCCAAATAATTGTTCAAACTCCAGCAGAGCACTTCCCTGCCGTTGAAGGTCATGCGCGGGCCCATCTCGCCTTCCAAGCGCGGGAAAGCGAAATAACCGTCGGCGCGCTCGCGGTACTGTCCAATCGGGCCGCCCGAATCCTTTGATATTCTTTCAAAAATGTCCATTGTATTTAGTTGATAGTTGATAGTTTTCAGTTGATAGTTGTAGGGGCTGACCTATGTCTCTGCCCGCTATTTTTTACCACGGGCAGACCTAAGTGTTTGCCCTCATCGGACTCCCATGTCATTCCAGCAGAGAATGTGCGATGCGGAAATCTATGGGAGGTCGATTTTTCGAGCACAAAATTAGTAAATATATTGATTATCCCAACATGAAGGAATTATTTTTAATTTTGCGGCGGAAAAGATTCCCTTACGGGGAATGGAGTTGGGTCATTAATTATCCAGCGGCGGCAAGAACAAGTTACCTATTCGTAGGTGTCCCACGCCGCCGCTGAAAAACAACAACGGACTCCATTCCCCGAGGGGGAAACTAAAGAGTTCACAGATATGTTACAACTCAAAGGAAAAACGGCATTAGTAACCGGCGGCGGTACCGGCATCGGGCGCAGCATCACGCTACATTTGGCACAGGAAGGCTGTCACCTTGTGCTGACTGGACTGGGTATCAACGACTTGGAAGCTGTCAAAGCCGAATGTGAACAATACGGCGTGAAAGCCTACGCCATCGAAACGCAATTGGATGACTATGCCTCCATTGACCGACTCTATGACTACGTGATTTCCAACGATTTGAGCATCGACCTTTTCGTGCTCAACGCGGGTATCTCGCAGCGCGAAAAAGCCTTGGATACCGACATCAGCGTGGACGAGAAAATCCTGAAAATCGACTTTTTGAGCGGTGTGTATCTCGTCAAGAAGTTCAAGGAGATGATTCTGGCAAAGGAACACGTTCAATTCAGCGTAACCACTTCATTGTCTGGACTTTTCGGTTTCCCATTGCGCTCAGCCTATTGTGCTGCGAAGCACGCCTTATTCGGGTTTTACGAGTCCTTGGAACTGGAATATGACAACATCGGCGTCACATTCCTCATTCCAGGGCGCATCAACACGCAAATCAGCAAAAGCGCCCTCCACGGCGACGGCACAGCCCACGCTAAAATGGATGCCGGACAAGCCAACGGCCTCGATGTGGACAAATGTGGCAAAATCGCCGTCCGCGCCATCAAGCGACAGAAACACAGAAAGTTAATCGGTCGTTCCGAACTCTTGATGGCGTATATCCATAAATATTGCTTACCTTTGTATTATAAACTATCGAGAAAAATATCAGCAACATAAATTGGCTGTTAGCTATTAGCTATTAGCCGTTAGCTTAGAAGCCGACAAGCTAATAGCTAACGGCTAAAAGCTAAAAGCTAAACAAGCCAGTAGCAAATCTTTGAATCTTTAAATTTTAAATATGCAATCTAAAGTAATCTGCGGCATACAGCAAGTGGGCATCGGCGTAAACGACTTCGTCGAGGCTTGGAAATGGTATTACGATAACTTCGGTTTCGACATCAAAATCGTTGACGATGAAGGCGTTGCGGAGCGCATGTTGCCCTACACGGGCGGCAAACCCCAACCACGTCGCTCGGGCATAGCGGTCAACATCCGTGGCGGCGGCGGCTTCGAGATTTGGGAGCCGAAAGGTCGTCCGCTCAACTACCTGAAAGAACCCGTCAAGCTCGGTGATTTGGGCATCCTCGTCGCCAAGGTGAAGACCCCCGACATTGAGACGGCCTACAACACCTTTATTAATAAGGGCCTCGATGTCATCAGCGAAATTCTGACCGCGCCGACGGGACAAAAGCACTTCTTTATGAAAGACCCATACGGCAACCTGTTCCAACTCGAACAGGACGGTTACGTTTTCATTGACGAGAAGAAGACCACAGGCGGTGCAAATGGGGTCATCATCGGCGTGAGCGACATTGACAAGTCCTTGCCATTTTACATGCAACTTATTGATTATGATGAGATTGTATTTGACCAGACAGGCGTTTTTGAGGACTTGAAATCGCTGCCTGGAGGAGAAAACAAAGTCCGCCGTGTGTTTTTGGAACGCTCCAAGCCCATCGAGGGACCGCTGAGCCGCATCATGGGCACCTCACACCTTGAACTGATTCAAAGCATGGACGGCATGGGCAAGAAACTCTACGAAAATCGCTTTTGGGGTGACCCGGGCTTCATCCACCTTTGCTTCGACGTGCGCCACATGGGCACCGTCAAGGTGCAGGCCGAAGCGATGGGACATCCCTTCGTGTGCGACAGCGGCGCGGACTTCGGCATGGGCGATGCTAACGGACATTTCACCTATGTGGAAGACCCCGACGGCACCCTCATCGAGTTCGTCGAGACCTACAAGATTCCGATTGCCAAGAAGTTCGGCCTCTACCTCAACCTCGCTAACAAGGACGACCGCAGGCCTTTAGGCATTTTGAAACTACTCCGTTTCGCCAAGGTCAAGCGTGAGAGCATTAAGTAAAAACTGTTACTTCATCCAAGCCTCAACATCCTCCAACTGCAAAGCGGGAATGTCTAACTTGTTCTTCTTGCGTATGCCATTCAGCTTCTCGCGCAAGGCGGAAGGTTTCTCGGCTTTCAGTTGCTCGATGGTGTTGTAGCCGTTAGTGAGGAGCAAAGTCGCCCAAGTCTCGGCCATGCCCAAGGCCATGAAATCTTCCTTCGTAGCGTTTTTCACCACTTTTTCGGGGCGCATCATCGGGAACAACAGCACTTCTTGGATGGTCGTTTGTCCCGTGAGCAGCATCACGAAACGGTCGATGCCGATGCCCATGCCTGAGGTCGGGGGCATACCGTACTCCAAGGCGCGGAGGAAATCGTTGTCGATAATCATGGCCTCATCGTCGCCACGACCTGCTAATTTCATCTGTTCTTCAAAACGGGCGCGTTGGTCGATGGGGTCGTTCAGTTCAGTGTAGGCATTGGCCAATTCCTTACCGTTCACCATCAGTTCAAAACGCTCGGTCAGTTCGGGGTTGTTGCGGTGGCGCTTGCAGAGCGGCGACATCTCCACGGGATAGTCGGTGATGAAGGTCGGCTGGATGTAGGTGCCTTCGCACTTCTCGCCGAAGATTTCGTCAATCAGTTTGCCCTTGCCCATCGTTTCATCCACCTCGATGCCAAGTTGCTTGCACACGTCGCGCAGTTGCGCCTCGTCCAAGCCGGTGATGTCGATGCCCGTCTTCTCCTTGATAGAGTCAATCATGGTGATGCGCTTGAAGGGACGCTTGAAGCAGATTTCGTTGTCGCCCACCTTCACAGTGTCAGTGCCTAAAACCTCGGTGACGGCGCGTTCAATCATGGCCTCGGTGTAGTCCATCATCCAGAGGTAGTCCTTGTAGGCCACATAGATTTCAAGTCCCGTGAACTCGGGGTTATGGGTGCGGTCCATGCCCTCGTTGCGGAAGTTGCGCGAGAACTCATAGACACCCTCGAAGCCGCCCACGATGAGGCGCTTCAGGTAAAGCTCATCGGCGATACGGAGGTACATGGGGATATCCAAGGCGTTGTGGTGCGTGATGAAGGGACGTGCCGTGGCGCCGCCCGGAATAGCTTGCAACACAGGCGTTTCCACCTCCAAATAACCGCTCTCGTTGAAGAAACGGCGGATGCTGTCAATGATGCGGGTGCGGGTGATGAAGATGTCCTTCACGCGGTCGTTGACCACAAGGTCGACATAACGCATACGGTAGCGCAACTCGGGGTCATTGAATTCGTCGTACTTCACGCCGTCCTTTTCTTTGACGATGGGCAGCGGCCTAAGCGACTTGCTCAGCACCGTCAATTCCTTGACATGCACCGAAATCTCGCCCATCTGCGTGCGGAAGGCGAAGCCCTTCACGCCGATGAAGTCGCCGATGTCCAATAGGCGTTTGAACACCGTATTATATAAGGTCTTGTCCTCGCCCGGGCAGATCTCGTCGCGCTTCACATAGAGTTGGATGCGGCCTTTCGAGTCCTGCAATTCGCAGAACGAGGCGGCACCCATGATGCGGCGGCTCATGATACGGCCCGCGAGGGTGACTTCCTGAAACTGGTCGGGGTTGTTGTCGTCAAATTGGTTGAGGATGTCCGTGGTGAACACGTTCACGGGGAACGCGGCCTGCGGATACGGGTTGATGCCGAGTTTATAGAGTTCGGCCAACGAATTTCTTCTGATTTGTTCCTGTTCGCTTAACATGATGCGTTGAATTTTGGTGCAAAATTAAGTTTTAATTCGTTATTACAGCCTACAAACAAGGAAATATTTGTAATTTTGCTTTCCGAAAACAGAATGGTTTTATATGAGAATTGTATCCCAACCTATTGATCGAAGCGAACTGGAAGCCATGCTGCCAGGCTATTTTGGTGACATGATAAAGGCTGTTGTCGATGTGCAAAAAGAGATTGTTGGTTTGGATGCTGAATTGCATGCCGACATTGAGAGAGAATTGCTTCAACAAGGCTCAGAACAAGCCGACCTGTGGGGAATCAACCTATACCCTGAAATGGAAGGGGAAGACTTTATTGAATTTGACTCGCTCATCAACATTCGACCCTATCAAGGCAACCGCAGCCGTGATGTACAAGACCCCGCTGCCAGAAAGCGTATTGTTGAGGTCGTTAATAAACTGATATTATGAGCAATTATCAACACACGGAACTGGCCGATGGCCGCTGGGCGGAGATGACCTTGGCGGAACAAATGCTGAATATCGGCAGTGAGGTGTCGCGGGCCAACCGCTGGCAAAGCAAAGGAAATATGGAGCAATGTCACCGTGCCGCCGACCGTGCCTTGGAACTACTTTCGCTCACCATCAACGCACAGCGCGGCAAGCACGACTTGGGCGAATTCTGCCGTTTATATGAAGTCCTCGCCGACTGCTATTACGGGGATAATATCTACCAAACCGACCCTGTCAAGTTGCAGCGGTATTTTGATGTGTTTTATCAATTGCCAAGCCATGCAGTTTAAGGAAGTTATAGGCCAATCCGCCGTCAAGCAAAGACTCATCGCCAGCGTGAGAGAAAACCATGTGTCTCACGCCCAGCTCTTTTTGGGCCCTGCGGGATGCGGCAAATTGCCCTTGGCTTTGGCCTACGCGCAATATATCCTCTGCCCCAACCGCACTGAGACTGACAGTTGTGGCGTGTGCCCGACCTGCCAGAAAATCCAGAAACTGGTGCATCCCGACCTGCATTTCGTCGTACCGACAGCCACCACAAAAAAAATCAAAAGCAACCCAGAGTCGGACTTGTTCATGGAAGAATGGCGCGAATATGTCATTCAAAACCAAGGCTATGTGGACACTTCAAGCTGGTACACCTTCCTCGACGTGGAGAACAAGCAAGGCTATATGTCGGTGCGCGATGCGGCCTCGTTGCTGCGCAAACTGAGCATGAAGTCCTATGAGGGCGAATACAAAATCGCCGTCATCTGGATGGCGGAGAAGATGCGCACAGACACGGCCAACAAACTGCTGAAACTGCTTGAGGAACCGCCCGAGAAAACCGTTTTTCTGCTCATCGCGGAAGACCAAGAGGAATTGTTGGCCACCATCAAGTCGCGCACGGCTTTAGTTAAAATCCCAGCCCTTGACACTGCCTCCATCGAAGCGGCTTTGCAGCAACGCTATGGCTGCGATTCCCAACAGGCTCATGATGCGGCTATGGTTTCGGAAGGCAACTGGTTGACGGCTTGTCAATCGTTCAAAGATTTTGAAGACCACAAGTTCTTTTTCGCTACCTTCCAGCAATGGATGCGTCTCTGCTTCCGCGCCGCTTATTCCGAAATCATCGACTTCTCGGCCAACTTGAAAAGCATAGGCCGCGAGAAACAAAAGGAGTTGTTGGAATACGGCTTGCGCATCATCCGCAATTCGCTGCTATTCAACAATAATCTCGCAGAAATCGTTATGTTGCCCGAGGATGAAAAAACCTTCAACTCGAAGTTTGCACCCTTCATCAACCCAGCCAATCTGGCACAGATTGCCGAGCTTTTCGACGAGGCCATACGCCATATTGAACGCAACGGCAACGCACAAATCGTTTTCACGGATGTGGGGTTCAAAATGGTAGGATTATTAAAGAAGAAATGAAAATGCGAAAAACAATTCTCTTGTTGATGTTTGTGTGGCTTGGTATGGTTTCGTGCAGTACCAAGATTGACCTTTATACCGATTTCAAGGACGTCACCATCGTTTATGGGGTGATGGATGTGGCGCAGGATACCAATTTCATCAAGATTACGAGGGCTTTTTCTGGTAGCAACGACGGCTCGTTTGATGCTTACCAATTTACCCAGATTGCCGATTCGCTCAATTATCCAGGAAAGCTCGACGCCCGTCTCATCGAACTCAAGAATGTTCAAGGCAACTATACTCCAACGGGACGTGAAATCATCCTCGACACCATCACCATCCATAACAAGCAAGAGGGATTGTTTTATGCTCCTGACCAGAAAATGTATTATACCAGGAGCCATTTCAAGGTCAACAACGAGAACGAAAAGTATAGGTATCAACTATCGGTTCGCAAAGCCAACGACACCATTACTTCCGAAATTGGCCTGTTGGGCAGCACAAGCTTTCAAATCCTATCAGATATGGTTTATTTCAGGTCGATAGACAATACCAAGACACGAAAGTTGTACTACACCCCTGACGACAACGATGCGATTTACCAAATCAAGATGCAGTTCAACTACAAAGAATTGCATCCTATGCAAGACACCGTCAACAAAAATGTTGTCATGGACCTTGGCTCGTTCAGCATGATGGATTTAGGTTATGAAGACGGCTCGTATTTCGTTACCTACCACGAAAACGATTTGTTTAGGATTTTGGCTACAGCCATTGGCGGCGACACGATTTACCCAGAGCGCTTTTTCGACAGTTTCGTCATTTCTATTTCAGCATACGGCAAGGAATTGCATCACTACGCGCTAACAAACCAACCTACAAGCGTTGTCGATTATTCCTACACAAATATCAAAGGAGGCCGTGGCGTGCTGTCATCCCGTTACAGAATAGAGAAAGATGTCAAGCTCTCTAGCCTCACTCAAACGGACTTACTGTCCATGCCATGGGGATTCAAGCATTTGGGCTATTGAGAAAAACTATGGTTGTCGCGGAAAAGCGGTTTTGGTGAGCGTTGTTTTGAGAAAAGCCGTATTTTTGCCCCATCAATTCTGAAACTATGATTCGTTCGATGACTGGCTACGGCATTGCCGAGCAAACCTATAATGCAAAGAAAATCGTTGTCGAGGTCAAGACACTGAACAGCAAGCAGATAGACCTTGCCTTGAAGACCCCTAACGAGCTTCGCTTCGCTGAATTGGGCTTCCGCAATAGGATTGGCACCAAGCTACAACGCGGCAAAATCGATGCAGTGATTACCATCACCGACACCGATTTGGCTCAAACATACCATATCGATCCTGACATTGTGAAGGCTTACAAAGCGCAAATCGAGGCAATCTCGGCCCAACTTGGCATCGCGCCTGCCGTCGACGAGGCCAACATCCTCTTCAGGATGCCTGGTATTTTCAATGTTCCAGTGGAGAACTATGATGAGGCTTTTGTGGCCAAAGTCAGCGAAACCCTCGACCAAGCCTTGGACATGGTGGACGGCTTCCGTATTCAGGAAGGCCAGACATTGAAGAAAGACCTGTTACATCGTGTCGAGTTGATTCTCAACCTTTTGGAACAAGTGGAACCCTACGAAAAGAGTCGCCACGAGGTTATCAAGCAGCGCCTGACAAAGAACCTCGCTGAACTGACCACAGCAGGCCAATACGATGAAAATCGATTTGAACAAGAGTTGATTTATTATCTTGAGAAATTAGACATCACTGAGGAAAAAGTGCGTCTGCGCCAGCATTGCAACTACTTCAACGAAAGCTGCGACGATGACCAAGCAGGCAAGAAACTCGGTTTCATCGCCCAGGAGATGGGCCGAGAAATCAACACTTTAGGCTCTAAGGCCAATGAGGTGAACATCCAAAAACTAGTCGTCCAAATGAAGGATGAATTGGAAAAGATTAAGGAACAAGTTTGTAATATTTTATAGAGTTTGCAGTTGGCAGTTATCAGTTGGCAGTTGTTTTGACTGAAATTAGCTGATAACTGAAAACTGATAACTGAAAACTGATAACTATGAATAAAGGTAAACTACTCATTTTCAGCGCCCCATCTGGATCGGGCAAGACCACTTTGTTGAACCACGTTATGGCTAACATTCCTGAAATGGCCTTTTCGGTTTCGGCTACTACACGTCCGCCACGCGGCGAAGAAGTAAATGGTCGCGAATACTACTTCCTGACTATGGACGAGTTCCAGCAGCGCGTCGAGAACGGCGAGTTTCTCGAATGGGAGGAGGTCTATCCAGGGCGTTGCTACGGCACATTGCTCTCCGTCGTGGAGCAAATGCAAGAAGATGGCAAGCATGTGGCCTTCGACGTGGACGTTTGCGGCGGCGTGAACATCAAGAAACATTACGGCGAACAAGCACTTTCGGTTTTCATACAAGCTCCATCAGTTGAGGTGTTACGTGAGCGACTAATCAAGCGGCAAACCGACTCGATGGAAGAAATAGAGAAACGTATCGCCAAGGCTGCGTGGGAGACCGAGTTTGCCCAAGGCAAGTTCGACCGCACCATCATCAACGACGACCTCGACACAGCCAAGCGAGAAATACTCGAAGTGGTCAGCAACTTCATCAATGCAGAAGAATGAAGAAAATCGGTATTTATTCTGGCTCGTTCAATCCCATCCATCACGGCCATGTGATGTTGGCGAATTATTTGGTCGAGTTCTCCGACTTGGACGAGTTGTGGTTTGTGGTCACGCCACAAAATCCACTAAAGAAAAAGGATGAGCTTTTGGACGATGCCGAGCGTCTGAAGATGGTGCAATTGGCCGTCGGCGACGACCCGCGTTTTCATGTCAGCGACATCGAAATGCACCTGCCTCGACCTTCCTATACCATCAACACTTTGACCGCCCTTTCAGAACAACATCCTGATTGTCAGTTTGTTTTCATCTGCGGCATGGACAGCCTCCAAAATCTGCACCATTGGCGCGAATACCAGAAAATCTTGGACAATTACGAGTTTTTGGTGTTTCCCCGCGAAGGGTATGACGGCGGCGACCTTATTAATCACCCCTCAGTCACCATCTTGAAAACCCCGATTTTAGAGATTTCATCCACTTTCATCCGCCAATGCATCAAGGAAGGACGCGATGTGCGGCATTTTGTGCCGGAACGAACATTTGAATACATGAAACAAAATCGTTTCTACGAATAATCTGTAGGGCTACATTGACTCGCTCCGCATCGTCGAATCTTACGATTTGTGGCAGCCACTTATGATGAAATTGCAGTCACATCGTGGCAACCGCACGGTTCAGAAATCCAAATTGAACGACAGATAATACCTCGGCGTTTTGCTGATGTGACCATCCTCGATACCCCAAGCCACGTCGCCACGGATGAAATAGCCGAACAAAGTGGTGCGCAGGCCGAATCCAACGCCACCCACCCAAGGATTCTTCATCTCCGTGACGCTGATCTCAAGGTTGCCGTCGTGAAGATGAGAGGTGTAGAGCGAATTGCTCGGGTCGTAGGGATTCCAGCCTGTCCAAGCGGTGCCGAAGTCGCCGAAAGCCACGACTTGGAAATCCTTGATGAACTTGTAGTTGATGGGCCGATTGGCGAAATAGCTAAACACGGGGAAACGCAGTTCGCTGTTCAGGACGACAAAGATGTTTCCATTGCGGATGTTCTGCTTGAAGCCACGCATGTTGGTCGCGAGTGTCTGATAGGCATAGTTTTGGTCGTAGTCGATGGGCGTGTCTTGGTCGAAGGCGGCCCAAATCCAGTTGTCCACGCCGCCCATGTAATAGATGAGTTTTTGCTGTCCGAACGAGGTGCTACCCGCAATGCGATTGGCCCAGATGAAGTTACGGCTGATGCGCGTGTAATGGCGATAGTCGAAGCCGATGACCGCCATGTTGCTGGTACTTCTTGCAATTTTCTGATAATACTCCGCAAAAAACTTTCCCCTCGCCCCGACGAGCAAGTTGGTCCCGATTTTCTTCGAATTGTCATAAACGAGTTCGCCGCGCAGTCCACCCCAATTCTCGAAAACGTCCTTGTCGGCCAAACTGTAGTCGTCGATGGCCAGATTGACTTTGTGATCATTGCGGTAAATAGCTGTACCTCTGAGACTTAATATCTCACTAAAAGGATAACTCAAAGTGTAAAACGCCTCGTTGGTGAAGGTGCGATAATAGTACCTTGACGAGTTATCAGTGACGTAACGATGCAGCGTTATCGATTTGTCCAAGCGTTTGCTGAAGTCGCTGAAACACAGCACATATTCGTTGTTCACAAGCGTGGTGTTGAGCTTCACGCCGATTTCGATGCGGTAATCCTCCATCAGGTCTTTCATGGTGGTGCCGAGGAAGATGTTGAAACCCGAATTGAGATAAATCGGCGAAGTGCCACCGCTGAAAGGCTGGTAGCTATAGTTCATGCTCGAAAAGTCGATTTGGCTCATCAATTGGTCGGCAAAAAGCTCCACATAATAGTTGTTCGGGCGTTGCAAGGTGTCCTTTTTCCGGGGTTTTGGCGCAGCTTCAGGGATTTGTTGTGTAATGGTTTGTGTGGAATCGGTCCCCAAAGGGCTGTTGAGTTGTTTTTTCCGCTTCGCGTAACGGTAGCTCGTCGAGAAACGATGCTTCGAAGTGGGTTCTGCAACTGTGTCTTTCTCCTTCTGTATCAGTTCGGTAAGGAGGCGTTTTTGGGCGTAGGGATTGATTTGGCTAAGGTTCTCTTCCTTGCCGCGAAGGATGGGTGACAAGTAGAATTTCTCGCCATTTTGGGCGGCCATGAGCAGGGCAGCCTTGTGGTCGCGAGATTGGTAACTGTAGTCGATAATGTTGGCTGAATAGTCCGTAAGTTGCTCTTTCTTACCGAAATAGCGGTAATGCACAATCGTGTCGATATGACTGATGGCACTGTCGAAACGGATTTGGTAAAGGTTATAGTAACCGCTTGTGTCATTCAGATAAAGCAGACTGCCGTCGCGCAACGGTTCAGGCTGGATGCTGTTCGAGAAGCGTTGCTGCGTCAGGTTGCGGAGCAGCGCACCTTTATTAATATAATCGTAGACGTACAGGTCGAATTGCTTGTTTTGGAAGCCAATTTCCTTGTCATTTTTCAACGTGTCGTTGTCGCGATTTGAGCTGAACACGATTTGCCGGTCGTCGAAGGTGAAAACGGGGCTCAGGTCGGTGTGCCAGTCGTTGGTGATTTGTTCCACCGTGTTGGAAAACAAGTTGTAAACGTAGATATCGGGCTTGCCCATGCGCGTGGCGGCCATCACGATTTTACGACTCTTATGGGCGTAGGAGAACGAACTTACCTTTTGGAAGTCAAACAGATAAGTGCTAGCTTTTTTGCCGCTGTTGATGTCCAAGTTGTAGAGTTGAATTTTGCCTTTTTCCTCAAGGATGAACGACAGAATCTCACCATTAGGATGCCATGCCAACAGCGGAAACGAGGTGTCAATGTTCTCGTCGGAACGGTAGCCAGCACTGAACAACTGTTGCTGTTTTCCGCTTTGTAGGTCCTCTAACCAGAGCCGGATTTTGCCTTCGTCGTTGCTGACATAGGCCATCATTTTTCCGTTTGGGCTGATAGAAGGTTGTGTGAAAGTGCGGTATTTCCTGTATTTCAGCGGCATAAGGTCGGAAGGCTGGTTCGTCAAAAGGGTCTCGTAGCGCGTTTTGTAGAACTCATACCATTCATCAAGCAGTTTTTTGTATTCCTTGCCCGTGACGTATAGCAGTGCCTTTCTGACATTCTTCGTGTTTTCGGCCAAAGTCAGGATGTCGTTGAACGACTTGCTGCCGTATTTCTCGTCGATGAAATTCCAAAAGGAGTAACCTGCAATTGAGGCATCCTCGTCTTGCAAGTGATTGATTTTTTTGTAGTTGCCAGAAGTAATACCACGTTGCAGTTGGCTTTCCTTGTGGCTGTCCCAGTTGCCTGCGATATAGGCCACCAAGCCGTCGCGAAACCATCGCGGGATGTCGTAGCGGAAGGAGCTGCGGATTTGCGAACCCACCGAAATGCCATTCATCACCTGACTGAACAGCAAGCTCGTGATGCCCTCGCGGATTTGCGCCTCGAAATGGGTGTAGTCGCCATCGAAATAAAGTATCACCTTCGACCCAATGATTTTGGTAATGCCGCCCGTGTTGCCGTTTTCTTCTTCCTCAAGGTTGATATTGCTTTGCTTGAAGTCGCCCTTGCTGTTGAAAACGATAAACTGGATTTTCTTCCCAAAACGACTATTAAGTCGAGCTTCTAAACGAGGAATCTGGTCTTTGGCGTAGGCCTGCGCATAACGCGCCAAGTCGTCGCCGCCTTGGTAAAAATACACGTCGAAGTTGTCATTCGTGTAGTACGACCAATGGAAGTCTGTCCATTGCACGCGGTTTTTCCCGAAAGGCATGTTCATCCCATTATAGAACTGTGCATGGGCTATCGGTACCATGACAAACAACAGGGCAAAAAGAATCGTGTATTTCTTTCTCGACAACATCGGTTTGAGAATTAAGCGACAAAAATAGTCAATTTCTTTTGAAGGCTCCCAAAAATCACTTACTTTTGCCCGCAAAATCATCAAAGATGCTCCAACTTGAATCTTTCGTCTTCAATCCCTTTGCGGAAAACACCTATGTCGTTTACGACGACAATACCAAGGAATGCCTCATCATCGACCCGGGCTGCTCCACGGTAGGCGAGGAAAACCAACTCTTCGGTTTCATCGACAGCCACAACCTCAAACCATTGATGGCCGTCAGCACGCACGGTCACATCGATCATATCATTGGCAACGGCGCCGTCAAGAAACGCTACAATATCAAGGTGGCGGCACACCCCAACGTGAAGTACGACTACGAACATGCCCGCCAACAAGCCACATGGTTCGGATTGTCTTCCGACGGCAATTTCCAGCTTCCCGACCTCGACCTCAAAGATGACGAAATCATCAAGGTGGGCGAGAGCACCTTAGAGGTGATTTGCACACCCGGTCATGCCGAGGGCAGCGTAAGCCTCTATGCCGAGATGGAAGGTTGGGTCTTCACCGGCGACGCGCTTTTCTGTCGCAGCATCGGGCGCACCGATTTCCCTGGAGGCAGCTACGAAACGCTCCTAAAGAGCATCAAAGAGAGGCTGTTCCGCCTGCCCGACGACACAGAAGTCTTCTCTGGCCACGGCGAAAGCACCACCATCTTCGATGAGCAAAGGTACAACATGTTTCTTTGATGAAACGGCTGCTTAACATATTGGTTTTCTTTTGTTTGACTTCAACCATCTTGGCCCAAGAAGAAACTTGTGTTGTGGATAGTTTGCAAGTGGTTCTTGCCACGCAGGAAGGACGCGAAAAGGTGCTGACAATGATGGAATTGGAGTGGGAGTTTTATGACTTTTCATTCGATGATTGCGTGAGTTGGGGAGAAAAAGCCATTGACGAAGCGAAAGATCTTAACGAACCAGACTTGGAGGCAAAAGCCAATTATGTGCTCGGCATCCAATATGCCCATCATGCCGACCTTGACCTCGCCAAAGCCTATCTAAAATCCTCATACTCTATCTATATGGCTTTGCCTGATACCACAAATGCCTTTGAGTCACTGTGGAGTATCGCCAGTTACGAGTTGACATTGGGTAGCATCGACACGGCACAGATTTATTACGAGAAGGCTTTGCAGCTTGCAGAGCTGACGGGCGATAACCTTTCCGCCGCTTATGTCATCGGAAATTTGGCCATCATCCATTACGAAAAAGGCGAAATGTCAGCGTCTCTCAATTGCAATTTGAAGGTCAGGAAAATCCTCTCCGATCTCGGCGACGAGGGTGCAGCAATGCAGATTGACGCAAATATCGCCACACTATATTGCGAGATGAATAAGCCTTTGGAAGCCAAAAAGATATACATTGGGATGCTTCCAAAGATGGAAGCCAACGAAGACTACTATCTCCTACAAAGTACTTGTATGAACCTAGGCTCGATTTATTCCCGCAACCTTATTAATTACGACTCCGCCATGTATTATCTCGAGAAGTCAATGTATTACGCTGATTGTCAAGTTGAAAAACATTACGAACAGAATCGGATGCAGGTATTGAAATCGGATGCCTTGTCAGAGATGGCCAATATCAACTATCATCGGGGAGCGTATGAGGATGCTTTGAAAGGCTTTACCGAAGCGTTGGATTTGGCGGAAAAGGAATCGTATTTGTCCGGGCAAATGATGGCCTGTATCGGAATGGGTGTTGTTTATGCAAAATTTGGGCAAGCTTCAAAATCAATGTATTATCTAAATCGTTATTTTGATCTGGAGTCGAAAACAGGCATCACGAAAATGCGTTCGGCATCAAGAGTGCCACTAATCCTCAATTATGCCCGCTTGGGGAGATATGACGATTTGGAAGCCGAAATTAACAATATCGACGAAGAGCGTGCCGCCCTCTTGAGGGAAAACATCGACCTTGACGACCGCAACTGCGAATTGGAAGAAACGATGGCGAACCTTGTCGAACGGATGGAGCAGCAAGACCATCGGAATGAATTGCTGCAAGCCCAATTGCACCACTATCGTTTAGCCTTTTTCGGTTGCCTTGCTATCGTGCTGGCGGTGCTTCTCGGAGGGATAATTTGGAGGCTTTTGAAACATTATTTTAGCCGCGACGCAAAAAGTTCAAAATAAAACCCTAACTTTGCCGTTCCAATTTGTAATCTGAAATCTTGAATTTTAAATCTTTAAATCAACTACTTATGATTGAGAAAATCACATCATCGCAACAAGCTATGGACCTGGAAGCCAAGTACGGTGCCCATAACTATCACCCGCTGCCGGTCGTCCTCGCCAAGGGTAAGGGCGCCAAGGTGTGGGATGTCGAAGGCAAAGAGTATTTCGACTTCCTGTCGGCCTATTCCGCTGTCAACCAAGGCCATTGCCACCCAAAAATCATCAAGGCCATGACCGACCAGGCTGAACGCCTTACCCTCAGCAGTCGCGCTTTCTATAACGACGCACTCGGCGTGTGGGAAAAATACGTGACCGAATACTTCGGCTACGATAAGGTGTTGCCCATGAATTCAGGCGCTGAAGCCGATGAGACAGGCCTGAAGCTCGCTCGCCGTTGGGGTGTCGTCAAGAAGGGTATCCCGAACGACAAGGTGAAGATCGTGTGCTGCGAAGGCAACTTCCACGGCCGCACCATCACCATCATCACGATGAGTAACGACCCCGAGAGCTACGCCAACTACGGCCCCATGACTCCCGGTTTCATCCGCATCCCCTACAACGACCCCGATGCTCTGGAACAAGTACTGGCCAAGGAAGGCAAGGAAATCGCTGGTTTCCTGCTGGAACCGATCCAAGGTGAAGCTGGTGTCTACGTGCCGGATGATGGCTACTTGAAGAAGTGCTACGACATCTGCAAGAAGTACAATGTTCTGTTCATGGCCGACGAGGTGCAATGCGGTATCGCCCGTACAGGTAAGATGCTGGCTTGCGACCACGAAGGCGTGCGCCCTGACATCCTCATCCTGGGCAAGGCCCTTGGTGGCGGTGTGGTGCCGGTGTCCTGCGTCTTGGCCGATGACAACATCATGCTGAACATCAAGCCCGGTGAGCACGGCTCGACCTTCGGCGGCAACCCGATTGCTGCCCGCGTGAGCATCGCCGCCCTTGAGGTCATCAAGGAAGAGCACCTGATGGAGAACGCCGAGCGTCTCGGTAAGATTTTCCGCGAGGAAATCGGCAAGATCAAGAGCCCGATGATTGAGAAGGTTCGTGGTAAAGGTCTGTTGAACGCCGTCATCATCAAGCCTAAAGACGGCAAGGAAGCTTGGGACGTGTGCCTCAAGATGCGTGACCTCGGCCTGCTGGCTAAGCCCACCCATCAGCACATTATCCGCTTCGCTCCGCCCTTGGTCATCACCGAGGCCGAGCTGCGCGAAGCCATCGAAATCATCAAGAAGGCCATCGCTTCGTTTGAATGATGATACAAATGAAAAAAGCCTCTCGATCGAGAGGCTTTTTTCATATCACTATTGCAATATCCTTAAATACTTCCTCAACCGCGTCCTCATATTCCTTCAGGGCATTAATCTTCTTGATTTTGCGCCAAACGTCTTGAGGCTCGTCAAAAGAATACATCAGATACGACCACAATTCCTTCATCCTTCCCAGCACCTTTGGACTGCCACCAGCATGGCGAAGACGGTCTTCGTACAGGTCGAGGACGTAGGCGTGTAAACGGTCTGTTTTGTCATGGGTTTGCGGACGCATGCGATGCGTCCTTACAAGTTCGCCCTGTAGGGACACACCATGTGTATCCATTATTTGTTCCGCCAAAAATGGATTGGCCAAAATCCCGCGTCCCAACATGAAGCTATTGACTGGTTGTACCGTCTCACAAATTCGCCCAAAACTATCCACGGAAACAATGTCCCCATTATATACCAACTGTGCATTAATCGAAGGGATTAATGCCTTGAAGCGTTCCACGTCGGCCTCACCTTTGTAGAGTTGCTTCCCAATGCGGGGATGAATGATTAATTCGCTGAGTGGAAACTGGTTGAAAATGGGAATGACGGCCTCTATTTCGTCAGGGCTGAAATAACCCAAGCGGCATTTTACGCTGAATTTCACATCATCGATCTGCTCAAAAATGCTTTCAAACATCGCCGCAACTTTGTCGGGATAGGGCAGCATGCCGCAACCACGCTTTTTATTGGCCACTCGCGGAAACGGACAGCCCATATTGAGGTTGATTTCCTTGTAACCCAACTGTTTGCACTGTTTGGCAAAGCGTAGAATCTCTTCCGCATCGGTGCTGAGGATTTGCGGCGTAAGGGTTTCCACATCGTTGCATTGCGGGTCTATTTCCTCCACTTGCAGGTTCTTGGCATGGTTTTCTTTGTGTATGCCCGTGAAGAAAGGCGTATAAAACTTGTCGATACCGCCAAAATGCTGCTTGAACACGTTGCGGAACGGCGCATCGGTGATGCCTTGGAAGGGGCCTAATGAGAGAAGAAAATCGCTCATTTTACTTTCTTGCTTTTGGTCATTTTTGCGGCTTTCTTGTTCTTGATACCACCCATCAAAGCAGAAGCAATCAAAGCAATGAGCAACACAAAGGTCAGATAGACGGCAATACGGCTCAAGTAATCACCATGCTTGGCATAAAAAGTGACTTTCGTGTTGGCCTTCAAGGTCTCGCGGATGGCGTCAGGCACCCAATAAGGGGTTTGTTGCAACACATCGCCGCGCTGGTTGATGAAGCCCGAGCGACCTGTATTGGCCGAGCGGGCCACACAACGACGATTCTCTATAGCACGCAGCTTAGAGAACTCGAAATGCTGACGGTAGCCAGGCGTGTGTCCCCACCAGCCGTCGTTGGTGATGACGAAAATCAGGTCGGCGCCTTTTTTGCAAAATGTGCCGACATATTCGCCAAAAGCGGATTCATAGCAGATGGCCACACCTGCCGTATGGTTGCCAAAACGCATGGTTTTTGAGGTCTCGTCGGTCTTCAAGGTGCCGCGTGCAATGCCCATCGTGATACTGTAATTCTTCAAAAAGCCCATCCATTCAGGGATGGCCTCCACACCGGGCGTGAGTTGCGATTTGTTGCGGTGTTGCATATTAATCGTGTCGATAAGCAGAGCCGAGTTGTGGCAATAATAATACGTATCACTATTACCGATTTGCCGCGCTGGAAAATCGTCTTCCTTGCCTTTAGGTACCCATTCGTATGTAGTCCCGCCAATGATGAAGCAGGTTTGCGGATGGTGTTTCAGGTAAGCATGAAGGGTGTTCAAAGCGCGCACTTTGTCCACTTCATGTAGCCAAATACCTTCCTGGATGGCCGACTCGCTGCTGACGATGAACCGTGTCTTAGGCGTGACTAATGGCTCCGAAAGTTTGATGTTGTTTTGGATAACCTCATCGTAAAACTTAGCGTCGAATTGCTCGTTCCAAGGGTCGCAGTTCTGTTGCACGACGATGACTTCAGTGTCCTCGCCTTGGTCTTCATAATGCTTGTAAATCCTTGTGCTGATAAGAATGGGCAGAAGGACGACCATTAATTCAGCACCTATATTGATTAATAGAGGCTTCGTTTCCCTCGACTTGAAAAACAGGATAATGTTCGTAATTAATATATTGACTATCAGCACCCAGAGCGTTCCTCCAGCCACGCCCGTGTATTCGTACCATTGCACCCAACTGACGTGCGACGAAAACACGCCACCCAAGTTGAGCCACGGCCATTTGGCAACCCACCAATAGGTGAGCAACTCAAAGGCCATCCAATAGGGAATGAGGAAAAAATTGCCCCAAGGATTGTTACAAACTTTCTTCTTCGTAAGGTGAAACACATAAAAAACAGTGGCCATGAAGAGAGCGTTCAGTATCCAAGCAGCGGTGGCGGCTGGCGTAGCATTCCATACCCACCAAGTCGTGGCCACGTTCCAAATGAGAAAGGCAAAAAATGAAAGCCAAAACAGTTTCCCTTTCTCGCCATGCGCAATTTGGCCTTCCAACCACAACAAAGGGATAAAACCGACAAACGCCAATGGGGCAATGCCCCAAGTGGGCCACGCCAATGCAAGGAGTAATCCACTCATCGCTGCCATTGAAATAAGGTAAAGCGTATGTCCATGCCCGTTTCTAAGAGACGTACCATCCCGTTGTGTATTTTTTCTTTTTGCCATAATGCTTGATAATTTTGCGCAAAAATACGAAAACCGTTCTAAATATGGTGTAATAATCACTTTCGGAGCTTTATCCCTTCCCATTAATAATAAGGTGTATTGTCTCCAGCCGAAAAAAAAGCCGAATTGGGGAAAAAAAACGAGAAAAAAACGATTTTTTTGTTGCACGTCTAAAATTTTTCCTATTTTTGCAGCGTCAAAAGCATAGAAAGAACAAGCACGTGGATGACGAGTAAAAACATAAACCACTGATAAAGAAAAAGATAGAAAAACAAATCAATAATTCAAACAATCGAACACAAAACACAACATCAAATCAAATCAAACTTATTTACTAATTAAACAAACTAAACTCATTTAAAATGAAAAGATTCGTAAAAGGCTTATGCCTGATGGGAGTGGTCGCTTTGCTGGCTACTTCGTGCAACAAAGAGAAGACGAACGGCAAGGTTTACCGTGCTATGATGGACCCGACTGAGCCCACGTTCGTGACTGAAAATGCCAACACTGAGTTTGGCGAGAGAATTTATCTCGATGAGATGTACCGCGTGTATTTTGAGGCCGATGATCTGATCATGGTCTTCAACATCGATGATGAAGATGCCACCGCTTCAGAAGCTGCTTTGTACAAAGTAACCGCTAGCGGCAACGAATGCAACCTTGAGCCTTATCAAGCTGGTGAAGAAGTTGGCGAAATGATGGATGCGAAGTATGCCTTCTATCCTGGCAACAACGTCATGCTGAACCAACTTTCGAATGGTAACAGAGGTATCTTCAAACTGGATCCCGTTCAGTATTATCGCGAAGAAGGTGGCAATCCTGTCATCGCCAAGGAAGCCCTCTACATGGCTGCCAAGCAAGACAATGCTGAAAATGATGTGTTCGCTTTCAGAAACATCTGCGGTATCCTCGTCATGAAGTTCTACAGCCCCGCTGGTAAGACCGTGAAGAGCATCGCTGTGACCGATCCTAGCATGAACCTCTGCGGTGATGTCACCATGATCGTTCCCGAAGTGGATCCCGTCCAAATGACGACCCTCTTCAGAAACTACGATCCTGAAGATGCCACCTACGTTGCTGAATTGGCTGCTTACAAGCAGACTGTGGGTTACGCTGTTGATGCTAGCACCAACACTCTGACCCTCAACTGCGAAGAGAATCCTGTGACCCTCGGCACCACCGTTGCTGACGCCAACACGTTCTACTTTGTCCTTCGCCCGCTGGCTCTGATGAATGGCTATGACATGGTCATCACCTTCAGTGACAACACCACGAAGACCATCAGCAGCGTCAGAGACAACATGATCAAGCCCAACACGCTGAGAGTGTTCCCCGCTTTGAGTGTTGACTAATTAAACAAAAGGCGAATGTAAAGGCAGGCATTCGTAAAAAAGAAAAAAGCACTTCCTTTGGGAGGTGCTTTTTTTTGTGTTTGTTTTGGAGCTAAACTTGCGTCACAGATATCCAATAACAACAAAAAAAAGAGACGCAAGATTTTGCGTCTCTAAAGAGGTGGTACCGACGGGAATCGAACCAGTGACACGAGGATTTTCAGTCCTCTGCTCTACCAACTGAGCTACGGTACCTCCGTTTTGCGCCTGCAAAAGTACAGCTTTTTTTCGGATTGGCAAGAAAAAAATGCTGAAAAAGAAGTTTTTTTTGTTTTTACAATTGTATTGTTTTGAAAATCAAGTACTTGTTATATTTCTTTGATAAAGAAGCAATAAAAACTTGTTCTTGGAGTTAAAAAATCGGATATTTGCAGCCTCAAAGAGACAGCTATTTGCAGGGTCTATTTCAATGATTGGGAATACTATGAGCAATTCTATACGTAAAAAACTAGGTTTATCTTTCATAATGACACTTATTGGTTTGGGAGCATTCGCCCAAGCTGATGTGTATTCGCCCTATTCTGTCTTTGGAGTAGGACAAATTGCAGGCAAGTCAATGAATGTCAGGCTGAAGGGTATGGGGGGTTTGGCGAACGGCATGTACGGTATCGGCCTGATTAATACAGCCAACCCCGCCTCCTACGCCAAAATTGACTCATTGGCGTTCTTGTTTGACGCAGGCTTCTATTTCAAGACCTCGAATTTCAGCACATCCAACCTGTCGGAAACCTCAAATAACGCCTCTTTCGACCACGTTGCCATTGCCTTTGGCCTTACCGACTGGTGGAAAGTGGCCGTGGGGGTGAAACCTTACAGCAGCTTAGGCTACCAAATGATCGTCAACTCCTATAACGACGAAGTGGGTAACTATACCACGGCCTTTGAAGGTTCAGGAGGACTGAATCAGGTAATCATAGGAAATGCCTTCAAATTAGGTAAGCATTTCTCGGTAGGCGCCAATGTTAACTATGTGTTTGGCGACTCGGAGACGCTGACCACCCTCTATTTTCCTGACTCAATTTACAGAATCAGTTCGCGACGGGGCGTCGATCTGATGGTGTCGTCATTCAAATTCGACTATGGTCTGTTGTACAATACGAATATAGGAAAGGATTTCAGCCTAAGCATCGGACTTACTTATGACCAGCGCGTCAGACTGAAAGGCAAACAAACCACTTTCATCCGCACCATGGCAGCCAACAGCAGCACAGGTGCTGAATATCTCGTTGACACCATAGTTTATAAGGCCAATGACGCGACCCGGATGACCATGCCGCAAAGTTTCGGCATAGGCTTCGTCCTGCAAAAGAACAACAGATGGAGCGTTGGTGCCGACTTCGATTGGACCCAATGGTCGCAATTTGCGCGTGACGGTGTCAATGACAGCCTTAAGAATGCATGGCGCGTGACGGTAGGTGCCGAATATACTCCCTCCTACTCCTCCATTTCCAACTATTTCAGAAAAGTCACATACCGAGTAGGCGGTTTCTACGAGCAATCCTACCTGGAACTCAAAGGCCATTCGTTGAATAAGATGGGGTTTTCCGTAGGAGCGTCGCTACCTCTACCGAGAACACAGACCAAAGTCAATGTGGCCGCTGAAGTAGGCCGATTCGGAACCAAACAAGACGGACTGATACAAGAGAGTTATCTGAAGTTCAATGTAGGCGTTTCGGTATTCGAGCATTGGTTCATGAAACGTAAGTACAAGTAAGGTCTGCCCATGCAAATCATTTTGGAACGATATTTGAAGAAGAAAAAACAAGTTTAACCATAAAAAAGAGAAAAAATGAAAACTAAGAGATTTGTGTTGATTGCCATCGTGTTTGGAATGGCAATGAGTGTAAGCGCACAAGAAGCAAACGAGTCGAAGTACGGAGCCGACAGCGTAGCATGCGTGACCAACATTTCGATGTACCGTGAGTACTTCAAACAATGGGAAGCGGCCAAGTTCGCTCCCGAAGCCTTCAGCCAGGAAATGGTCGGAGCGTGGCGTGAGGTGTACATGAACTGTCCCCGTGCCAGCCAGCTCGTTTACACGAACGGCGAGAAGATCATGGATTATTACATCCGCACCAACCCCAACGAAAAAGATGCCTACATCGATACGCTGGCCATGCTGATGGACATGCGTGCCCAGTACTTCCCGACCGACCCCAAGACACATTCCTCACAGGTAGCGAGCATCATCGGCAGAAAAGGCCTGCTCATCTACACCTATAACAAGGAGGACCGCTATGAAGAAGCCTACAACGCACTGAAACAAGCCGTCGCCATTGACCCCTCGCAACTGCAAGGTGCCTACATCGACGCCTACTTCAAAGCCACCATCGACATGGTCAACAATGGCAAAGAGGAAAGCATGACGGTCATCAATGTGTATCAGGAACTTTCAGAAGTGCTCGACGACAACATCAAGGTGCTGGCCGAAAGCGTAGTGCAACTTGAGGAAGCCAAGGCGGAAGCCGAGGCTGGAGGTGACTCCGACGCCATTGCCGGATTCGACAAGCAAATTGAAAAGGCCGATAAGTCCATCAACAACAATAAGTTGACCAAGAGCAACATCGACAACCTCTTCCAGCCCTTCGCCTCGTGCGATGACTTGATCAAGGTATTCAGCGCCAAGATGGCCGAGACACCGGATGATGTCAACCTCCTGAAGCGTATCACCACCATCCTTGATAAGAAAGACTGCACCGAATCGAAACTCTTCTTGGACGCTGCCGTCAAGCTCAACGAGCTGGAACCCAGCCCCGAGGCCTCTTACAGCTTGGGTATCAAGTTCTTCAAGGACAAGAAGTGGAGCGATGCTGCCACCTTCTTCGAGCAAGCCACGAAGACCGACAACAACGATCGTAAGTATCGTGCCTACCGTAACTTGGGCATGTGCTACCAGAACATGGGTAGCTTGGGCCGCGCTCGCGATATCTTCAAAAGAGCTGCCCAGGTTGACCCGACCAACGGTGAGCCTTACATCCTCATCGGCCTGCTCTATGCCGAAAGCTCCAAGCAGTTCAGCGGCGAAATCGAAAGCAGAGCCGTCTATTGGGCCGCTGTCGACAAGTTCGTGAAGGCCAAGAATATGGATCCTTCGGTGGCAAGCCGTGCCAACAGCTACATCGCGACCTATTCACAGTACTTCCCCTCGATGGAGACCATCTTCTTCAACGACTATAGTGAAGGACAGTCATTCAACGTGGGCGGCTGGATTGGCGAAACGACCACCATCAGAGCCAAGAAATAATTGAAACGCTTTTTGACCATACTAACACGTATCAACATCACAGCTTTCGTGGCTGTGATGTTGTTTTCGTGTGAGAACCCCTATTCCGTCATCAACCAAATGGGCTCGGACGACACGCTTTCAGGCATCGTGGCCGACAGCGTGGTCTTCTATCGCAGCGATTCAGGCGTTGTGAGGATGGAACTCCACACCCCTCGGTTGGTGCGTATGAATGATGAAGAGGACGTGTTGGAATTTCCATTGGGTTTTGCCGCACTCATGTATGACAAAAACCATCACGTGACCACCGAGTTTCAAGCTGACTACGGCAAGAATCACGGCAAAAGTCGATTAATTGAAGCTATGGGTAACGTGCGCGTCGTGAACATGGGCAACAATCAGACCATGTATTCCGAAAAACTCTACTGGTATCAAGAAGAGAAGATGCTTTACACCCGCTCACATGTACGGATTGTAACTCCCGACAAGGAAATTGAGGCTGACAGCTTGGTGGCTAACGAAGACTTCTCGGAATACACCATGTATTCGGGCAGTGCAATTCTTGACGTGGACGAAGAATGACAAGCCTATGAACAGTTGGATCATTGTTACGATTACCTTGTTTTTCTCGGCACTTTGCTCGGGACTTGAAATCGCATTCAACAGCATGAACCGCCTCCAACTTGAGGTGGAACTGACTAAAAACACCTTCTCTGCCAAGCTCATCAGCATCTTTTTCAAAAACCAATCGTATTTCATTACTTCGCTATTGTTGGGCAACAATATTGCTCTTATCATCTATGGCATGAGCATGTCGCAGCTGCTTGACTCGCCTATTGTGCATTGGTTGCAAGCCATTTCGCTCAACAATGATTTCACGATTCTGTTAGTGAAGACCATCCTCTCCACCCTACTCGTTCTGCTGGTCGGAGAATTTCTTCCCAAAATGTTGTTCCGCATTAATCCCAATGCTATTCTTTCATTTTTCGCTTTTCCAGCCTTTCTCGCCTATTGTCTACTCTATCCCCTCATCTGGATGTACACGGGCATTTCGGAGCTCATCATCCATTTTGTACTCGGCCTAAAAACCGATAAGGAGGAATACAAATTCAGCACGGTGGATTTGAGCGACTTCATCGCCGAATACGCTGACCCAGAGGAAGCCGACGAGGACATGCAGCAGGAAATACAGCTTTTCCAAAACGTGATGGAATTCCGCTCGGTGAAACTTCGTGAATGCATGGCTCCGCGCAACGAAATCGAATCCGTGAAACTGGCCGACAGCATCGATGCGGTAAAGGCACGTTTTGAGGAAACCAAGCACTCCAAACTAATCGTCTATTCGGAAAATATCGATGACATTGTAGGCTACGTCCACCTCAATGATGTAGTGCGGGCCATCGCCGGGCATCGCGACGCAACTTTGGCTGATTTGGTGCGTCCCATAGACTTTTTCCCTGAGACCTACACCGCCGACCGTCTCCTGAAACACTTGATTCAGAAGCACCAAGGCGTAGCCGCTGTAGTCGACGAGTTTGGCGGAACGGCTGGCATTGTCACGATGGAAGATGTGGTGGAAGAGATTTTCGGAGAAATAGACGACGAATACGATGTGGAGGAAGAGGTGGAGAAGGTGCTTGACGACGGCACATACGTGTTTTCGGCACGCCTTGAAATCGACTACCTGAACGACACTTACAAGCTAGACTTGCCCATTTCCGACGACTATGAGACCCTCGCGGGCATGATTATCCATTACTGCGAGAGCATTCCTGAGCAGGGAGAAGTGCTCAATATCGGGAAATATACCGTAAAAATCCTGAAAGCTTCGGATATGAAACTGGACGAAGTGGAATTGAGAACAACACCCAATTGATTGGTTTACAACAAAGTAAGATAGTGTTGAAGGCAAGGTCGCGGCGAGGGAAAAATAAAAATGAAACATTTATCCCCGCGCTTTGAAATCTTTGCTAAATTTGCACGCTCAAATTTGAAGTATTAATAATTAAAAAATAGGTAAAAAGCATTATGGCAGCAATTGAAAAAATCAGAAGGCACAGCGGATTGCTGATTGCAATCATCGGCCTCGCATTGTTAGCGTTCGTCCTACAAGACCTTTTCCAAAGTCAGGGCAGAAACCGTGAGTACAACATCGCCGTCGTTGACGGAGAAAAGATTCCCTATCAGGACTTTGAGACCCAAAAGGAGAAAAATCTTGAAAACAGAAGAGGTTCGGGCACCCTCACTTCCAACGAGACTTACAGCATTTACAACAGCACCTTGGACGAAATGGTGAAAAAACACATCATGACCAAGGAATACGAAGCCGTGGGAATCAACGTGTCGGCAGAAGAGCTCTATGACCAGTTCGTTGGCGAAAACCCACACGAATGGGTAGTGCAGAGCTTCCGCAATGCCGATGGCAGCTTCAACAGGGAAATGATGGAGTATTATCTCCAGAACCTGAATGACTTCCCCGCCGACGCTCGCGTGCAGTGGATGGATTTCGAGAGAGCCTTGAAGGAGAATTGCCTTGAGACCAAGTTCAACAATTTGGTCAAGGCTTCCTATTTTGTCCCCAACA
Source organism: uncultured Bacteroidales bacterium (assembly GCA_947305795.1). Taxonomy (GTDB): domain Bacteria; phylum Bacteroidota; class Bacteroidia; order Bacteroidales; family F082; genus Limimorpha. The sequence continues at coordinate 34,694 of CAMZEK010000009.1, read as the reverse complement.
AACTGGCTGAGAAGTATTACCAAAACAAGAACGAGAAAGCTTCGGCCGACATCATCGCCTTGCGTTACAACACCATTCCCGATTCGACAGTGGTCATCACCGATAAGGACAAGAAAGCTTTCTACGAAGAAAACAAATACAGATATGAAACTGACGAGCGCCGCGACATTGAATACGTCATCTTCGATATCAAGCCCTCTGTTGAGGACAGACAAGAAGCCCTCAAGAACGTTCAAGCCATGAGAGCTGATTTCACCGCTACTGACAATGTGGCCAATTTCGTCAACGCCAACTCCGACAAGCGTTATGACAGCACATGGATGGGTCGCAAGGACGTTCCCCAGCAAATTGAAAAGTCAATCTTCGACAACGGCAATGAAGTAGGTTACGTGTTCGGTCCCTACGAAGACGAAGATGCCTTCAACTTGGTTCGCATCGTTGACCTTCAGGAGCGTTCTGACTCACTGAAAGCCAGCCATATCCTCATCAGCTATGCTGGAGCCACTCGGAGCACCGACAGCATCACCAAAGAACAAGCCGAAGCCAAGGCCGACAGCTTGTTGAACGTGCTGAAGAAAAACCCGAAGAACGAAAACCTGTTTGCGGAATTGGCCGAACAATTCTCCACTGACCCAAGTTCGAAAGAAAAAGGCGGCGACCTGGATTGGTTCACCGATGGTGCAATGGTAGCACCTTTCAACGATTTCGTCTTGAACAACCCCGTGGGCACCCTTGGTGTGGTCGAGACGGTGTATGGCTATCATGTCATCAAGGTAACGGACAAGACTGCTCCCCAGCTCAAAGCTCGTTTGGCTTTCTTGAAGCATGAAATCACTTCAAGCACAAAAACTTATCAAAACACCTTTGCCGAAGCCAACAAGTTCGTGACAGAGAACAAGACATACGATCAGTTCAATGCTGCCATCGAAGAGCAAGGCCTCACCAAGCGCACCATGCCTCGCATGAACGCTTCCACATACCAAATCACTGGTATTGATAACCCGCGTGAAATCGTACGCTGGGCTTTCAAGGACGACACCAAGGTAGGCGACATTTCCACCATCTTTGACATGGACAATATGTTTGTCGTCGCCGCTCTGACCAATATCGTTCCCGAAGGGTATGCCCCGTTGAGCGTGGTCGCCGAACAAGCCAAATACCAAATCATCAACAAGAAGAAGGGCGAAATCGCAGTTGAGAAGATGAAGGCTTGTGGTAACGACGTGAACAGAATGGTGAGTGAACTCGGTGCCGAGTCGACTTCGGTTTCCGATGTCAGCATCGACTCGCGTGTTCTCGGCAACTTCGGTGTTGAGGCCGACATCATTGGTACCATCTTTGGCATGAAGGAAGGTGAAGAAGTCGGTCCCGTGGCAGGCAATTCTTCTGCTTTCATCGTCAAGAATGTGAAGATTGCCAAGCCTGAGACACCTTCAGATTATGCTGACATCCTCAGGGAAAAGACCAGCCAGTTCAACAACAAAGTGTTGGGTGGCTCCATTTACAGTGCTTTGAAGAACAATACCAAGATTGAGGACAATAGAGCCAAGTTCTATTGATTCGCAAAAAACCTAATGAAGAGAGGTGCGTCAAAAACGGCGCACCTTTTTTCATGTTCGTATAATAAAGAGTGTGTCCAGCCGTTATGCTTTGGTAAACCTTTGATTCTGAAAATCTAAATCTATCAAATATGAAAAAACTGAACATAATGTTTGCACTGGTCAGCCTACTGCTGCTTGTGGCCAGTTGTGGAAAGAAAGTGGAAGTTTCGTTTTCTACCAATACGGTTGAAATCGCTCCTGAAGGCGGTTCCGTCGAAATCTCTGTGATTTCCAATGGAGATTGGACGATAGGCACTTATCCCAATTGGATTTCCATTTCGGGCACATCAGGCACTGGAGATGCCACGTTGACGCTCACAGCCTCTACCAACAATGGTACAGAGGCACGTTCAAGCGAAATCAGAGTGTCGTCCAAGGACAATTCGGCCTCATTGACGGTGAAACAAGAAGCCATGTCTTCAGAATCTGGATATCTCCGTGTAACACCTGACCATATTTCATGCATCCGTTGGGGCGGCACTTTTGAAATCAACGTGGAATCTAACTTGGAATGGTCGCTGACTGGTTTGCCAAATTGGCTTGCAGCTTCGGCTACCGAAGGCTCCAACGACAGCCGTATTGAACTGACAGTCGCCTTATTTGACAGCGACTCTGAGGAACGTCAAGCCACATTGGTTTTTGCCGCTGACGGCCTTGAAGCACAAGTGACGGTGAAACAGTCCAACGAATCGGGCTATGTGTTCAGCATTGATCCGATGGACATCGAAATGACATACCCTGGCGGTACTGGGGCTATATCTGTGACTAGTACTATCTCTTGGACAGCCACCACCGAAGCCGACTGGATTACATTTGAACCCGCCTTAGGCGATGGGAACGCCGAGGTCACGGTCAATGTGGCCGAAAACATTGAGTATGTAAGCCGTGAGGAGCGTATTCGGTTTGATTGTTTAGTTCCCAACGGTTCAATCGAATCGCTCTTTGTTTGGGTACGTCAAGACGCTGCCCCCGATCCGCATTTCCTAACAGTTGATCCTCAGGAGTTCTCATTTGAAAAGGATGGCGGCACAGCGGAAATCACCATTAGCTGCGACGTTGATTGGAATGCCGATTTGCAATCAGAATGGGTTTCATTGTCTGCTTCGAGTGGAACAGGCAATACTACCGTTGTGTTAACCGTGGCACCGAATATCATCACGGAACCCCGTTCGTTTGAGTTTTGGATTTCTTCCGGCAATTTGAGGCGCAACGTCACCGTGACCCAAGAAGCTGGCGATGAGCCTCCAGCGATATCGCTTTCGCCCGACACATTGTATACTGCTTATACAGGAAGCGTTGAGACACTAAATGTTACTGCTAATGTATCTTGGGTAATTGAGACTCCTGCCTCCTGGATTTATATGGTGACCAATTCGGGCAATGGAAATGGTATCCAAAATATCATCGTTGATATCAATAATTCCCCTACACCAAGAACCACCGAGGTGAGAGCGATTTATAACGATCAGATTATGGACAAGACAATTGTCGTTCAAGAAGCCAAACCGATCATCCTTGAAACGGACATTAATGCCATCAACGCAACTGCATTGGGAGGACAATACACGATTAATATCACCTCAACCTTGAATTGGCGTCTTGACAAAGGAGCAAATTGGGTGCATTATTCGCCTTCTAGCGGGTCAGGCAATGGTCAGGTAGTCTTCACCATCGATCCCATGTTAAGCACCCACGACAGAACTACTGAGGTACTACTCTTAGGCGACTACGACACACAAATTACCATTACCATTTCACAAAGAAACTAAACCTTTGATCTTGAACAAAAAACGGGGTGCGTCAAATATTTAGCGCACCCCGTTTTCATATTAGGCCGAACTATTTCAGAATCCCGTCCCGAACCAGTACCAGAACTTGTTTTCCATCTCCTTCCAAGCTTGGCGTGTGGAGGCAGCGAAGTCGGAGGTGTATTGGTTGAGGAGTTCGGTGGCTTCCTTGGTCTTGTCGTCGGCAATCAATGCCTTAGCCTTATTCTCAATGGCAGGGATTTCGTCGAAAGCCTTCTGCTCGAAACGGTTGGCGTTGTCCATCAGGGTCTTCTTGCAGCGGCCCCATTGCACGGTGGCTAATTTGTTGGCCTTGCGATAGTGCCAAATCCAGGCCTCGTCGCGATAACGAAGCTGGCCGCACTTGTCGAAACCGTCGGGGACGGTAGTGGAGCCGGAGAAAATCGGGATACGCGGACTTTGGCCCGGGTTGTCGCAAGCCATCCAGCAGATGGCGCCGATTTCGTCGGGCACCCAACTGCGGCATTGGATGATGTGGTGGTAGCTGCTCCAGGCTACGGCCACAGTGCGTTGGAAGTTCACGGTGCCGGGGGCAAGATAGTTCAGCGTGTTCTGCATGGTGCCGTTCATCCACGGGTTGGCCACAGGGCTGATGATGGTGTCTTCGACTACGGTGCCGTCGTCTTGGCGTTTCTTGCTGACCATCTTCACATTGCGCGTCATGTCCATGTCGGTGCCTTCGTAGGTGCTGCGGAAGAGTTCCATCACCTTGCGCACGTCGACGTTCTCGTCGGGTTTTACTGAGAAAGGCAGTTCGGGCATGTCGCGGTTGAGGTTCAGTGAAGGAGCCAACTGGCTGAGGATGAAGAACTCACGGTCGCTGTAGTTCTTGCCGCCACCATATTCGGCACGGAAGGCCTTCCAGAAGATGAAGTCGCCCTCGCCATCCCAGAGGCCATATTTCTTGGCCACGGCCTCGCAGTTGTCGGAGCAATAGAAATCCTTGCTCTTGCGCTCCAGTTTGCCGATACGTGCGATATTGGCCGAAACGCCCACCTCGTCGTCGGGGATGCGCTTGGCCGCCCACACGCCGCCGATTTTGTCGGGGCCTTCGCCGAGGATTTCCATTTGCCACACCTCGTTCTTGTCGGCGATAGTGATGCACTCGCCGCCGTCGCAGTAGCCGTATTCCTTCACGAGTTTGCCGATGAGCTTGATGGCGTCGCGAGCATTGTCGCAGCGCATCAAGGCCACACGTTCCAGCTCTTCGATCATGAACATGCCGTCTTTGTTGACCAAAGTGTCAGGGCCTGAGAAAGTCGTCTCTCCGATGGCCAGTTGCTTCTCGTTGAGGCAGGGATAGGCCGTGTTGAGGTACGAATAAGTGTGTTCCACCTGCGGGATTTCGCCGGCGAGTTCCACGTTGCGGTTGTCGAAGGGGTCTTCGGTGTGCATGGTGCCTTTGTAGACCTTGTACATCTCGCCTTTTTCGTGGTCGGCGGCGGGTTCCCAACGCATCCAAGTGCGGTAGCGCCCATCGCAGGTGTGCGAAGTGATGACGGAGCCGTCGGTGGAGGCTTTTTTGCCCACCATGATGCTCGTGCAGTTGGCGCCGACGAGCATTTCCTGTTCTTCCTGCGCCATGGCATTGAGGCCTACAAGCAGCAGGCTTGCTAAGAGTAATGATTTGAGTTTAAGCATGATAAAATCGAATTTTGGATTGTTTTTCTTGATTTGAAAGTCCAAAAATAAGGAAAAATCCCACTTTACCCCTTGCATTTCCAAAAAAAACCGTAATTTTGAGCGTTTTTTGAATGTATTACTATGCCTAAGCTTATTGGCAAAGCGATTTATTTGAACGTGAAGGAGCGTGACCGTTTTTGACAAGCTCTTAGATAAACCGTTTGGAGTGTTTCGTTCTTCACACTGACACAGAACATGTCAAAGGTTTGCATTCAAAAAATCTTCCAACCAAACAACTTAATAACTTAACAACTAAACACTAATATCATGGAATTACCATTTGCAGAAGCGTGGAAAATCAAGATGGTCGAACCCATTAAGAAATCCACCCGCGAACAACGCGAAAAGTGGCTTGAAGAGGCCCACAACAACATCTTCATGCTGAAGTCAGACTATGTCTATATCGACCTGCTCACCGACTCTGGCACCGGTGCCATGAGCGACCGCCAATGGAGCGCGATGATGATGGGCGACGAGAGCTACGGCGGCGCCCGTTCATTCTACCACATGAAGAATACCATCACTGAACTGACTGGTTTTGAGTACGTCATCCCGACGCACCAAGGCCGTGCTGCCGAGAATGTGCTGTTCAGCTATTTGGTAAAACCTGGCATGGTCATCCCTGGCAACGCCCACTTCGACACCACCAAGGGACATATCGAGAGCCGCAAGGCCTTCGCCATTGACGTCACCGTCCCCGAGGCTTACGACACCCAGCTTGAGGTGCCTTTCAAGGGCAACGTCAGCCTTGAGAAGCTTGAGAAGGTGCTGAAAGAGAACAAAGGCAACGTGCCTTTCATGGTCCTCACCGTGACGAACAACACCGTCGGCGGTCAGCCCGTAAGCATGCAGAATGTCCGCGAGACCTGCGAACTCTGCCACAAGTACGGCGTGCCAGTCGTTGTCGACAGTGCCCGCTTCATCGAGAACTGCTACTTCATCAAGACCCGTGAAAAGGGCTATGAGAACAAGACCTTGCGCGAGATTGCTAAGGAGATGTACTCCTACGCCGATGCCATGACGATGAGTGCCAAAAAGGATGCTCTCGTCAACATGGGCGGCTTCATCGCTACCAACAAGAAAGACTGGTACGAAGGTGCCAAGCTGTTCTGCATCCCCTTCGAGGGCTTCCTCACCTATGGCGGCATGAACGGTCGCGACATGGATGCCTTGGCCGTTGGTTTGAAGGAAAACATCGAATTTGAGATGGTTGAAACCCGCATCAAGCAAGTGCATTATTTGGCCGCCAAGCTTGATGAGTATGGCATTCCTTACCAGCGTCCCGCCGGTGGCCACGCCATCTTCGTCGATGCCGACAAGGTGTTGACCAACATCCCGAAGGAAGAGTTCCCTGCCCAAACGCTGACCTGCGAGCTATATCTCGAAGCCGGCATCCGCGCCTGCGAAATCGGCTATGTCCTCGCCGACCGCGATCCGGTCACGCGCGAGAACCGCTTCGGTGGCAACGACTTCGTGCGCCTCTGTATCCCGCGCCGTGTGTACACCAACAACCACATGGACGTGATTGCTGCGGCCTTGAAGAACGTGTATGACCGCCGCGACACCATCAAGCGCGGTCTCGAAATCACTTGGGAAGCTGAGTTGATGCGCCACTTCACTTGCCAGTTCAAGAGACTGGGCTGATCATTACGAGCCCGACAATGCATATCGGGGTGTGATAGGGTCGCCTCTTCGGGGCTTTGCTCCATCACCCGCTTCGTGTTGGTGCGAGGAATGAAATGATCCAAATCAAGAACCTTTCGGGGATGCCTTTTAATTAAGGTGTCCCCGAATTTTGTTTTTGGGAAAATAGGTTGCTTTGGAAAAATTGTGTAATTTTGCGGCATACAGCAAAAAATGATGTAATGAGAATCATTTCCAAAACGTTTATCAAGGACTACTACACGAAGAACCCCAGGCCAAAGCTGCATTGCTTAGTTGGGTCAAAAAGACAGAAGAGGCCCAATGGCAAAACTTTGCCGACATCAAAAGGACATTCAATTCGGTAGATAGTGTGGGCAATCAGCGATATGTGTTCAACATAAAGGGGAACGACTATCGTGTGGTGGTAGTCATCAAGTTCACGCCGCAGAATGTTCTCAGCCGTTTCATTGGCACACATGCTGAATATGACAGAATAAAGGACATCAAAAACATTTGAGATATGGCATTGATAAAAACAGAAAAGGAATTGCGAGCGATATTGGCCCGTATTGATGAGCTCATCCCTCTTACAGGAGAAGGCGTTGCTGAAGACGACCCAAAAAATCTAGAGTTGAATCTATTATGCGAATTGGTGGCCGAATATGAGGACGAAAACGTCATACTTGATGCTTCATTGGAGGAGGAGTCTTCTCGGTTCGCAGTTCCTCAACTTGCATAATTGATTAAGAGTGATTTATGACTACCTCCGCAATCATCCTCAGCATCCTCTTTATCCTCTGCCTGACTTCTCCCGTGGTCACACGCTCGGTGGGATTAATCAAGGCGGACGACAAGCCTGCGCAGAAGTTACTCATCCCGTTGATGTTCGGTATTACCCAGGGCGTTGCGGTCATCATCGGCTACAATTTGGGTCGGCTGATGGCGCATCTCTTTAACTATGTGGCTGAGTACATGGTCTTTGTGATGATGCTCGTGGTGGCTGTCAAGATGTTCGTCGATTCGATGCGAGTACTGAAGGGCAAGATGCTTTACACCGTTCAGTCGGATTGGGACATTTTCGGCCTCTCCGTTCTCGCCGCGATGAACACCCTCCTCATGTCACTCATGGGCTTCTGTTTTATGCCTTTTGGCTTGTGGTTCATTCTGGCCGTTGTGGTAGCGGGCTTTCTGTGGGCCTTCTTCACTGTGCGTGTCGAATTTACGCCAAGCATGATTAAAAAACTGAGTTTCATTGAGTTTTCGGCAGCGGTGTTTATGGCCGTCATCGCGATATTGTATCTCTTTACTGATTTGATTTAAAGATTAAAAGATTCAAAATTCAAAGATTCCCTATGAAAAAGATACTTTTCCTCTTTATCGGTTTGTCTTTCGCGCTGATGGTCTCGGCTCAACCAGCCAATTACTACAATTCCGCCAACGGTTTGACAGGCAACCAGTTGAAAGTAGCTCTGCACAACATTATCAAGGGACACAGCACTGTTTCCTACAGCAACCTTTGGAACGCATTCTGGAGTACCGACAACAAAGGCAACGGAGTGGTGTGGGACATGTATTCCGACCGCCCAAACGGCAACCCGCCGTATACTTATTACCTCGGTCAAGACCAATGTGGCAACTACAGCAGCGAGGGCGACTGCTACAATCGCGAGCATTCCTGGCCGCAGAGTTGGTTCAATAACGACGGTACAGCGCGCACCGACTTGCACCACATCTTTCCCGTGGACGGCTACGTCAACAACAAGCGTGGCAATTATCCCTTCGGCGAGGTGCGTTCGGCTTCATGGACTTCACAAAACGGCTCGAAATTGGGCACTTGCATGACATCGGGTTATTCGGGCATCGTGTTTGAACCCATCGACGAATACAAGGGCGACTTTGCCCGCGCCATTATGTACATGAGCGTGCGTTACTACAGCGAGGACGGCAGTTGGAGCAGCAGCGACATGACTAACAAGTCGGAGATCTTGCCGTGGGCAATCCAGATGCTCATGCGCTGGAACGAGCAAGACCCTGTCAGCCAGAAGGAAATCGACCGCAACAACGTCATTTACGACGACTACCAATACAACCGCAACCCCTTCGTCGACCACCCCGAATATGCCCGCATGATTTGGGATCCGAATTGGAACGTCGTTGATAATCATTTGGACGAGCCGGTTTATTTTTTCCCCAACCCCATCGAGGCTGGCCAATCGCTTCATGTGAGCGGAAATCTTCAAACCTTTGACGCCGTAGTCATCTGTGATTTGTGTGGTCGTGTGCTTCTCAAGGCAACTGGAAAGACGGTGGGCGATTTCACTTTGACGTTGCCCGATGATTTTGCCCGAGGCTGTTATATTGTGAAATTGATGCGGGGCGATGCTGTGGTGAAATACGAGAAATTATTGGTAAAATGATGGATGTCGTAGAGACGTACGTCTCTACATACATCACATCATTTTCTTATGCCTGAAATAGATATAAAATGCCGTGGCCACTATCGCCATGAATCCCATGATGCCCCAAAAGGCCCAAGCCTTATCTTGGAAAGGTAAACCCACATTCATGCCGTAAAGCCCCGTGATGAAGGTCAAAGGCAGGATGATGGTCGAGACGAGGGTCAGGATTTTCATCGTTTCGTTGGTTTTGTTGGTCTGCATCGAGTCGAAGGTTTGCGACAGACCCTCGATCAATTCCTCGTAGTCCTCGGTCATGTCCCACACCTTTTGTAGATAGTCGAGGATGTTGCCCCAGTAGTCTTCCATGTACTCCACATCGTCGGTAAAGCCGCGCACCTTACCCGTCTCGAAGAGATGGAAGAGCCTCAGCTGTGGCTTGAAGATGGTGTTGATGAGGATGAGGTTCTTGCGCGTTACGCTGATGCGCTCGATGATTTTGACCTGTTTTTCCTGCAGCAGTTCGCGGTTGATTAATTCAACGTCCAAGCCCACCTTGCGGAGCAAATACACCGACTCGGTCATCAGCTTTTCGAGGATGCGATAGAGCAGGATGTCGGAGTTGCGGAAGTTCATCTCTTCCTCGTTCTTGATGCGCTCCTCGTATTCCTCAAAGAGTTGTGACACACCCCAAGGGTTTTTCTCTATGGAAATGATATAGTCTTTGCCCCAGAAAATCTTCACCTCCTTGATTTTCACGAACTTGTTCTGGCGGTCGAAGTTGGGAAAATGGAGGATAAGGAAGTAATAATCGTCGTAAATGTCGATTTTCGGGCGTTGGTTGACGGATTTGCAGTCTTCGATGTCTAGGGGGTGGAAGTGAAACCGGTCTTTGAGGAATTCGAAGTCTTCCTCGGTTGGGTTGTTGAGATGACGCCAAGTCAAGTTCCCGATTTTCAGGCTGTTAATCATAGGCCTTTCCCCCTTTCTTTAAAGTGAATACTGCGTTTACATCGGTGCAAAAAGTTTTTCGCGCCGCGAAAATAAGATTTTTTGTTGAAAGATAGGGAAAAACCTGCAAATTATTTCCACTCAAACGTCTCAATCAAGTGGTCAATGTCTTTGCGAATGAAGGTGATGACGGGCTGCATCGAATCGTTGTCGGGCTTGAAATTGAAGTACAAGGCACCACGCACAAAGTTCCTCGTGCTGTCGGTGAGGTAGAACTGCAAGGGCGTGGCCACTCCTTTGCCGTCCATCTCAATGAGCAGGCCATAAACGTCATGTTCTTCATTGGCAATCAGGCTGTCGCGCACGCCGTTGGCTTTTTGCAAGTGCTTGATGACCATCGTGTGGACATCTTCCAAATACTCGCCCAAGTTTCCGTCTATAGGCTTGTGCGTCAAGTGGATAGAACCTTTGAACTGCGGCATCTCAATGTTGACCCAGTTCTTTTCGTCGGGAGAATAAGGGTCGGGCGTAACAAGCGCATATTGCGGGCATTCGAAGCTGTATTTTTCCAAGGTGTCGACTTTGGAATAGGCTTTATCAGGCAGGTCGATGCGGAAATAGCCGCGCGGTTTGGGCAGATAGTTCGACTGGCGGTCGCACGAGAAGGCGACGACCAGAATGACAAAAGCCGCAAGCACTATGGATACTTTATTCTTCATCAAATATAACTTTCACTTCCTTGATGCGTTTCGGGTCAGCGTCGGTGATTTCCATGTGGAACTTCTCGAAGCTGAACTTGAACCCGATTTCAGGGATGCGTCCCTCAATTTCCAGGATGAGTCCCGCCAAGGTGTCAGCCTCGCCTTGCATGGGTTCAAAGTAGTTTTCGTCCACGCCAAATACTTTGCAGAAGTCAACGATACTGGTTTGAGCCTTAAAGAGATAGCTACCATCGTCAAGCTTTTTGTAGTGCTCCTCCACATTGGCCTCGTCGAATTCGTCATTAATCTCACCCACAATTTCCTCGATGACATCTTCCATTGTGATTAGTCCCGATGTGCCGCCGTATTCGTCCACCACAATGGCTATGTGTATCTTCTTCTCGCGAAAATCTTGGAACAAGTCATTGATTTTGCGGTTCTCAGGCACGAAGAAAGCGGGGCGGATGAGCTTCTGCCACTCGTAAGACTGGGCGTCCAAGTAAGGAAGTAGGTCTTTCACGTAGAGGATGCCTGTTACCTTATCCATAGTCTCATCGTAGACAGGAATCCTTGAAAATCCGCTTTTTATGACGATGGCAAGCATCTCCGAGAACTCCATGCCTTTCTCCACACCGATAATGTCGACGCGCGGAATCATCACACCACTAACTTCCTTCTCACTGAACGAGGCGATACCCATTAACATCTGTTTCTCTTCAAGTGGGGTTGATTCTTCGGTGGCGATTTCCACGGCAGTGGAAAGATCTTCCATTGAAATTTCGCCTTTTTTCTTCTCCAAGTGCTTGTCCATAAACGAAGTAGAGTTGACAAGCAATCGGCTTAAAGGCTTGAAAAGGCCGTTGAGGAAACGCAAAGTCCTTCCCATAAAACGCGCCACTTTGACGGGCCGTTTGCTGGCATAAATCTTTGGCGTAATTTCACCCACAATTAATATTAATGAGGTGACAATTACCACTTCAAGAAGAAAGGCAGCTATTGGATAGTTCACCATGTCGAACAGTTGCGCCATGATGTACGTAGCCAGCAATGCTATGGTGACATTAACGAAGTTGTTGCCAATCAAGATGGTAGCCAAAAGGGTCTTGGGTTTCTCGCGGAGGTCTAATACAAGTTTGCTTTTGGCATCGCCACGTGATTCAAGATGGTTGATGTCGGCGGGCTGTAAGGAGAAAAATGCCGTCTCGCTGCTCGAAATCAAAGCTGAGGCGATGAGGAGCAGGCATAATACGACCAATCCAATGATGGCGTTGACGGTAAATCCAGTGAAAAAGTTGTTTGAAACAACAGCGAGAAGTCCTATGAGAGGGTCAGGGTCAGGTGTTTCCAAAATCGTATCGTTTTAAGTTCAGGCCGCAAAAATAGTTTTTTTTCCCGACATGGAGACCAATTTTGTTAAAATGGCAGGTCATTCGACTCGTTGGCATTGCCTTGTGGCACGTATCCTGGTGTGGGTTCGACGGCAGGAGCGTAAGGCTGACCGAATGACGACTGCTGAGCCGGACGTGCAGGCGCCATCTGCATCATCTTGTCGGCATAAACCTCCGTGACATAGCGCACAATACCCTGTTGGTCAGTATATTGGCGAGTGCGCAACTTGCCCTCGACATACATGAGGTCGCCTTTCGAATAATTACGACGGCCATCGGCGATGTCGTTGGCGAGATTGCCCCAAACGACGATATTATGCCAGTCGGTCTGTTCTACCCAGTTTTGGTCGCGGTCGCGGTAACGTTCCGAGGTGGCCAAGGTGGCGCTGATTTTCTTGTTGCCGTTCTCGAAAGTGGTGATTTCAGGATCCTTACCAAGACGGCCAATGAGGATGACTTTGTTCAAACTTGCCATGATGTTTTCTTTTTAAGTGTTTAGGTATAAGTCTATTAAGCGTGGAATGGGGTAGTTTCCCAAGTCACTTTCATGGGTCAAAAATACACCTTTTGTTTCAATCCGCAACAATTCTTCTTCAAGTTTTATTTCGATGAACTGCGCGATGAGGGTGCGATGAGTGAGCTTGTGGGTAAAGGTCGGGGAAATTCTTATTATCGTAAATGGTTTGTCTCCAATGAATTGTCGAAATCCCTCGGATTGGATGACTTGCTCCACACACATGGGTTCCTGACTTTCAATGCAGGGGAAATCGTAGAGGTTGCGCCAGATGTCGTTGTCACTGCGCTTATGGAGGTAGATTTGTTCGTTTATCCTGATAACCAAGTAGTTGAGATACCTTGTACTGACCTTGGTCTTTTGCAGCTTGATGGGTCTTTGCATCACCGTTTGGTGCGTAAAAGCCAAACAATGCGATTGCAACGGACAAAGCAAGCAATTGGGATTTTTGGGCGTGCATTGCAGCGCGCCAAACTCCATCATGGCTTGGTTGTGGAGTCCGGGCTGCTCGCGGTTGAGCAATTCATCAGCAAGGTGGGCGAAAAGAGTTTGGCCTTCATTAATATTAATAGGAGTTTCGATGTCGAAGAGACGGGAAAGCACGCGATACACATTTCCGTCGACCACAGCGTAAGGTAAGTTGAACACGAAGGAAGAGATGGCTGCCGCCGTATAGTTTCCTATCCCCTTAAGTTTTAGCAGCTTGTCGAAATCAGCAGGAAACTCACCGCCATATTCTTCGACCACTTGCTGGGCGCATTGGTGTAGGTTTCGAGCGCGGGAATAATAGCCCAATCCCTGCCACATCTTCAGCACTTCTTCCTCAGTGGCGTTGGCGAGGTCAGCGACGGTGGGCCAGCGCTCGGTAAAACGAAGGTAGTAATCGTAGCCCTGGTTGACGCGAGTTTGCTGCAGAATGACCTCCGAAATCCATACCTGATAGGGCGTGGGATGGTGTCGCCAAGGTAGGTCGCGGTGGTTTTCTGCATACCAATTAATCAAGGTGTCTTGTATGATTTTCATCGTCTGTTGTTGCCGAAATTCTTTATTTATAACTCATTAGAAGAAAAAAATTGAACAAAAATCGTCTTCGTATGAAAATTGTTCGTACCTTTGCCGCAAATTTACAACAAACAGTAATTCTAACCATCAAATAAGTAAAAAAATGACAAAAGCAGAAATCGTGGCTGAAATCGCCAACAAGACAGGCATTGAAAAAGGTGCTGTTCAAAATGTTGTTGAGAACTTCATGGAAGTCGTTAAGAACTCTCTGGCTAAGGGTGACAACGTATATCTGAGAGGCTTTGGTAGCTTCATCATCAAGATGAGAGCTGAAAAGACTGGCCGTAATATTGGTAAGAATGTGGCCATCACCATCCCGGCCCACAAGATTCCGGCCTTCAAGCCTGCCAAGACCTTCATGAACGCTGTCAAGTAAGAATCAACACAAAATCGCAATACTATGCCAAACGGTAAGAAGCACAAAAGACACAAGATGTCAACGCACAAGCGCAAAAAACGCTTGAGAAAGGACAGACACAAGAAGAAATAATCTTCTTTGAGGTCAAAAGGAACAATAACACAGCATTGGCAACACAATGTTGTGTTATTGTTTTATCAATCAATTCGTTAACCCCAAAAGCAAAACACTATGTCTGAAGAACAACAAACTGTTGAAACCGTTGCGACGGTGGAAAAGACGGTGATGCGCGACCTGATTATCAGTTCGCACGCTTCGGAGGTTGACATTGCACTGTTGGAGGACAACATACTTGTCGAACTTCACAAAGAGAAGACCAACAACCAGTTTGCGGTAGGAGACGTTTATTTGGGCAAGGTCAAAAAGATACTGCCGGGTCTCAATGCGGCTTTCGTTGATGTGGGCTATCATAAGGAGGCTTTCCTGCACTATCTTGACCTTGGCTCGCAAATCAATTCCTTGCTCAAGTACAAAAAAATGGTCACTTCGGGCCAGGATGTCTCCATGGCCAAGTTCCAGATGGAACCCGACGCAGAAAAGAAGGGAAAAATCGCCGACTTCCTCACCGTAGGTGATTTGATTCCTGTTCAAATCGCCAAGGAGCCCATTTCCACCAAAGGGCCGAGAATTACGGCAGAAGTGTCCTTTGCCGGACGTTATCTCGTCCTTGTCCCCTTTTCCAACCGCGTCTCGGTATCATCGAAAATCAAAAGCAGCGAGGAGCGTAGCCGTCTCAAACGTCTCATCCAGAGTATCCGTCCGAACAATTACGGCGTCATCATCCGCACCGTGGCCGAAGGCAAAAAAGTGGCCGAACTTGACACCGACCTCAGGTCACTCATCGACAAATGGGAACATTGCACGGTCGAGATGACAAAAATGACCAATTTTGGCAAGATGGTCAGCGAAATGGACCAAACCTCTGTCATGCTGCGCGATTTGCTGAACGAGTCGTTCAACAACATCGTCGTTGACGACGAAACACTTTATGAAGAAATTCACAACTACCTCCAAACTATTGCGCCCCAAAAACTTGAAATCCTACAGCTTTACAAAGGCAAACTCCCAATCTTTGAGCAATATAATGTTGCGAAGCAAATCAAAGGATTTTTCGGGCGCGTGGTCTCGCTCAAAAACGGCGTTTACCTAATCATCGAACACACGGAAGCCATGCACGTCATAGACGTCAACAGCGGCCACCGATTGAACAAAGACAACACGCCGGAAGAGAACGCCCTCCAAGTCAACCTCGATGCCGCCAAGGAAATTGCGCGACAATTGCGCTTACGCGACATGGGCGGCATCATCATTGTCGATTTCATCGACTTACACGAAGCGAAAAACCGTAAGAAACTCTTCGACGCACTTGTGGAAGCCATGGCTCCCGACCGAGCCAAGCACACCATCCTACCTGCCACCAAGTTCGGCCTCATCCAAATCACCCGTCATCGCGTGCGCCCCGAAACCGAGGTGCTCGTCCAGGAAAAATGCCCTGTTTGCGCTGGAGAAGGCAAAATCAGGCCCGCCATCCTGTTCATCGACGAAATCGAAAACAACCTCAAATACCTGCTCGTCGACCAAAACGAGAACCGCGTCACACTGCAGGTGCATCCGTTTATCTATTCCTATCTCTGCATAGATGGCCTGTTTTCGATTCGACGCAAATGGATGAAGAAATACGGCAAGAGATTCAAAGTGCAATCCATGCCCGATTTCCACATGCTGCAGTACAACTTCCTTAACGCCAAAGGCGACGACATCAAACTGTAAGCAAGAAGTTGTGGTCAAAAAACCAAGAAAGCCTGTCTCGCAAAGGGACAGGCTTTTTTGTCGTGCGTCAGTTTTTTTATTACTTTTGCAGGCAAATTGTTACAACATGGCAAAAGACATCGTATTGAGCGGCATCCGCCCCACCGGAAACCTCCATCTCGGCAACTACTATGGCGCCGTGCGCAGCTTCGTGAAGATGCAGGAAGACTACAACTGCTATTTCTTCATCGCCGACTGGCACTCGCTGACCACGCACCCCACGCCTGAAAACATACAGCGTTCGGCCCGCACCATTCTGGCCGAATACCTCGCCTGCGGCATCGACCCCGAAAAGGCCACCATCTACATCCAAAGTGATGTGCCGGAGACTATCGAGCTGTACCTTTATTTCAACATGAACGCTTACATCGGCGAGTTGGGGCGTGTGACCACCTTCAAGGAGAAGGCACGTCAACAACCTGACAATGTGAACGCTGGCTTGTTCACCTATCCGACGTTGATGGCCGCCGACATCCTGCAACACCGCGCCAAATGGGTGCCCGTGGGCAAGGACCAGGAGCAGAACATGGAGATGGCTCGCAAGTGCGCCCGCCGCTTCAACAATATCTATAAGGTGGAGTTCTTCCCCGAGCCGCAGAACTATTACTTCGGCGGCGATGCCATCAAAGTGCCTGGATTGGACGGCAGCGGCAAGATGGGCAAAAGCGATGGCAACTGCATCTACCTCTTTGAGGACGAGAAGACTATGCGCAAGAAGGTGATGCGCGCCGTCACCGACAGCGGTCCGACCGAGCCGAACAGCCCCAAGCCAGAGGTGATTCAGAACCTGTTTACGATGATGAACATCGTCAGCGAGCCAGAGACGGTGAAATATTTCGATGAGAAGTGGAACGACTGCTCCATCCGCTACGGCGACATGAAAAAGCAATTAGCTGATGATTTGGAGAAGGCTGTTGCGCCTATCCGCGAGCGAATTAAAGAGTTCTCCTCCGACGAGGCCCGCCTCGACCGCATTGCCCGTATGGGTGCCGAGAAGGCCCGCGAGAGCGCGGCGAAGACCTTGAATGAAGTGCGAAAGATTATAGGATTTAGACAATATTAATTCGGAATGCTGGATGCGGAATATGGAATAAAGCTACCAAGGGTAATTATTCCGAATTCCGCATTCATAATTCCGCATTCGACATGGGAGACTTCATAACTTACGAAAAAATCCCCGAAAGGGCAGTTCTCATCGCAGTGGCCTCCAAACAGCAAGGTCGCGAGCGCACGGAGGAATATTTGGACGAATTGGCGTTCTTGCTGGAAACGGCTGGCGGCGTTCCCGTGGCGCGTTTCGTGCAGGCCATGGACCATCCGAGCAGCGTGACTTATCTGGGCTCGGGCAAGTTGGAGGAAATCCACCAATACATCAAGTCAGAGGACATTAAACTGGCCGTCATCGATGACGAACTGAGCGCGACGCAAGCTCGTAACATGGAGCAGGCTTTGGAGTGCCGCGTCCTTGACCGTACCAGCTTGATTCTCGACATTTTTGCCTCAAATGCGCATACAGCACACGCCAAGGCGCAGGTGGAATTAGCTCAATATCAATACCTTTTGCCACGCTTGACTCGTATGTGGACCCACTTGGAGCGTCAACGCGGTGGTATCGGTATGCGTGGCCCTGGTGAGACCCAAATCGAGACCGACCGCCGCTTGATTTTGGACAGAATCGCGCTGTTGAAAGAAAAACTAAAGGAAATCGACATGCAGAAGACCGTGCAACGCAAGAACCGTGGTAAACTCGTTCGCGTAGCTCTCGTGGGTTACACCAACGTCGGCAAATCCACTATCATGAACCTGCTAAGCAAGTCGGAGGTGTATACCGAGAACAAACTTTTCGCCACACTCGACACGACGGTGCGCAAAGTGGTGGTAGAAAATCTTCCTTTCCTTCTCTCTGATACTGTGGGATTTATCCGCAAGTTGCCACATCATCTGGTGGAATCGTTCAAGTCGACTTTGGACGAGGTGCGTGAGTCGGATATCCTCTTGCATGTGGTGGACATCTCTCATCCCGACTTTGAGGCACAGATGGAAGTGGTCAACCAGACCTTGGCCGAGTTGGGCTGCGCCGACAAGAAGACCATTGTCGTTTTCAACAAGACCGACGCCTACACTTGGGAAGAGAAAGACCCCGACGACTTGACGCCGTCCACCAAGCGCAACGTCTCCTATGAGGAGCTGAAAAAGACTTGGATGGCCAAGATGAACGACAACTGCATCTTCATCTCCGCCAAGAACCGCGACAACTATCAGGAATTCAGGGATTTGCTTTACAAGGAAATCCGCGATATGCACGCAATACGGTATCCTTACGACAATTTCCTTTATTGAATCGGTTTTTTTCCCGCTTGATGGCCAACTGCTGTCTTTTCAATGACAATTTCTTTCAAAAAAGTTGTTGCTTTGGATTATTTTGTACATTTGCGGTATTCCTAAGGAGTTGTTCCGAAGGTTTTTTCAACTGAAAATGAGCTTAACTAATCTAATAACCAATTAAAAATTAAAACGTTATGAAAATTTGTAACAAATTCTTCGCCGAATTGTTCGGCACGTTCGTTTTGGTCTTTGGAGGTTGCGGTACTGCTCTCTTTGGACATGTCGGTTTCCTTGGCGTTTCCATCGCCTTCGGTTTGACCGTTGTAGCCATGGCCTACGGCATTGGCCACATTTCGGGTGCACACCTTAATCCCGCCGTCAGCTTTGGCGTTTGGGCCAATGGCCGCATGACGCTGAAGGAGATGCTTTGCTACTGGGCTGCCCAGTTCATCGGCGGCATCATTGCTGGTGCTTTGCTTCTCCTCGTTTGGAAAGCCACGGGTGCTGGTGACACTGGTGTTTTCGCTGCCAACGGCTTCGGTGAAGCCTTCCAGAAGGCTTGCGGTGGTCCCGATACGGGCTATCAAGCCATTTCCACTGGTGGTGCTTTCCTCGTTGAAGCCCTGCTGACCTTCGTGTTCTTGATGGTCATCCTCGGCGTCACCGACAGTTGCCACGCCAACGGCAAGTTTGGTGGTTTGGCCATCGGTCTTACCCTGGTACTCATCCACCTCATCAGCATCCCGCTGACCAACACTTCGGTCAACCCCGCCCGTTCGCTTGGCGTCGCCCTGTTCTCCAACACCAACGGCGTTTGGAGCGCTATGGGTCAGGTGTGGCTCTTCATCGTGGCTCCGCTTGTGGGTGCTTGCCTCGCCGGTCTTGCCTACAAGTGCTTGTGCGGCTGCTGCAAGAAAGAGAAATAATCCCATCGATTCTTAACAACTCAGAGCCGTGTCGTTCGCTGGTGATGCCGGCAAATGGCACGGCCTTTTCTTCCCAAAAACATCAAGAAAATGAAAAAATTACCTCTACTATTACTTGCTTTACTGGCATTGTCAATAACGGCACAAGCCCAAAGAAACGTGACCCGTGCCTTCATGGACGAAGAAGGTGTCATTAGGACAGAAAACGTGCTCCGTGCACAGCTTCCCCCTGAAGCTCGCGACGGCCTGACACCCATGCCGGGATTTCCGTTGAGCTTCGGCTCCAACACGACCTACAAGCCCATGCGTGGCGTGGCTTTAGCAGACCTTAACAACGACGGCGCAGACGAAATCATCCTCTGCCATAACGAGGAAATCAATGTCATCGACGGCCAAGGCAACGTCCTTTGGACCCAAACGCTTGCTGGCGGCATGGCCCAATATCCTGCTGCAGTCGGCGACATCGACGGCAATGGCACCCTTGAGATTGTGGTGCTTACCGCCTACGGCAATGCCCGTGGCGGCTTCAACGTGTTCAGCAACACGGGCGAGGTGCTGTTTTCCACCGTGACGAACAACAATCCGCTCATCTGCGCCCCTGTTTTGGCCGACCTCAACAACGACGGCATATCGGAAATCATCTTCTGCGGTCGCGGTAAGGCTTCGGCAAGCATTTCTGCTGGCATCCACGCCTGGAACCTTCAAGGTGAGGAAATCGACGGTTTCCCCTTTGAAATGCCCTCAACACCCGCATTTACTCCAACCTTGGCCGACATTGACGGCGACGGCTTCCTTGAAATGTTCGTTTCCACCACCTCCGCGCTGATTTGTGTCAGCCATACGGGCGAGGAGATGTATAGGGTGGAAAGCGGCGAAGCCTACAAATATTCCTACCAGTCGCCGCTCGTGGTCGATTTCTATGGCGATGGCAACTAGAGCCTCGTGGGAGCCTGCCACGGCGACAACCCGAACCATTATGTGCGTAATGCCATGAACGGCGAATACCTCGGTGGATGGCCGAAACCCGTTAACTCATGGACTTACTCCGCCCCGACGGTGGCCAAAAATGGTGACCAATACGCCATCTTCATGGGCGTTTCGGGCGAAGGCAACGTGTTTTACCAGTATGATGTCAACGGCAACGTGGCTCCTGGATTCCCGCTCAACCTAAGTTCCGGCGTTGAAGGCTTCATTTCTATAGCCGACATCGATGGCGACGGCGAGAACGAAATCATCACCGACTTTAACCTGATGGAAGACGGTGAAGGCTTCATCCGCGCTTGGGAGATGGACGGCACTGAAGTCACCGAAGGTTTCCCTCTTCGTCCGCAAGGCCTCACCTACATGAACGGCGCTAACTTCGGCGACATCGACGGCGACGGCCAGTTGGAGATTGTGACGCTCAGCTATGTGCAGAATTTCTCGCCCGAAGATCCTGTTTATGTGACCGCTTATGCCTTGAACCAACCCGTTGAAAATCTGGCCTTTGGCACCTACAAGGGCAGCAACGACCGCATGGGATGGATTCGCGAGGAGGAAGTCGTCATTAGTTGCAATCCTGTCCGCAACCTAGATGCCGATACTTATGGTGATACACCTAAAGTACGCCTCTTCTGGACCGAGCCCGAAGCTGGCTCAACGGGCAACCTGATAGGCTACATGATACAGAAAGACGGCGAATTGCTGACGGGCTTCATGGTCGAAGAAACCGAATGGATTGACAATGAAGTTAACTTCGACGAAACGCATGAATACGTGGTCATCGCCATCTTTGACGACGGCTGCGAGGCCGAGTCCGACCCTCTTTCTGTGACCGTGCTTTGGGACAATGTTCAGGAAAACGAAGCTGCTTTTAGCCTCTATCCGAATCCCGCAAAAGAAACGGTTTGCGTGAAAGGTACTGACATTCTTCAAGTTGAGGTATTCAACATGTTGGGCCAATGCGTATTGAAAGTAAACGAAGGCTTTGAAAATATCCGCCTTAATGACCTGCAAGAGGGCATATATTTCGTCCGCCTGCAATCCACGCGCGGTGAAAAGAACCTCAAACTACTCATCGAAAGATAACCAAAGCCAGTATAAACTGACAACTGATAACTGACAACTATCCACTAAAAAAGTTCCGCGTTAGGCGGAACTTTTTTTACTTTTGCATCATGGCAGGCCTCTACATCCATATCCCTTTCTGCAAGTCGAAATGCGGCTACTGCGGCTTCTACTCCATTCCGTCCATCAAGTTGAAAGACAGGTTTTTGGAAGCATTAAAAGCGGAGATTGTTGCGCGTAAGGATTATTTGAAAGGCGAAAAGGTTGCAACGATATATTTCGGTGGCGGCACCCCTTCCCTGCTTTCTGCAGAGGAAATCGGGAGTTTGCTGCACCACATTCGTTTACATTATCCGTTGGCCGAAAACCCTGAAATTACCCTTGAGGCCAATCCTGACACGCTGTCGGAGGAATATCTGCACGCATTGCACAACATCGGCATCAACCGACTCAGTATCGGCATCCAAAGTTTTTTCGACAACGATTTGCAGTATTTGGGTCGCAAGCACAATGCTGAACACGCCCGAAACTGCATCGTTTGGGCCAAACAAGCTGGTTTTGAAAACCTTAGCATAGATCTGATTTACGGTCTCCCGACTTCCAACGCCACACAATGGAACCGCAACCTCGACCTATTTTTTGAGGCAAACATCCCCCATTTTTCAGCATACGCGCTCACTTTGGAACCCAATTCCATCCTCACCAAGCAAATCCAGTTGGGGAAAACCATGCCCGTCAACGAGGACGATACCCTTCGCGACTATGAAATCCTCTGTCAACGCGCCGAAAAAGAAGGTTTCTTGCATTACGAAATCTCCAACTTCTGTCGCCGTGGAATACACTCCAAACACAACGCAAGCTACTGGTTTGGAACGCCATACGCGGGCTTTGGCCCTTCGGCTCACTCCTTTGACGGGACATCGCGACAATGGAATGTGGCCAGCGTGGAGAAGTATTTGGACGCGAGACTTCGTGACGAAGGACACGAAACGCTTTCGCCCGAGCAAAGCTACAACGAATACGTCATGCTGCGACTGCGCACCCATTGGGGCATCGACTTGAAATGGCTAAAACGCGAGATGGGCGAACAGTTTTCAAGCTATTGCGAACAGCAAGCCCAACCGCTCATCCAGCAGGGAAAGCTCACGCAAACATGTGAATTTCTTTACCTTAACGACCATCAAATGCTTTTCGCCGATGGTGTTGCAGAGGCCTTGTTTTGTTAAGACTGCCCTCTTCATCAGCATCCCGAACCCCCTCAAACAAATCCACCTTGATTCCTTCAGGCAGTTTTAGTCTTCCATGATTATTCGTAATGCCTAATCCTCACCTCAATCCCGTCGGCTTCCAGTTGTGATGAGATGCCGCTCATATCTGTCTGGCTGTAGTGATAGGGGAATAGCACTTTCGGCTTGACCATTCGTGCCGCATTGACAAGTTGCTCGACCGTCATGGTATAAGGCTGGTTGCAGGGTAGAAAAGCAATGTCAATGTCTTTGATTCCAGCCATTTCAGGGATGTCCTCCGTGTCTCCAGCAATGTAAATCCTCAACCCGTCAAGCATAAGGATGAAGCCGTTATCCCTTCCTTTAGGGTGGAATTGCTGATGCCCATCCGTGGTATTGTATGCGGGAACGGCCTCAACGGTGAAATCATCAGCTAACTGAAGGATGTCGCCGTTGGCCATCACCGTGCCATAACCGAGCATCTCGGCGCAGCGTTCGTTTGTAATCAACTGGGTTTTGTCGCCCGAAAGTTGCTCGATAGCGTTATTGTCCAAATGGTCATGATGCTCGTGCGTCACGAAAATGTAATCTGCCTTGGGCATGACGGTGTAGTCGATGGTCTTATCGCTCAACTTCGTCACAGGATCAATCATTATCTCCTTGCCGTCAAATTCAATTCGGATGGAGGAGTGAACCAAAGCGTAGAACTTGATCGTTTTGCCGCTTTTTGTGGTAAAGCTATCGACTTCATAAGGGCCCTGTTGGGCACAAGCCGTGGCCAATCCCAACAGGGCTAGTAAGCTAGTAATCATTTTCTTTTTCATAGTACTGGTGTTTTGAGGCAGTAAAGATAGGCAAAAAAGGGTCATGTGGACAAAAAAGGACTCCGAATCATACAAAAAAAAGAAAACCCGCCAACAATCAGCGGGTTTCTTGTTTTGTGGAGCATAACGGAGTCGAACCGATGACCTCTTGCATGCCATGCAAGCGCTCTAGCCAACTGAGCTAATGCCCCTCGTTTGCGGCTGCAAAAATACAACATTTTTCATTTCACAAAACATTTTCGCGATTTTTTTTCTTTTTTTCTGCAAAATTGAGAAAAACACTCTCCTTGCATATCATTTTGTTTCTTATTTTTGCCCTCATGAAACAAATCAAATTATTCTGATATGAGTTACTTACCAAAATTGAGAAAAATTAGCGGCATCAGCTTGATTTTCACACTGTTGCTGCTTGTCTTCTTGTCAAGTTGTGGCAAGAAGGAGACCGCCACTGTCAGCACGCCTCGCGTGATTGTCGAACAAATTACCCCCGTCAGTGAGGCATTGTTGCCCTTGCTTGACAGCTACACCTCGGGTGTCATCAGCGAAGGCGAACCCATCGTGGTGCGCTTCAAGGACCCGCAAGCGCTGAAAGTGAAAAGCGGTGAGTCCATCCCCGCCAAGGCCTTCAGTTTCAAGCCGGAACTGAAGGGAAAAGCCGTTTGGCTTGACGAAAACACCGTCGCCTTCCAGTACGACAAAATCGACAACAGCCAGCAGTACGTCTGCAACTTTAAGATTTCGGAGTTCATCGACCTGCCGAATGCTGAACCGCTGCAATTTGGTTTCGGCGTGCGCAGGCAAAACTTCAGCTTGGCTGCCGTCGAGCCGGTATGCACCTTGAAAGACGCTATGGGCTATCGCCTACGCGTGGCCTTTGCCACCCCCATTGAGCCTGAGGATGCCGAAAAGGTTTTTGAAGACGGCTTCCGCAGCAAGTACAAGATGACGACCTCCTACCTCGGCAACAATCTCTACGAATTTGAGGTGGAGGGAATGTCGCGCAAAAATGAAGATTACCAGGTGGCGCTGAACATGAGCGGTGCCAACTTGAACTCGACCACCCAAATCAAACGTGACCTGACCGTGTATGCCAAAGATAAGTTTGTGCCAGTCGCCTTCGATTTGGACAACACCTCGGGTCATGGCACGCTGTTTTTCTCGCAACCGCTGAAATCAGGCCAAAACCTCAACGGCCTCGTCACCTTCGACCAAAGCAAATTGGCCTACAAGTCTGATATCAAGGAAAATAGGATTGACTTCTATTTCGACAAGTCCAACCTCTACCGCTATCAGATGGAGGACATTGGAATGAAAGTGAGCGGCATTCGCAGCGCAGCCAACGACATTATGCAGGAGGAAGCCGAATTTGTGTTCTCGCTCACCGACTACGAACCCAAGGTGCGCTGGACCGACGATGGCGTCATCATCCCCGACATCAAGGAAACCACCGTGTATTTCGACGCGATGTGCCTTAACTCAGTGACGCTGAGAATTATTCGCATCTACGACGACAACATTCTTTCCTTCCTTCAAGACAACGAGTTGACTGAAACTTATGGCGTGCGCAAGGTAGGTCGCTTGGAGAAGAAAGTCAAGTTGCAGCTTGACAACCCCTACCCGACGCAGTGGAAAACCTTCCCCATCGTGCTTTCCGACTACGTGAAGGTGGAACCTGGTGCGATGTACCAGCTGAGCCTCAATTTCGGCCCCGCCGACTACACCTTCGCCTCCGAGGAGATGAAAGCAGACGATATGGAAAACGCCCAGCGCGAAGCCGACTATTGGGACGGCGAGGGCTACGATTACAAGGAATACCGTTACGAAGGCGAATGGGGCGACCCCAACGGCTACTACTTCTATAACTATGTGGAGCAACTGAAGAACATCGTTGTCAGCGACCTCGCCGTGACTGCCAAGATGGGCCGCAACGACGTGATAGACGCTTACGTCTTCCAGATCTCCGATGCCACGCCCGCCTCGGGTGCCGAGGTGACAGCCTACAATTTCCAGAAGCAGCTTTTGGCCAAAGCCTCTGCCGACGGTCAAGGTCATGTGCAGATGCAATGCGCCAACCGTCCGGCTTTCATTGTGGCAAAAGACAGAAAAGGCAGCAAGTCGGTAATTAAGCTGAATGATGGTAATGCACTGTCGTACAGCCGTTTCAATGTGGATGGCGAGCCTGTCGAGAAGGGTGTCATCGGGTTTGCTTACGCCAACCGTGGTGTGTGGCGTCCTGGAGACGAGTTGCAACTCAACCTCATGCTCAGCGATGCAGACGCACAACTGCCTGAAAATTATCCCGTTGTCCTCGAAGTGGTGGACGCCGCCGGTCGCTTGTACGCCAAACAAGTAAACACCAAACCTGTGAACGGCCTGTATTGCTACACCGTCCCGACCAACGTCAGCGACGAAACTGGCCTATGGATTGCACGCTTCAAGATTGGCACAACGACCATCACGAAAAACCTCCGTGTGGAGACCGTGAAGCCCAATCGTTTGGAAATCAATTTCAACCTCCCCGAAGTCATCAGCCTGACCCAATCTGAGCGCGTGGCCCTGTCCTCGAAATGGTTGAATGGCATGAAAGCCACTGGCTTGAAGGCTGAAGTCGACGTGAAAGTGCGTGGCGGAAAGACCCAATTCAAGGATTTCGCGAACTATTGCTTTGACAACGAAACCGAACGCTTCGACCCCGAGGAAATGTCGATTTTCAGCGGTCCGCTGAACAGCGAAGGCGTGGCCAATGTCAGCTTCGACCCATTGAGCAATCTCTCTTCGCAACAGATGATGAACGGCGTTTTTACGGTCAAGGTCTTCGAGCAGGGCGGCGATTTCAGCATCGCGTCCTACAAGGCCATGCTGTCGCCCTATAGCCGTTACGTCGGCGTCGAGTTACCCGAGCCAAAGGCCAAATACGGCAATTACTATGACACCGACAAGGACTGGAAATTCAACATCGCCGTGGTGAATGAAAACGGCCAGCTCAGCAAGACCTCCGTTGCGATTGAATACGCCCTCTATAAACTGGATTCCTATTGGTGGTGGTCGAGCGAGGAGGATACTTATACCTTACAAAACTATGCCTCAGGTACTTACAAACGTCCTATCCAAAACGGCACTCTGACCTGTACCGGCAAAACCTCCGTGACCTTCAACATCCCCGATGACAAATGGGGCAGCTATCTCTTAGTGGTCAACGACGAGGCAGGTGGCCACAGTTTTGCCAAAGTCATCTACTTCGATTGGGGCTATGGCCACAGTTCGTCCGCATCGGGTGCTCCGGCGCAGCTTTCGATGAAGACCTCCGCCGATAGTTATCAAGTGGGCGACAAGATTGTGGTGACCTTCCCTGCCAACGACAAGGCCAAAGCTCTTGTAACCGTTGAGGCCAACGACAAGGTGATGCAAACCATGCTCGTTGAAAATCTTGGTCAAGAGGGCAAGGTGGAAATCAAGGCCACGGAAGAGATGATTCCGAATGTTTACATCTATGTCGCTCTGATTCAGCCACATGATGCTGCCAATGACCTTCCCATCCGTCTCTATGGCGTAGTGCCAGTGAAGGTCGAAGACAAGAAACTGCAACTGCAACCCAGCATTACCGCTCCCGAAACTGCCAACACGAAGAAGAAAATCGAGGTGAAAATAAGCGAGGCCAACAAACAGGCCATGACTTACACCCTCGCCATTGTGGATGAAGGCATCCTCGGCCTGACCAACTTCGCGACCCCGAATCCTTACGGCTACTTCAACAGCAAGCAGTCGCTGAAAGTGCGCACTTGGGACAACTATAGCGCCGTCATTGATGCATTCAGCGGCGAGTTGGGTTCTGTTTATGCCATCGGCGGCGACGGCATTCTCAACCAAGAAATCACTTTGGATAACCGCTTCAAGGCCTATGCAGTCACTTTGGGCCCCTTCGAGCTGAAGGCCGGTGCCACCAACAACCATGAGTTTGAGGTACCACAATGCTCTGGTGCCCTGCGCTTTATGGTGGTGGCTAAGGGCGAGAAGAAAGCTTTTGGCAGCGCCGAGAAGAAAATGACCGTCCTTGACCCGATTACGCTCTACGCTTCCGCGCCGCGTGTTGTCGCCCCAGGCGATGAATTGACCCTGAAGGTGCAGGTGCTGTCGCCCACCATGAAGGGCAAGAGCCTGACGGTGAAGTTCGACAACAAGAACCTCGACGCCATTGGCGCGCTGCCCACTTCGGTCAGCATCGACAACAACGGCGAAGGCCTGATTGCTGTCAAGACGCGCGTACCCGAAACCACGGGCAACGCCACGCTGAAGGTGAGCATTTCCGACGGCAGCTATACCGCAGAGTCTTCGACGACCATACCCATCCGTATGCCTTACGCCGAGCGTAGAAACGTGATTATCAAAGAAATCGAGGGTGGCCAAAGCCTGACCATCCCATTTGAGCTGGCAGGCATGGCTGGCACGCAGTCAGGCAAGGTGGCGGTGTCGTCCTTGCTGCCTGTCGACCTCTTCAGCCGCCTTGATTACCTCACCGACTATCCGCACGGCTGCCTCGAACAGCTTACTTCAAAGGCCTTCCCGCAACTCTATCTGAACTACCTCATCCAACAAGGCGAAAGCGACGAGGCCAACACGAAGAACAACATCGAATCGGCCATCACCAACCTGAAATCCTACCAGAAGGCCGACAACTCCATGACCAACTGGGTGGGTGGCACCTATAGTGACCCGTGGACGGAGATTTACGCGCTGCACTTCCTCGTCGAAGCCCAGAAACAAGGCTTCAACGTGCCGCAGTACTTCATCGACGGCCTGAAGAACTACCAGAGCAACAAGGCCAAGCAGTGGAAGAACAACCCCGACTTCAAGCAAGGCGAGACCATCCAAGCCTATCGTCTCTTTGTCTTGGCTTTGAGTGGATCGCCAGAAATGGGTGCCATGAACCGTTTCAAGGAGCAAGAGATGAATTACTCGTTGACACGCGCCTTGACTGCTGCCGCCTTCGCGCAAACAGGCAAGACGTCTGTCGCGCAAAACCTGATGCCTAACGTGGTCGAGGGTGAAAGGATGTCGGATTACTACACTTCATTCGGTTCCACCATCCGCGACCTTGCCTTCCTGACTTATGCTCAGATGCTCTGCGGCACCGACGACCAGACGGTGAAGAACAACATCAACACGATTTGCGGTATCCTGAACAGCGGTCGCTGGTTAGACACACAATCGACAGCCTTTGCCTTGTTTACTTTGGGCAAATATGCTGAGAAACAAGGCGTTTCAGGCGAGAACCTCTCTGCAGTTGTGAAAGTCAACGGCGAAGAGCACACCCTGAACACCAACATGAGTTCTGCAGGTTTCAGCATTGTGCCAAAAGTGGGCAACAATTCCGTGGAAATCAAGAACAACGGCAGCCAGAAGTTGGTGGCCAACATCTTCACTAAAACCGCTGTGGCTGAGTACGACATGGAGGAAAACGGCAACTTCATCCGCATGGCCGTGACCTACACCGACAAGAACGGCAATTCGCTGAATCCAGCCAACTTGAGCGTTGGAACGGATGTGAAAGTGCAGATAACGGTGCAGAACCCGAGCGAATATCAAGTCACAGAGCTGGCTCTGTCGTATTACTTGCCTTCGGGCTGGGAGTTGGTGAACGACCGCATGACGGGCGGCGAGACCAACAGCGGTGCCAAGCACATCGACTACCGCGACGATCGCGCCTACTTCTACTTCGACCTCGCGCCCAACTCGCGCAAGACCTTCACCTTAAAAGCCAACGCCACCTACGAGGGCAACTACATGATCCCTGCTGTGCGTTGCGAGGACATGTATAACAACGAGATTTATTACCAGATTCCCGCACGCGGGTGTGTGGTGATTGCAGGCGAAAAACGCTGACCATGAAAAAAACAAATCTCCTAATCCTCACTTGCATGTTGGCATTGGGGTGCAGCGAAAAACCGAAAGAGGCTGAAGAACCTGTCATAAACTACATCCAATACGTCAATCCCATCATCGGGACGAACGGTATGGGGCACACCTTTCCAGGGGCTTGTGCCCCTTTCGGCATCGTGCAACTCAGTCCCGACACAGACACCGTACCGCACGACATCGATGGCCGTTACCAACCACGTGCTTATGAGTATTGTGCTGGTTATCAGCATAAAGACAGCACTATTGTCGGTTTCAGCCACACACATTTCAGCGGCACGGGACACTCCGACTTGGGCGACATTTTGGTGATGCCTGTCACGGGAGAAATCAAGTTCAACCCTGGGACGCAGACGAATCCCGATGCAGGCTACCGTTCCCGCTTCAGCCACGACACAGAGATTGCTGTGCCAGGATACTATGAGGTTCTTTTGAAAGATTACGGCATCAAAGCTCAACTGACGGCTACGGAACACACTGGCATTCATCGTTATACTTATCCTGAAGGCCGAGACGGTAGCATCATTTTGGACTTGCAGCATGGCATCTACAACTATGATGGCAAGACCCTTTGGGCCAACCTTCGCGTTGAAAACGACACCTTATTGACAGGTTATCGCATCACAAATGGTTGGGCAAGAACGAATTACACTTATTTCGCCATCAGTTTCAATCAACCTATAGCTGACTTTGGCTACCGCGAGTTGCAAAAGCCAAAGTACAATGGCATGTGGGGCAAGTTCGACGTGAAGCATAACTTCCCCGAGATGACGGGACGCAAGATTGTGGCGTATTTCACTTTCGACGACCCTAAAACGCTGGAAATGAAAGTCGCCCTATCCGCCACGAGCACCGAGGGAGCCTTGCGCAACCTCCATGCTGAAACCGATGGCCGCGACTTCGGACAACTCTTAGCCGAGACTCAAGGCAAATGGAATAAAGAGCTCTCCATCCTACAAGCTGAAGGCACTGAGGATCAAAAGGCTATGCTATACACATCGCTTTACCACACAATGATTAATCCTTCCATTTACATGGATGTCGATGGACAATACCGCGGCCTCGACCACAACATCCACCAAGCGGAGAGCTTTACCAACTACACCGTTTTCTCTTTATGGGACACCTACCGCGCCCTACATCCGCTCTTCAATGTGCTGCAGCCTAAGCGTAATGCTGACATGGTGCAATCCATGCTTAAACATAGTGAACAGAGCGTTCATGGGCTACTGCCTGTGTGGTCACACATGGGCAACGAAAACTGGTGCATGATAGGTTACCATGGCGTTTCGGTGCTTTCGGATGCCCTTGCGAAAAATGTTGTAAACCAAAAAAATGAACTGCTGAAAGCCATGCAACGTAGCTCGACTTGCCCGTATTACATGAACCTTGACGACTATCAACAGCTTGGTTACGTGCCGTTTGACAAAAACAGTGGTTGTGTCTCGGTGACTTTGGAATACGCCTACGATGACTGGGCCATTTACCAAGCTGCTTTGAAAGCAGGCAACCAAGAAATGGCCAATCTCTACAAGCAACGCGCTACCAACTGGCGCAACACCTTCGACACAGCGTTAGGCTTTGCCCGCCCAAAGATGAGCGACGGCAAATGGAAAGAGCCGTTCAGCCTGTTCGACACTGAAGGCGAAGGCTTTGTGGAAGGCAACTCTTGGGTGTATTCCTTCTATGTGCCTCAGGATGTGAAAGGTCTCATCGAGGCCATGGGCGGCGATGCGCAATTCATCCACAATTTGGATACCTTATTCGTCATGCAACTGCCCAAGGAATTCTTCGAGAACACGGAGGACGTCACCGAGGAAGGCTTGATGGGCTGCTATAACCACGGCAACGAGCCTGCCCATCATATCGCTTACCTATACAACTGGACCTCACAACCTTACAAGACCCAATACTGGATCCGCGAGATTATGAACCGCTTCTACAAGAACAACATCGATGGTCTCTGCGGCAATGATGACTGTGGCCAAATGTCGGCCTGGTACATCTTCTCCGCGATGGGCTTCTATCCCGTCTGTCCGGGTAGTGACCAATATGTATTAGGTGCGCCTTACCTACCCTATCTGAAAGTGCGTTTAGGCAACGGCAAGACCTTGGAAATCAAAGCACCCAAAGTAAGCGATGAAAATCGTTATGTGCAGAAAATGTCGCTCAACGGTCAGGAAATCAAACGATTGTATCTCACACATGAACAATTGATGCAGGGGGGAGAACTGGTTTTTGAGATGGGTGCTGAGCCGAATTTGGAGCGCGGATTGAAGGCTGAGGATAAGCCTTATTCGATGACGGAATGAATGTAGGGCTGTCATATTATGGCAGCCTTACAACAGAAAAATATCTATTTTTGCAGCAAATAGCAAGACCATGAACATAGCCGCATTGGTTTCAGGGGGCGTCGACAGCTCCGTGGTGGTGCCGCTGCTGAAAGAGCAGGGCTACGACCCGCATATCTTCTATATCAAGATTGGTATGGAGGGCAAAGAGGATTTGTCGAGTTGCCCATCGGAGGAGGACATTGAGATAACGACCTACATTGCAAAGAAATATGGCTGCCAGTTCGACATTGTTGATTTACAGCATGAGTATTTCGAGACCGTGGGCAAATACACCATGGAGATGGTGCGCAAAGGCCTCACGCCCAACCCCGACGTGATGTGCAACCGCTGGATTAAATTGGGTGCCTTCGAGGAAAAGGAAGGCCACAATTTCGACAAAATCGCGACCGGACACTACGCCCGTTCGTGGGAGGACGATAACGGCATCTTCTGGCTCGGCACGGCGGCTGACACCTTCAAGGACCAGACGTATTTCTTGGGACGCATCACTTACGCCCAACTCAGCAAGGTCATCTTCCCCATCGGCGACCTGCCCAAGCCCGAAGTGCGCCGATTAGCGGCACAATACAAACTGCCCAGTGCAGAACGCCATGACAGTCAGGGGATTTGCTTCTTGGGCAAAATCAACTACAACGACTATATCCGTGAATACCTCGGCGAGATGCCTGGCGACATCGTGGAGTTGGAGACAGGCAAAAAGTTAGGGCGTCACAAGGGCTTCTGGTTCCACACCATCGGGCAACGCAAGGGCCTCGGTCTTGGCGGCGGACCATGGTTTGTGGTCAAGAAAGACATCCCGAACAACATCGTCTATGTGTCGCAGGGCTATGACCCCGTGGCGCAATACACCAACATCGTCCCCTTGGGCGACCTTCAACCCATGAATCCCGCCTTGCAGTTCGTTGACGGACAACGTGTCCGCTTCAAGATACGGCACCAACCAGAGTTTACCTATGGTCGCATTCGCCTTACAGAACGCGGTGCCGACATCGTCTCGGAGGTGGCCATTTCGGGCGTCGCGCCAGGACAGTTTGGCGTGGTTTACCATGAGACGGAGACGTATGTCGTCGGGAGCGGGGTTATCTGTGAGGCAAAGTAGAGAGTCTTGACTGGAAAAGCAGGGACTTACGTCGCCTGCATACTGATATATCACCCCTGCGGGGTTCCATTTAGTCCCGTAGGGACGATGGACCAATAAGCAGGTGGCGTTAGCCCCTGCGAAATAGGACTCAACGACTAACAAAACCCTGTAAGGGTGACAGAAAACATACTATAGCTATGGCAAACACCTACACTAAACTCAACATTCACATCGTCTTCCACGTAAAGAGCACAGGCATCTGCATAAAAAAAGAAAACCTGCCGCAAGTCTTCCAATATATAGGAGGCATCATCCAAAATGTAGGTGGCTATCCCGTCACCGTTGGCGGCGTTGACAACCACATTCATATCTTGGCCACCATGCCTAAGATCATGAGCGTATCTGAGTTTGTGCAGAAAATCAAAGCCAATAGCAGTAAGTGGATAAAGACTTTGGACGAATACTATGAGTCTTTTGTCTGGCAAGAAGGCTATGGCGCGTTTTGTGTCAGTCCATCGCTACTGAAAAAGACAATACGCTACATCGAGAACCAAGAAAAACACCACCATATGGAATCAGCCCTTGATGAATACAAACGCTTCCTGAAAGCCAATGATATTGAGTATGACGAACACTATCTTTAACCCAGTCCCGTAGGGACAACAGACCAATAAGCAGGCGATGTCAGTCCCTGCTACTAACACCCATGAGCAACATAGAAAACCGCATCCTCTACGAAGACAACCACCTTATCGTGGTGAACAAGCTCCCCTCGGAAATCGTGCAGGGCGACAAGACAGGCGACGTCTGTCTCCTCGACGACGTGAAACAATATATCAAGGAGAAATACGACAAGCCGGGCAACGTGTTCGCCGGCCTCGTCCACCGCATCGACAGGCCCGTGAGCGGTGCCGTCGTCTTCGCCAAGACGAGCAAGGCTCTCTCCCGAATGACGGTGAAAGTGAAAGACCGCGACTTCCGCAAGACCTACTTAGCCTTGGTGAAAAACCATCCACCCAAGCAGGCTGACGTGTTGGTAGATTATATCGTCAAGAACGAGAAGCTGAACAAGTCGTTTGTAGTGCCTGAAGGCACCAAGGAAGCCAAGTTGGCGCGACTCAGCTACCGTGTCGTTGGAAAATCGGAAAGCTTCTACTTGCTTGAAATCGAGTTGTTTACAGGTAGGCATCATCAGATTCGCTGCCAGTTGGCGCACATCGGCTGTCCCATCCGTGGTGACCTGAAATACGGCTACCCGCGCAGCAACCCCGACGCTTCTATCAGCCTGCATGCCTACCACATTGCTTTTGAGCATCCCGTTTTGAAAACACAAATCGAGGTGACGGCACCGTTGCCCGATGTTTCGCCTTGGACGGCGTTCGAACAACTTATGGATTGACTTACCATCCCGCCCGCAGCGAAACATTAGGCAAAATCCCAAACATCGAATAGGCGTATGCCCGCATCTCACTTGATTCTATATCGGTTTCAAACTGATACCCCAACGGATTCAGGCGATTGTAGGCATTGAACAGACCAAAACTTGCGCTCCAATTGAAGCCGTTTCTGTATTTCGGCGAATGATAGGCGCAAGAAAGGTCGAGACGGTGATAGGCAGGTGTGCGGCTGGCGTTGCGCTCGGTATAAACCGGGACGGTCTGTCCCATGTATTCATAGAAGCCCACAGGCAAAGTGACAGGATGCCCACTTGAATACTGCCATGCCGCACTCGCACTCCAACGTGGCGTAAACTGATAGCAGCCATTGATGCGGAAGTCGTGCGGGATGTCGGACAAGGCCGAATACGGGTTGCCGTCGTTGATGCCATCGATGGTATAAATCACTCGCGAATAGGTGTAGCTCATCGCTCCCGTGAACTTCCCGGCGTTCTTCGATAGGTTCAACTCTACGCCGTAGGCCTTCGAATTGCCGCTTCTCACTTGATTGATGACATTCGGGTTGCTGATGAGCTGCGCATGGTCGATGAAGTCGATTTGGTTCTGGCCTTTCTTGTAATAGAGTTC
>CAMZEK010000008.1 GCA_947305795.1 uncultured Bacteroidales bacterium | reverse complement strand
TGCGCTGAAGTTGGCCACAAGCGTCCTGTCGCCGCTCACCGTGAAGCTGTAGGTCACGTCATCGGACACCTGCTGGCCGCCCTCCGTCCAGCTGACAAAGGTGTAGCCTGCATTGGCCGTGGCCGTCAGGGTGGCCGTTTCGCCATGGCTGTATGTGCCCGCACCGGTCACCGTACCTCCGTCGGACGGGGTGGCCGTGGCCGTGATCTGGTAGGTGTTCAACGTGAAGTTAGCCACGTAGCTCGCATCCTCCGTCACCGTGAAGCTGTAAGTCGCACTCGTCGAGACTTCCTCGCCTCCCTTCGTCCAGTTCCCGAAGGTGTAGCCTGTGGTGGCCGTGGCCGTCAGGGTGACCGTTTCGCCATGGCTGTAGGTGCCCGCGCCGGTCACCGTGCCGCCTGCGCTCGGGTTCGCCGTGGCCGAAATCTGGTAGGTGTTCAACGTGAAGTTGGCCACGTAGCCCGCATCCTCCGTCACCGTGAAGCTGTAAGTCGCGCTCGTCGAGACCTGCTCGCCGTCCCTTGTCCAGTTCACGAAGGTGTAGCCCTCGTTGGGCGTCGCCGTCAAGGTACACGTGACGCCTTCCGTGTACGAGCCACTGCCCGTCACCGCTCCGCCTTCGCTCGGGTTGGCCGATGCAATGATGACGTAGGTGTTCGGCTGAACCTCCTCGAAGTTCGCCTCCAAGCTCCTGCCGCCTGTGACGGTGAACGTATAGCTGGCCTCAGCTGAGACCTGCGTGCCGCTTTCCGTCCAGTTGATAAACACGTAGCCCTCGTTGGCTGTCGCCGTCAAGGTGACCGTCTCGCCATGGTCGTAGGTGCCTGCGCCTGTCACCGTGCCCCCTGCGCTCGGGTTGGCTGTGGCCGAGATGGTGTAGCTGTTCAGGCTGAAGTTGGCGACATAGCTGCCCGACTCGGTCACCGTGAAGCTATAGCTCGCGCTCGTCGAGACCTGCTGGCCGCCCTTCGTCCAGTTCACGAAGGTGTAGCCCTCGTTGGGTGTCGCCGTCAGGGTGGCTGTCGCGCCTTGGCTGTAGGTGCCCGCGCCTGCCACAGTGCCGCCGTCAGATGGATTGGCTGTGGCCAAAATGGTATATGTGGTCGCATTGCCCTCGAAATTCAGCACATAGGGACTCTCCGCTGAGCCGAACGTGGTGTTCGACACAAACGTCACCGTGCTCGCGCAGGTCAGGTCCAGCTCCTGGTTGAGCGTGTGGTCGTAAAGGCGGAAGGCTATCTCGTCCCCGTCATTGCCGTAGAGGGTCATGAACAGGATGTAGCGGTTCAACTGGGACACGTACATCGGCGTCTCTCGGCCTCGGCACTCGTCCTCGCAGAACGCGCCGACCTCAAGCGTCGTCAACGTCTGCTCCACACCGTCTATCTGGATGATGCCAATCAGCGTGGACGTGTTGGCATACGGGCCTGAGTTCGGCGTCCAGTGGTACTCGCCTCCCGCTGCGCTGAAGTTGGCCACAAGCGTCCTGTCGCCGCTCACCGTGAAGCTGTAGGTCACGTCATCGGACACCTGCTGGCCGCCCTCCGTCCAGCTGACAAAGGTGTAGCCTGCATTGGCCGTGGCCGTCAGGGTGGCCGTTTCGCCATGGCTGTATGTGCCCGCACCGGTCACCGTACCTCCGTCGGACGGGGTGGCCGTGGCCGTGATCTGGTAGGTGTTCAACGTGAAGTTAGCCACGTAGCTCGCATCCTCCGTCACCGTGAAGCTGTAAGTCGCACTCGTCGAGACTTCCTCGCCTCCCTTCGTCCAGTTCCCGAAGGTGTAGCCTGTGGTGGCCGTGGCCGTCAGGGTGACCGTTTCGCCATGGCTGTAGGTGCCCGCGCCGGTCACCGTGCCGCCTGCGCTCGGGTTCGCCGTGGCCGAAATCTGGTAGGTGTTCAACGTGAAGTTGGCCACGTAGCCCGCATCCTCCGTCACCGTGAAGCTGTAAGTCGCGCTCGTCGAGACCTGCTCGCCGTCCCTTGTCCAGTTCACGAAGGTGTAGCCCTCGTTGGGCGTCGCCGTCAAGGTACACGTGACGCCTTCCGTGTACGAGCCACTGCCCGTCACCGCTCCGCCTTCGCTCGGGTTGGCCGATGCAATGATGACGTAGGTGTTGGGCAGAACCTCCTCGAAGTTCGCCACCAGGCTCCTGGCGCCTGTGACAGTGAACGAATAGCCGGCATCCGCTGAGACTTGGGTGCCGTTTTCCGTCCAGTTGATAAACGTGTAGCCCTCGTTGGCTGTCGCAGTCAGGGTGGCTGTCGCACCGTGGTCGTAGGTGCCCGCGCCTGTTACCGTGCCGCCATCGCTTGGATTTGCTGTCGCAGTGATTTGGTATGTGTTCAGCTCGAAATTGGCAACCAATGTACGTTCTCCTATGACAATGAAACTATATGTAGCCTCGGTAGAAATCTCTTCGCCGTTCTCGGTCCAATTAACAAAAGTGTAGCCCTCGTTGGCCGTGGCGGTAAGTGTACAATTCTGACTTTGCATATAGGTGCCCATACCTGTCACTGTGCCGCCATCGGCTGGATTGACACTGGCAGTAATGAAACGAACTGGGGCAACAAGGCGCACGGCAAACCCACTGTAGCGGTTGCCGTAACTATCGGCAGAAAAACTCGAATCGCCAAAACCCACATTATAAGCATAATTGCTGCCGCAACAAGATGAGGTCCAATAGCCGCCTCCAGCCGAAACCGTATAGTACGTGGTTCCAGCACGGAAACCAGTGTAAGGCAGGAAAGCCGCCCCGTGAGCTTCCAAATCGCTATCCCATACAGACATGCTAATAACATTGGAGTTATAACTTGCATCGGTGGTATTGGGATTGTTCAAACTGTAATAGTCGCTGTTCCAGTCGTCAGGTAACAGGATCACGCCACCCACTCCATTTACCGTGGCTTTGGCATAACGGACACCTGATGCCGTGTTCCTAGTATTGAACAGATACGCCCATTCCTCATGGGTGGGAGTGTGCCACATTCCACTTTGGTTACCGCCATTGCTGATGGCATTATAGCCCCAATCGGCCTGACCAGTTTGGTCGAAAAGGTTGTAAGCATCGCCGCCGTATACCTTATAATCGTTGTACGAAGTACTGGTGCTATAAGGTTGGTAGCACACTGCGCCATGGTCATATCCACTTGTGCCCCAGCCGAAGAGGTCAATCCAGCCATCATAAGTTGCAGAGACATTGGCATTATCGTAGCCAACATAATCCCATTGGTTCGTGGCAAAACGCCATATATTGGCACTGGCTTGGTATTGCAGGTTGCCTTGCGAGATGTACACTTGAGTGCTGTCACTCACGGAAAACACGCCATTCAATTGGCCTGTGCCGTTAGCATTGGTGAAATTGGCCACAAAAGTGCAATTCTCGGTAACAATAAAGCTATAAGTGGCAGCGGTAGAGACTACCACCCCGTCCTTTGTCCAATTCGTAAAGGTGTAGCCTTCATTCGCCGTCGCTGTCAAAGTACAATTGGAACCGTGGCTGTATGTGCCTGCACCACTCACTATGCCGCCATCGGACGGGTTCGCAGTCACGGTGATGTCGTATGTGGCCACATTGCCCTCGAAATTCAGCACATGGGGACTCGTCGGTAAGCCGAACATGTCGTTCGAAATAAAGGTCACCGTGCTCGCGCAGGTCAGGTCCAGCTCCTGGTTGAGCGTGTGGTCGTAGAGGCGGAAGGTCATCTCGTCCCCGTCGTTGCCGTAGAGGGTCATGAACAGGATGTAGCGATCCATCTGAGACACATGCATCGGCCTCTCGCGACCGCGGCACTCGTCACCGCAGAACGCGCCCACCTCAAGCGTCGTCAAAGACTGCTCCTCACCGTCTATCTGGATGACGCCGATCACCGTGGCCGTGGTGGCGTATGGGCCATCGTTGGGTGTCCAGTGGTAGTCGCCTCCCTCTATGGCAAAGTTGGCCACAAGGGTCCTGTCGCCGCTCACCGTGAAACTGTAGGTCGCGTCGTCGGACACCTGCTGACCGCCCTCCGTCCAACTGACAAAGGTGTAGCCTGCGTTGGCCGTCGCGGTCAGGGTCGCTGTCTCTCCGTGGCTGTAGGCGCCCGCGCCGGTCACCGTACCTCCGTCGGACGGGGTGGCCGTGGCCGAGATGGTGTATGTGGTCGCATTGCCTACGAAATTCAGCACACAAGGACTCGTCGGAGAGCCAAACGTGGTGTTCGAAACGAAGGTCACCGTGCTCGTACAGGTCAGATCCAGCTCCTGACCGATTGTGTGGTCGTAGAGGCGGAAGGCTATCTCGTCCCCGTCATTGCCGTAGAGGGTCATGAACAGGATGTAGCGATCCATCTGAGACACATGCATCGGCCTCTCACGACCTCGGCACTCGTCCCCACAGAACGCGCCGACTTCAAGCGTCGTCAACGCCTGTTCCTCCCCATCTATCTGTACGACGCCTATCACAATGGCTGTGTTGGCATACGGACCTGAATTGGGCGTCCAATGGTACTCGCCTCCCGCTGCGCTGAAGTTGGCCACAAGAGTCCTGTCGCCGCTCACCGTGAAACTGTAGGTCGCGTCGTCAGACACCTGCTGGCCACCCTCCGTCCAGCTAGTAAACGTATAGCCACTATTGGCCGTGGCCGTCAGGGTCGCTGTCTCTCCGTGGCTGTAGGTGCCCGCACCGGTCACCGTACCTCCGTCGGACGGGTTGGCCGTGGCCGAGATGGTGTAGCTGTTCAGGCTGAAGTTGGCGACATAGTTGCCCGACTCCGTCACCGTGAAGCTGTAGCTCGCACTCGTCGAGACTTGCTGGCCGTCCCTTGTCCAGTTCACGAAGGTATAGCCTGTGTTAGCCGTGGCTGTCAGGGTGGCCGTTTCGCCATGGCTGTAAGTGCCCGCGCCTGTCACCACACCGCCTTCAGATGGATTGGCTGTGACTGCGATTTGGTAGGTGTTTGGTGTCAGAGTTGTGAAGCTTAAGATAATAGGATTTTCGGGGTCGTCCCAGCCTTCATAGTGTTCTTCACCAGTGAGGATGGTGATGGGTTCACCGAGATAGAGAACATCGCAATTGACAAATTCGATGTCGTTCATGTGGTCGTACATCCTGAAGGAGACCTGTTCACCCGCAGTAGTGAAATATATCGGGATGCCTTCGAGGGTTGGGTAGGGATCGCCATACTCTACCATATAGGTGTCCACCAGATAGTTGTCGTTGCCTCTGCATTCATCGCCGACGAAAGCAGCAACCTCTAAGGCGTTCCAATTGTTGTCTGTGACATTGACAATTTGTCCATTAATCATAATGGCGGCAACTAAGCCACCTTGATCATCATAGTCATGAAAATCAAAACCTGGCCAGTGGGATTCCCATGAACCCGACAATGCAAATTGGGCCACATATTCTTTCTCATCGCCACCTACGGCCGTTTCATCGTTCACAGTGAAGGTGTAAGTAGAGTTGATGGAAACATCCACAGGTACACCTGCTTGATCCGAGGTGGTCCACTTGCCAAAACTGTAACCTTCGTTAGGCGTGGCCGTCAAAGTTACTTGTGATTCGAAGTCATCGAAGTAAGGTGGTTGGTTGCAGATACCGCTTGCATCACAATCAACGGAATTGGCTTTCGTCATTCCCACTACACTTAATAGTAGGATAAATAGGACTGCACGAAACACCCTTTTCAATTTTAAATACCTGTTTTTCATAGTGTTTAAATTTTATTATACTTTTGTTTGATTTATTGGCTGCAAATTTATAGGGAAAAATCCTTTTTTGCAAGGAAAAAAAATGGAAAACATGGGTTCCCGAGACTGACTACGTTGAAACAATTCGTTTCCCGCAAAAAAGGTCGCCCCGAAAATTGAGGCGACCGTTTGCGGAATAAAAAGCACGTATGTTTCCGTTTATCTTACCACCAGTTTCCTGTAACACGTTCCCTTGCCTTCCACGGTGATGTGCAACGTGTAAACACCAGCAACATCAGGTGCGGTAATCGTCTGTAGAGACGCACCATGGCACGTCTCCACCACGCCGAGGGCGTTGATGATTTCCACACGCATCTCGCCAAGGTCTTCGGCAGGCACGACGATGTTCAAAACCTCGCCACATGCCACGGGATTCGGGAATACGTTCAGCCTGTTGGCCCATTCGTCCACGCCCGTAATGCCACGGAAATGGAGGACGTAAGGTTCTCTCACGTCGCCAACGGTGGCGTTGTTGCTGAAATTAATCTGCTCGTTCGCACCATGGATCTCTTCGCCCGTTTGCGCGTCATAGAGGCTGAAGCTGAGCGAGGTAACCTCTTCACCGGTAATGGTCAGGAAGGCGATGTGGCGGTTGATGGGTTCCACATACATCGGTCTTACGCTGCCACGGCACTCACCGTTGGCGAAGGCGGCCAGCTCGTAGTTGGCTGGCCCTTCGACAGGCTCAGGGGCCAGCTCTGTTCCGTCAAGCTCCACCACAGCGGTGACGGTCATGTTGTCGGGATAGGCGTACATGTCGGGCACCCAGTGGTTGTTGTCGGCGGTGACGTTCTCCACAAGGTTCTCACTCTTTGCCCCTTCGGGATAGATAAGCGTGAAGGTTTCGCTGCCGTTCGACTTGTA
Organism: uncultured Bacteroidales bacterium; assembly: GCA_947305795.1. GTDB lineage: Bacteria > Bacteroidota > Bacteroidia > Bacteroidales > F082 > Limimorpha. The sequence continues at coordinate 58,723 of CAMZEK010000008.1, read as the reverse complement.
GAGCAATCCCATACCCGGTTCGATGGTCGACAGGGTGCCCACCCAACCCATGCCATCGTAGTAGTTGGCATAGCCGTTCTGGGCCTTCACCTGGTCGCCGCTGGCAGGCGTGACGTTTGAGAACGCCGTGGCTACGCTCATGGACGAGTTGACGGGATAGCCAATCCAGTTCCAGCCTGGGCCAACCGTGATGGGATGCTGCCCTGAAGTCGTCTCCAAACCGACCATGTCCACCGTGCATGCCGCATTGGTCTTGATCTTGTACGTCGACTCGTTGTCGATGGCCGAGAGCATACCCATCCAGCCCATGCCTTCGTAATAGTTCGTGTACTGCTGCTGCGACTTGATCTGGATGCCGTTCGAGCCAAGGCCGTCCTCCAGCATCTGCAGGCCGTCCATGCCTCCCTGCTCGATATAGGTGTTCCACCAGTTCCAGCCGGAGGTGAAGTTTGACGTTTGGGTGACTTCCCCGCCGTTTGACGCGAAGTTGGCGACATAGGCACCGTTGCCGTTCACCGTGAAGCTGTAGGTCGAGCTTGTCGAGACTTGGGTCCCGTTTTTCGTCCATCTGACGAAGTGATAGCCAGTGTTGGCCGTGGCGGTCAAGGTGCAGGTCTGGCCTGCCTCGTAGGTGCCGCCGCCCGTCACCGTGCCACCGGCTGTCGGGTTAGCCGTGGCCGTGATGGCGTAGTATTCGACTGGACTTGGTTTGACAAGACAGTTCGACCAAATCGGAGAATCGCCACCGCCACCACCACTAACTTCAACATATGCGCGAATCATCCAACCATAGCCGGGAACACCAGCTTCGGCAACATCCATCCATTCACTACCATCAAGGCTCACCCAACGGTTGTTGGCAACGCCAGAATCAACACAAGCATTGGCGGGATATGTGCCATACTCACCGAACACAACCCACAAATTCTGTGAAGGATCGATGGTAACAGGGCTGGAAAGCGTAATCTCATGGAAAGCATCGCCTCCCACGGGGGTCACAGTCTGAGTGTAAACCAATGTACCAGGAGCAGAGGTTCCACCTTGATAGATGTAAACCGTAATCGTGTTGGTATTGTAATCATTCTCGTACAAAGCGACTTTCGTCAGTCTGTTTTCGGTAATCATGCTGGCCGGGAACATGGTACCCCAGTAGATAGTGCCACCGCCAACACCAATGCTGGTGCCATAAGTGCCATCGTCATAATAAATCCAACCTCGGTTGTAATTCACCATCGGAGACTCGTTAGCATTGCTATTGTTGGCGACGGGGGCAACAAAAGCTGAAACGTCAATGGCATGGTTGTTCAGCGGGGCAGGTGTATTGTCCCAATGGATTTCACTCTCCCCCCTACCATTTACAACACTGACACCATACTTATATTCACCTTGGGCAAGGCTGGCCCACGTTTGGTCAATGTACTGATTGCCTGTTACATTTTGAGCAATAATTGTGGCATTGCTGCCGTCACAGTTGGCGCGATAGATGCTGTAATTGTTGCCACTGGATCCTCCTCCTGAAACAGATTCATTCCAACGCACCCTCACATACTGGCTGTTCTGGTTGTTGACATCGGGATAGTATTCGGCAATGACTGTTGGTTCAGGCGGCGTGACTTCTGTGAAATTAGCCACATAAGTAGCATTACCGTTCACCGTGAAACTATAGGTGGAATTCGTTGACATCTGTTGACCGTTCTTGGTCCAGTTAGTAAACTCGAAACCTTGGTTTGCTGTAGCCACCAAGGTGCATGTCGAACCTTGGGCATAGGAGCCGCCGCCGCTCACCGTGCCGCCATTAGTCGGGTTGGCCGTGGCAGTTATGGTGTAATAATTGACATTACCAATCACCACACTCGCCGAATTGGAGGCCTCTGTTTCGCCGCCATAATAGTTCGTTTTAACGTAGTAGGTGTAGCCGCCTGTGGCAAGGTTGTTGTCATTATAGCTTGTGTTACTCACATTGTTTGCAATGCTCGATCCGTTGCGATAAATGTTGTAAGTGTAAGTGCCGTCAGTGATGTAGGTCTTTATGCGCCATGCACAATTATAATTGGGATTGGCGTCGTAGAAATAAGTGGGAGAACTCCCCGCATAAAAAGCGTTGATATTGTGCTGCGTCAGGTCGAAACTGGGTGTGGGAAAAGCTTGTCCTGTATTTTCTTGCTTCATCACCACCCAAAGGTCTTGTGTTCCTGAAAGGATAATCGGATTGTCCGCCTCAAAGTCGTACCAACCAACCGATTGCACATCAATGCTCAACATGCTCATGGACAAGCCGCTGGAATTAGGTTGCCCGCTACTTGTTGAGCCGACGTAAACGTATGCAGAATATGTTCCCGGGTATTGCACGTAGGTCGAGACCTTGTACACCGCTTTGTTGGCATATTGGGCCAAGTCCGCAGCCAAATACCTATGGGCGTAATAAATGGAATTCCATGAGTAATTGGTGTTCCCGTCTCCGTATGAAACTGTAGCCGTAGGCGTTTGGGGGTAGCACCATTCGGGAGCAGTCCAAGAGAGGTTCACATTGTTGCCTGAGACCGAGGCCTGAAGGTCATCGACGATCGGCATTGGGTATGCAACGGTAACCGTAATACTATTGGAAGACAAGGACAACTCTCCATCAGAGTTGACACTGCGGACATAATAGACACTAGAGCCATAAGGAGCTGTCGTAGTGTAAGAGTTTATCGTAGAATTGCCAATGTAGTTGTTGTCGCAATAGATGTTGTAGCTTGATGCTCCCGAAGCGCCCGTCCAACTGAGTGTGACGTTACGGCCGTTTTGGGTATAGGTCAAATTGGTGGGAATGGCCGTGTTTGTTGAAGGCTTGATGCCAATCACCGCGTCTTGGTTATAACTGTAGTTGTGACCTCCGCCGCCAGCTCCACTACCTCCAGGAGTCATGTTGTCAATACTGAAGTAGCCGTTATATGAGCCACTCCATCCCCAGTTGAAATGGAAATAATAACTGCCGTATGTGCCAGAGTCGTAACCGTCACAAACGAAAGAATGGCCAGAGGTATATGAACCGTTGTAGACCACAGGCCTTGAAGCGTTCAACTCCGTTCTTATCAAGGTAATCCACTGGTTGTTGGAATAGTCTTCGCGCTGTACGTATGTGGTACTTTGGCTGAAATTGAAGTAATTCCTCAAAGCAGGGGCTATTTTTATGGAAGAGGCTCCACTTCCGTTTGTGCCTGTGCCATAGTTCATGTCAACACCGACGCCACATTGATATATCAGTGTGGCCACAGCATAGATTTGTGCTTGCGACGAATTGGAAAAGATTTGCGTGGGCATGTTGTTCCATTGGTAGGTGGTCTCGCCGAAGTTGGCAGTTTGTTCTCCATAGATGCTATGTGTGTAGGTATGTGAACCGATGCCGTGTACGGGAGCGTTGTAATACTTGATGACCTGAGCCATGGCTGTGGCCACGCATCCCGTATAGGAATGGCCGCCTGAACCACCCGATGTACTGGGGCAATAATAGTTATAGGGATAGGTTTGGTCCCAGGCAGTGGTAATCAGTGGGCCGACAACAATTCTTGACCTTTCTGGAGCTGGTGTTCCACTGACGAGGTCTTCCCATTGGCGGGTCACTTCGTAGGTGGCTTGTGTAAAGTTGTCCGTTACATACTGGATTTCGTCGTTATAACCTTGGAGCCAATATCTCACGTTGTCAGGAAGGCTTTCTGTGCCGAAAGTGCTCGTCAGCGAGTAGCCCAACACAGGCTGTACTCGGTCGTCCGCCGCCATGATGACGAAGCAGTGGTCGTTGCCGTAGACATAGAGATTGGGGAACAAGGCCCGGTCAACAAAGTCAACCAGGCTGATTTGAGGTTGGTTGACCAACTTGGCGCTCAAGAAGGTCTTAGCCGCTTTCTGGGCCGTCTCGGGTCTCACGTGCTCTGCAAAACCCGGCATGGCAAAGAGCAAGGTCAATGCCATGATGATTGTAAATCTTTTCATAGGTATGTGTTTTTGTGAATAAATACAATTATGCAATTAGTGTGGCAAAAATAACGATAAAATGCAATCGTTGACACAACGTTGCCAGATTTTTTGATGGAGAAACGCTTTACGTTGTTGCGAGGATCAATGGATTTATCAAATTGTAAAGAAGCAATACCTTACACATCAAAACAAATCGTCGCATATAATGAGATGCAAAGCATTGCATCTCAACAACAATCATTTCGCCGCCACCGATCTGAAGAAAATCTCCGCGTCTTTCCAAACGGTGTAATCGCGGGCATAAAGCAAGTTCAGCTGGTTGACGAAATCAGGGTCGGTGGGGCTGTCCTTGTCCAAATGCGAGGCTGGACTGTAAACGCCCTTACGAATCTTGGGCAGTTTTTGGGTCTCATCGGCGGGCGAGCAATACCCCACCCAGGTCTTACGGCCTAACAACACCAAAACAGCGTTTTTCAAGAATTTGACAGGCTGTTTCACCACCAATGCCAAAGGCAGCCAAAAAACGATGCTGAACAGACTCATCACCATGTCGAAAAGGCGTTTGTTGCGACGGTTGGCCACTGTGTCAATCGCCTTAATGTCAACGGTATAGAGGTCGCCACGTGTGTTGATGCTATTGCTACCGATGATGGACAGACTATCTTCAGGCGCAATCTTGTAATCAACATTGGTGGCGTGCCAGTCCACCATCTTGTCGATGATGACCTGGTGCGGCACGTTTTTCGAGCAGAAAATGACCTCGGTAATCTTGTAAATTTCAATGATGTCAGGCACTTGCGCGAGGTTGCCGATGAAGCCCTCAGGGGCCTCACCTTGCGCCTCCGAACTCACCAAACCGATGAAATCCGGCTTGATGGACGTACTCTCCAAAATGGAATTGACGCGCTGCGTCTCCTCGGGACTGCCGATGACGAGGAAACGTTTCTTCTCCGTCCGTTTCGATTGGAAGTTCTCGTTGCCCAACAGAATGCCGATGAAGCGCGTGAGACTCATCTCCAAGGCTAACCAAATCATACCGAAGAGAATCAAGGCACGCGAAAAACGCAGACTTTCAGGCAACAAAGCATACAAAACCAAGATAATCGCGCTGCCAAAAGCCACGCCGAGAACGGCTTTCCCGATATTGTAGGGCTTGTCGTAACCTCCAGTGAAATAAGTGCTTAACAGCCAAATCAGGATATAGGCGGGCAACACGGCAGCAAAGAGCAAGGTCGGGTAAGTGCCCACGCCTTCGTAAATGGTGCCGCGTCCCCAAAGGTAACTGATGGTCGCCAAGCCGCCATAACCCAACACCGCATCGAGGAAAGGAACCGCCACCTTGTGGAAAAACTGCGACACCAAAGCGAAAAACGCCTTGAGATAAATCGCCATATTAATAAGGAAAGAAAACGACTTGGCCCACGACTGGCCAAAATGCTTCTTGGCGAAAATCTCCATCGCGCGATAGAACACGAAAACGTAATTTACGCTGGTCTTCTTGGTGCTCTCACCCTTGTAATGGATGATGCGTGTCTCGGGGAAATAATAGTTCTTATAGCCACCCTGCGTGATGCGATATGACAGGTCGATGTCCTCGCCGTACATGAAAAAGGTCTCGTCCAAAAGCCCGACCTTGTCAAGTGTCTCTTTGCGCATCAACATAAAAGCGCCAGCAAGGATTTCCACCTCATTGGTCTCGTCGTTGGAGAGATGGCCCATGTAATATCTTGCGAAACGCTTGCTGTGCGGGAAGAGCTTGGCCAAACCAAACATCTTGTAGAACGCAGTTTTGGCCGTGGGCAGTCCGCGCTTCGACTCAGGCAGAAACTGTCCCTTGCCGTCCACCATCTTCACGCCGAGGCCGCCCGCATCGGGATGGCTGTCCATGAAGGCAAGACATTTGCTGAAGGTGTCGTCCTCAACCACCGTGTCGGGATTCAACAGGAGCACGTACTCCCCTATCGAAACGCGAATGGCCTGATTATTGGCCCGACTGAAGCCTACATTTTCCTTGTTGGCGATGACCTTCACTTCAGGAAACTTCTGCGCCAGCATCTTCAACGAGCCGTCGACGGAGTTGTTGTCCACGACAAACACCTCACCTTCAATGCCTTGCATGGCGCGACGCACCGAATGGAGGCATTGTTCGAGGAAATACTCGACGTTGTAGTTGACGATGACGACAGAGAGTTTCATCGGGGTTGGAATCAGTTGTTTCGGTTGGAGTCAAGATTGACCTTCACAGCCTTGATTTTCATGCCCTCTTTTTCCCGAAGGGTGTCGCTGATATTCTCCAAGCCGCAGGCGTTCAGGATTTTGCCTTTGAGGTCTCTGTTTTGCATCCAGCCCGTAAACCGTTCTGCACCAGGTCCGTAGGCATATACCAACACAGGCAGACAGGTGTGGCTGCCCGTGGAATAGTCGAACACAACATTGGTATACTTGCCTTGTGGATCAGGCAAAGTCAGGCCACCAGTCTCATGATCCGCCGTGACCACCACAAGCGTGTTGCCCTTCTCCTTGGCATAATCCAAGGCCACCTTGACAGCGTAGTCGAAGTCCATCATCTCATCCATCATCCAAGTGGAGTCGTTGGCATGGCAAGCGAAATCGATTTGCGAGCCTTCCACCATGAGGAAGAAACCGTTTTCAGCACCGTCCAAGGACTTCAAGGCTGTCTTCACGGCACGAGGCAGGAAGTCGCCACGCTCAGCCGCTGGAGGCATGTGGTCCGCGTTGGCCATGACTGCATATTTCTTGCAGGTCATGTCGATGTCGGCGAGGGTGTCATAGACCTTCCAACCCAGTTCGTTCTCCATGCGCTCGACAAGGTTGAGGCTGTCCTTGCGCTGGTTGAAATGCTTCATTCCGCCTCCGATGATAAGGTTAAGATATTCGCTTTCAGCCATCTGCACAGCAATATCCTCATACTGCTTGCGCGCCGGCACCTTAGCATAAAACGTGGCTGGCGTGGCGTGGGTGACGTAGCACGAAACCACGATGCCTGTCTCCTTGCCTTGCTCGGCAAACACGTCGAGAATCGTCTTCACTGGAATGGTGTCAGGGTTCATGCCAACCATACCGTTCTTGGTTTTGTGGTCGCTGGCCAATGCCGTACCGCCCGCCGCCGAGTCGGTGATGTCGTTGCCGGCCGAATGCGTATCGACCACGCCAATGTACGGAAACTGCGAGAAGGTCAGGTCTTCACCCGATGCCAACATAGCTGCATACACCTGAGGCAGGGCCATACCATCACCAATCATATAAATGACATTCAAGGCTTTAGCAGGTTCTTGTGGCTCTTCTTTTTTGTTGCAGCAAGACGGCAACAAGCCCATCATAACAAGGGCAACAAGGGATAAAATAGTTAGTTTCTTCATATTAGCATTAATCTTGATTTCAGCGTTTTATTGTTTACGTGCCACAACTTTTTTCACGGCTTCCACGATGTCGGGAGTGTCTAAGTGATAGGCTTTCAGCAGTTCGTCGGGCGTGCCGCTCTGACCAAACACGTCATTGACGGCCACCATCTCCATCGGGCAAGGCATGTTCAAGGCCAAGACCTGTGCAATGCTGTCACCCAAGCCGCCGTTGCGTTGGTGTTCCTCGGCGGTGACCACACAACGGGTCTTCCCCACCGATTTCAGCACGGCTTCCACATCCAACGGCTTGATGGTGTGGATGTTAATCAGTTCCGCGTTGATGCCCATTTCCTTCAAAATGGGAAGAGCTTGCACAGCTTTCCAAACAAGGTGTCCGCAGGCAAAGATGGTTACATCGGTGCCTTCTTGTAGCATTTGCGCCTTGCCGATGACGAACTTCTCGTCCTCAGGAGTGAAGTTCGGCACTTTCGGGCGACCGAAACGCAGGTATACGGGGCCATCATATTCGGCAGCAGCGATGGTGGCGTTCTTGGTCTGGTTGAAGTCGCAGGGTACGATGACCGTCATGTTGGGCAGCATTTTCATCAGGCCGATATCCTCGATGATTTGGTGCGTCGCGCCGTCTTCGCCCGTGGTGAGACCGGCATGTGACCCCGCGATTTTCACGTTTTTGTTGGAATAGGCCACGCACATGCGGATTTGGTCGTAGACACGCCCTGTGGCAAAAGCCGCGAAGGTGCCCGTGAACGGCACAAAGCCGCTCATGGCCATGCCCGCCGCCATGTCAATCATGTTGGCCTCGGCGATGCCCGTCTGGAAGAAACGGTCGGGGAACGCCTTGGCGAAGTCACTCATTTTGACCGAAGGCGTGAGGTCGGCGCAAAAAGCCACCACCTTGGGATTGCGGCGACCCGCCTCAAGCAGACCCTCTCCGAATCCCGATCTTGTATCTTTCTGGTTTTGAATTGTGAAGTCCATATCAATAATCTCCTAATGTTTCAGTGAGTTGCGAAAGTGCGTTGGCTGCTTGCTCGTCGTTGGGCGGCGTGCCGTGCCATTTGTGATTGTTCTCCATGAAATCGACGCCTTTGCCCATAACCGTGTGCGCCAATATGAGTTGCGGTTTGCCTTGATGGGCGTTCTTGCGGGCAAGATTCAGGGTGTCAACGACTTCCTGTATCTTGTTGCCATTCATTTCAAGCACCATCCAGCCGAAGGACTCGTACTTGGCACGCAGATCACCGAGGTTCATCACGTCGTCGGTCGAGCCGTCGATTTGCTTTTTGTTGTAGTCGATGATGGCGACGAGGTTATCCACGCCCTTGGCAGGCGCATACATGGCGGCCTCCCAAATCTGGCCTTCCTCCTGCTCGCCATCGCCCATGAGGACGAAGACAAGGTGCTGGTCACCGTTCAGTTTCTTGGCCTGGGCCGCACCGATGGCAACGGAAAGTCCTTGTCCCAACGAGCCTGAAGCGATGCGAATGCCTGGCAAGCCTTCCATCGGCGTGGGATGTCCTTGCAGTCGGGTACCGAGACGGCGGAAAGTGGCCAACTCGCTTACGGGGAAATAGCCACGCCGTGCCAAAATGCTGTACAGCATCGGGCTGATGTGGCCGTTGGAGAGGAAGAACAGATCCTCGCCGTTGCCGTCTATGCGGAACTGCGCGGGATCGATTTGCATTTGGTCGAAGTAAAGGGCTGTGACAACGTCAGTTGCGCCCAAAGAGCCGCCCGGATGCCCCGACTGACAGCCATGTGTCATGCGAATGATGTCGCGACGCACCTGAGAGGCGATTCTTTCCAATTCGTTGATGGTCATATTGAAAGCGTTTTGATTAAATTAATTCTGACTGCAAAGCTACGGAAAAAAATCATTCCATCTCAATTTCATCGACTTTGTTTCGTTTCCTGTCGTAGTCCTTCTTCGACTTATGCACCTTCGACGGCCTCATGCTGACCTGCTTGCCGTACTGCTCGATCTCCTTCTCCCGGTCAGCCTTGAGCAATGCCTTCACGCTGCTGAATTGGCGCTTTTTGTTCCTTTTGGATTTCTTACCCATTTCTATTGATTTTGTGATATTTATCGCAAAAAACTACCGACTGAAATCTACCACCTCCCCGAATATCCACCTCCTCCACTTCTTCCGCCGCCAAACGAACCAGACGAACGGCTTGAGGAATGGCTTGAAGAATGGCTCGAATAGCTTCTGCCGCTTGAAGATCCAGAAGAATAACTGCTGCCACCTGAATAATGGTACAACATGGGAATCGTCACCGCTTTCTTGAAGCTGTTTCCGCAATGCTGGCATTCGTAGGTCAACTCCTTCTCACCGCTTTGCGAATAGTTAGCCTCGCGGATGGTCTTGGTATTCACTAATTTAGATGCAAACGCACCGCATGTAGGGCAAGCTTGGAACTTCGAATACTGACTCCCATGTTCTTTTAACACGACCTTATGGCCATTGGAGCAACAGTAAGGCGTAAACTTCAAAGCTCCCAACCTATTCTCCAACGCGTGTACCTCGGGCAAAGCATAACCGCCATCCTTCTTCAGCTCCAAATGGCACATAGGACACTGAAAATCATCACTTTGCTTTATTCGTTTCTTGAAAACCTGCCGATAAACCCAACCCAACCAAGGAGCCATCCAAGTGGCGATTTTGGTGCCCGTGTTGTTATACGCCGCTTTATAAACTTCTTTTGGGTAAATCGTCAGTTTCGCCAACTTATCGGCCGTCTTCAACGCGCGATGGTTCTGGCGGAAACAAATCCAGGTGAGATACAGAAGCAAAGTGATGACAGATATCCAATCGTATTGCCGCTTCTCTTCAAGGTCGGGGAAACGGAAAGTCATAAAAATGATGACGACGAACAAAATGACAAAGATGGAAAAACCGAGCGTCAGGCCGCCGAGACAGCCCTTGCCTTCCCACGGCGACCCCGACCATGTGGTCTTCAAGCCATCGACATAAGTGGCACCACCTTCATCAAACGAATGATAAGTATCTGAAACAGCACTCTTTTTGTTTCGTTTATACAACCAAAACACAATGCCGAGAATAGGCATGACAAACATAATCAGCGCAAACAGCAAAAAAATGGGACTAAAGTCTTCGTCAAGTTTGCCCGAGCCTTCATTGCTATCACTGGGCAAGATCGTTATCAGTCCCATGGGAATCTCGCCGCCGTAAACGGAAACGATTTCGCCCACACCGGCACAAAGTCCGCCTTCGTAATCGCCTTCTCGAAAATATGGCACGATGGTCTTGGTGAAAATGCGTTCGCACTTGGCATCGGTAAGGGTGGCTTCGGCCCCATAGCCGGTCTCAAACTCCAAAGCGTGTTGGTCTTCCACAAAGAGCAACAGCACCCCGTTGTCGGTTTCTGCATCGCCAATACCCCAATGGTTAAACAACTGGGTAGCAAAGCGTTTCGGCTCAACCTCGCCAATGGAGGACAAGGTCACCACAAAAACATCAGCTTGGTCGCGGATGGCGCAAAGTGCCGTGTTGATGTTCATTTCCGCGCTGTCCGAGAGGTAGTCATCAGGATCGGAAATGTGGATTTCGTTGCTTTGCAGGCGCGTGTTGGGCACAGTTTCTATGGTCCACTGCCCGTTCACCGTAGCGGGAAAAGTGGCGAAAAACAGGAATATTAATAAGGTAATCCGTCTCATCTGCAAAATATTTGAGCGAACAAAGATACAAAAAACACCCATTCCCGTACTTTTTATTATTTTTGCACCAAATTTCTGATTACCTATGTTTGAGGACGAAGATTTCGAAGACTATTTTGAAGAGGAACAAGACCGAAAAGCCGCCGTCGAAAAGTATGAGTCCATGCTGAAGGCGCACAACTCGGTCTACTTCGATAGCGAGGAGTTTGAATACATCATCGACCACTACACGGAGCAGAACGAGTTGAAGAAATCACGGCAGGCCGTGGAAATCGCCATGGCGCAGCATCCTGAAAGCAATTTGCTGAAAATCAAGGAAGCACGTCAATACCTTTTAGAAAACGACGCCCAACGTGCTTTTGACCTATTGCAGCACATCGACCACGATGAAGAGGAACCCGATTACTTCCTCACCCTCGGTTCATGCCTCGCCCTGCTTGGAAAATCGAAGGAAGCCATCGAGAACTATTGCAACGCCCTGCCCTACTTCGACGAAGACGAGAAATTTGACCTCTACAACGCCATCGCCTACGAATACCAGCGACTTGAAAAGTTCGACCTTGCACTCGCGTTCTACATGAAAGCCCTGCCTTTCGCCAACGAGCACGACACCATATACCACGACATCCGCTGTTGCTATTTCAGTGCCCAACGTGACAAGGAAGCCGTCGCCTTCTTCCAGAAGTTGGTCGACGACAACCCGCACAACAGCAAGGCCTGGGCTGGCATTGGCGACTGCTATCGCATGATGGGACAGTATGAAGACGCCATCGACCCATACGAATTCGCCCTCAGCATCGACCCTACCGACATCTGGACCAACACCCATCTCTCCGACATCTACTACGACCTTGGCCGTTACAAGGAAGCCGTAGACACGCTGGAAGAAGCCCTGCGCAACGGCGTGGAGACCTCCATGATTCACGCTGCACTCGGTGACTGCTATTACCGCCTCGAAGACCTGCAAACCGCAGAAGAGAACTTCCATAAAGCTGTGGAAATCAACCCGATGGTAGGTAGTGGTTGGGCTGGCTTGGGCTATGTGCTCAGCGACCGTAACCAAAGCAAGAAAGCCATCCGTTTCTTCGAAAAGGCCTTTGACTTGGAGCCTTGGGAAACCGACCATCTCTACTCCATCGCTGCCGAATACCGCAAGATGAACGAACTTGACCTCTCGATGGAATACCTGCGCAAAATCCAGGAAATGACACCTAACGACGCTGACGCCTATTATTATATTGCCGACCTCTATGGCGCAATGGATAAAATCGACGAGGCCATCAATACCTTGATCTATGGCCTGCAACAAACCGAAGACGACTCTGCGCTGTTGTATCTCTTGGCCTATGCCTATTTCGTCAAAGGCAGCCGAAATCTGGGGTTGGAAAACCTCGACCGTGCCTTGGAAGCCGACTTCGAGGCCTATCCCGACTTCCTTGACTTCGATCGCGAACTGCTTGCCAACGATGTGGAAATCATCGCTTTAATACAACAACACAGCCAAAACCAAAAACCTATTTCCGACTCAACCAACGAATAAAACCTCCGAATGAAGAATTACATCTATATTTTCCTTATCGCCATGGTGCCACTCATTGAGCTGCGTGGCGCACTGCCCGTGGCCTACGGCATCCATACCGCCAACCCTGACTTCAACCTCTTGATGGCCTATATCGTCATCGCCATCGGCAACATGCTGCCCGTGCCATTCATCTATTTCTTCGCCCGCAAGGTGTTGGAATGGGGCAAGGACAAACGCTACATCGGGCGTTTCTTCACTTGGTGCCTCGAAAAAGGCGAGAAAGGCGGCCAAAAGCTCCAATCCAAAGCAGGACGCGGACTCTATTGGGCCTTGCTACTTTTCGTCGGCATCCCGCTGCCCGGCACAGGTGCGTGGACAGGTACCCTCGCTGCGAGTTTTTTGGACATGGACTTCAAGAAAAGCGTCGTAGCAGTCGTTGGCGGCGTCGTGTTGGCCAGCGTGATTGTGGGCGTGATTTGCACTTTGGGATTTGGAGCCATATTTGGAATCGGATAAGACATGAAACGTTACGGACTTATTGGACACCCGCTAAAGCACTCGCAATCCAGGTTCTACTTCAACGAGAGATTTGAATACGAGGGCTTGGACTGCCTCTATCAGCATTTTGACATCAAATCGTTGGAGGAGCTTCACGACATCATCACAAAATATCCCGACCTCTGCGGATTCAACGTCACCATCCCCTACAAGGAAAGCATCATTCCGATGTTGGACGAGATAGACCCCATTGCCAAGGAAGTCGGTGCAGTCAATGTGGTGACCATCACAAACGACAAGCTGAAAGGCTATAACACAGACGTTTACGGATTCGAACAACTCCTTGAAAGAGCCATCAAAGGCCGCGACACCAGCCATGTCCTGATCCTCGGCACGGGCGGCGCGTCGAAAGCCGTACAATACGTTTTACGACAAAAGGGCATCCCCTATTCCACTGTCAGTCGCGACGCAACGAAGGGCGATTATACCTATGACACCTTAACCGATGAAATTCTAAGAACTAACCCTTTGATTATCAACGCGACACCTTTAGGCATGTTCCCGCAAATCGACAACTTCCCTGACCTACATTATCAAGGTCTGACGCGAAAGCACACCCTTATCGACTTGATTTACAACCCGAAAGAAACCGCTTTCATGGAGCTGGGCCAGACATGGGGTGCCAAGGTGTACAATGGAATGCAAATGTTTGAGGAACAGGCGAAGCGGTCATGGGAATTGTTCAATGAATAATCACAAAACATACAAAACCCTCAAAATGGCTTCTTTAGTTGAGGAAAGCACGCCCATCATTCCGAACTTGATTCGGAACGGCGGCTTTCCGGCGGCGACGCGGTTGCGTAGCCGCCCACACCAAAATGAAGTTTTGAAGGTTTTGTGACAAAAAAGAAAATATGGTGAGAAATAAAGTAAAACGAGAACCCGAATACTTGGAAGACGTCGAAATCATCGACGCCGGCTCCGAGGGCATGTCGGTGGCCAAGCCCGAAGGTCGCGTGGTGTTCATCCCCTTTGGCGTGCCTGGCGATGTGGTCGATATTGAAGTCTACAAGCGAAAAAAGAACTTCTTTGAAGGTAAGATATTGAATTTCAAGAAGATGTCCGACAAGCGAACCGAGCCTGTCTGTCAGCATTTCGGCCTTTGTGGAGGCTGCAAGTGGCAACAGATGGCCTACGAGTGGCAGACCTACTACAAGCAGAAGCAGGTGAAGGACAACTTCGACCGCATCGGGAAAATCGAATACCCCGAAATCCGCCCGATTTTGGGCTGCGAGCGGCAATTCCACTACCGCAACAAGTTGGAATACACCTTCTCCAATCGTAAATGGCTCACCGACGGCGCACCCACGGGCACCCATGACGAAGAAGCCTGCAAGGGTCTCGGTTTCCACCTGCCCCAGCTCTTCGACCGAGTGGTTGACATTGAGAAATGCCACCTGCAAGCCGACCCGTCAAACGACATTCGGCTGTTTGTCAAGCGGTTCACGATAGAACGGAAGCTCCCCTACTACAATTTCCGCAGCCACGAAGGACTGATGCGCAACCTCGTCATCCGCTGCAACTCAAAGGGCGAGTTCATGGTCATTTTGGTCGTCAGTGAGGAAAATGCTGTGGTACGCCACGAGCTGATTCCTGCCTTGGAGATGGCCTTCCCGCAAATCGTGTCACTGCTGTTGGTCGTCAACCCGAAGCTGAACGACATCATCAACGACCTGCCCTTTGAATGTCTGAAAGGAGAACCCTACCTGATAGAAACGATGGCCTCTCCCCGCCCTGGTTTCGACAACTTGAAATTCAGAATTGGGCCAGTGTCGTTCTTCCAAACCAATGTATATCAAGCGGAAAGACTCTATCGCACCGCTTTCAATCTTGCCGATGTGCAAGGCGACGAGCTGATGTACGACCTCTACACGGGCACGGGTACCATCGCGCAGTATTTCTCACGGTTCGTGAAGAAAGTCGTTGGCATTGAGTACGTTGAGGCCGCCATCGCCGATGCCAAGGTCAATGCGGAAATCAACGGCATCACCAATTGCACATTCTATGCCGGCGATATGGCCAAGGTCTTCACTGACGACTTCATTGAAAGCAACGGTCAACCCGACCTCATCGTCACAGACCCGCCACGTGCAGGCATGGCGGAGAAAGTCGTTGAACAACTGCTGAAAATCCACGCCAAGAAAATCGTCTACGTCAGTTGCAACCCCGCCACACAAGCCCGTGACCTACAGTTGCTTGATTCGGCCTACCAAGTCATGGCCGTGCAGCCTGTGGACATGTTCCCGCACACGCAACATGTGGAGAATGTATGTTTGCTGGAGCTGAAATGAAAAAAGCGCCATCTGGCGCTTTTTTCATTTCACTACGACACTCCTTATCACCACGCCATCGGCGGTAACGATATGTATCGTGTATAGCCCTGCCTTATAGTTCCCAACTGAAAGCACACGCTGATCGCCATCCATTTTTTTCATCTCGACCAACTGCCCCATCGCATTGTAAACGATGATTCTTTGCAATCCGTCTGCTTTGATATTCAACTGGTTTTCAACAGGATTCGGGAATAACTGAACACAAGACGCACCCTGTTCCGAAACTGCGGCAAGATCAACTCTTGTGATGAGAGAAACCGTTTCAAGGGTGTTCTCAAAATACAATACAGGGTATACAAAGGAATTTTTACCAACCAATTCCTCAATCACCTCAAGTTGAATACTTTCACCTCTATTGATATCAATACTCACTTCTTCATCAAGTTCAAAATGCTGACCAGCATATTCAAAAGAATAAAAACCAGCATACTCCTCATCGATAGTAATCTTTTTCAAGGTTACAATATCCATTTCAGTATTGTTAAAGATTGTCAAAGTCGCAGAATGAGACACCAACAAAGTATCCACATCGAATGTCAACGTTCCCATTTCACCCATTGGATTGGCAATCTCCGCAAGGCAAGCGATATTCATCTGGCAGTATTGTTGCGACATCTCAAAGCTGTTCACACTTGTTCCTATCAAGTCGTTGGGTGTGTGGATGTAAGGGCTGTAGTTTTGGTAATCCTCGAAAGGATAAATGCCCATGTAGCCATGGTTGTTGAACGAAGTGTGGTCGCTGTCGCCCTCGTTGAAGTTGACATGACGGATGGGCAACTCGGGATAATACACTTCGCCGACATTCATGTAATAGGTGCCGATAGGAGCAACGGAATTAGGATAGATGCAGTCGATATGTATCTGATCACCATAGAGATAGCCGTTCATATCGTTGTTGAAGTAGCCAATGATGTCCATGCCTTCCTGTTGGCAACGTGAAGCGTATGCCTCGCTGCCATAGAGACCCATTTCCTCGCAGCCGTAGGCACAATAGATAATGCTGTACTCAAACTCGTACTGCGTCATAATTCTCGCACTCTCCAACACGCTGGCCACACCCGTAGCATTGTCGTCGGCACCAGGAGCTTGACCGCCGTAATAGGCTTCCCAGGAGAACGAATCGAAGTGGCTACCGCAGACCACATAAGTATCGGGATAGAGCGTACCACGCTGAATGCCAATAACATTAGGTGCTGCCTGACCACTGCCCAACCATGTTTGGGCATAGAAAGGCTGTTGCTCCACTTCCAGTCCAAGTGCCTGCATTCTACCTGCTATCCAATCTGATGCGGCGAAAGCGTTTTCAGAGTTCCACACACGGCTGCCGTAGTCCTGTAGGTGCTGCACGATGGCCTCCAATGAATCTCTATTTACCTGATTCAGCATCTCGCTAATGGTCGGGTTCACCTCAGTCACCGTGGGGAAGTCACGGGTCAAGCGAGGCAAGCGAGCCTCCTTGTTGAAAATGGCCACCGCCCCGTCGTTTTTGTAGGGCAACACACCACCTTTAACAACTACATAGTCAGCGGTTTGCAACAGAGCCTCACCATCTCCGATATAAGCCTGTTGCTCTGTTTGCGGACAATACACCAAGGTATAGACCTCGTTTTGTTCAAAAGCTTGATGGTCAAGCAAAACCATCGTTCGGGCATCAAAGTGTTCCGCTGTGGCGAAAACCTCAGAATCTGTGTAGTAATGTATCTTCAGATTCTGGTCGGAAAAGAGTCTTTCCAATTCAGAAATCCCTGAATAAGAAATTATTACAAAGTCTTTTGCCATCAATGCAGAGGACAAGACCAAGCCCATGAAGAAAATAAAAACCTTTTTCATTTTAATGTTGTTTAAATAATTTATTAGGTGGCAAAAGTAAGCAATAAATAACATCTTTGCCATAAAAAAGAGTTATTTCTTGAAATGCCTCAATCGGCACGCCATATTTTGCTTCACGTTGCCCGCAAAGAGCCATGAATCAGCGAAATGAAGATTACCTTTTGGGAACATGTCCTGATAGGCAGAAATGAAGACCATTTCTGGGTCAAGGTCGGGACAAATAGTGTTGTGTTTATAGAGATAAGTCTTTGTCGGACAAGGCACTATCAGGACGCAGTCTCGGGCTTCGTTGTATTTGGCCATACCTAATTGATATTCAGCTGGAACCGTATCCATGGCCATCGTCCATGTTGTCGGATTGACACCAACGACATCGCCACGCGACACCATTCCAATGGCGGTCGTGTCGGTCACGGAGTTGAAGATGAGGAGTTTGCCTGTCTCGATGCTGTCTTGGGCTGGACAAAGCTGCTCGGAGTATTGCGCCAATTCATCCGCAGAAACATGATAGCCAATACAATACGCAGCCACCATTAGCTTCCTTTGCTCCTCCGTCATCCCCGATTTCAGCAGTTCGATGAGCATTTGTGAGCCTTGGCTATGCCCAACGAGAAAAAACGGACGACCACCATTGCCGTGCGCCATGTAGTATTGGAAGGCGGCTTTCACATCATTAGCGGCGATAGCGGTGTTTTCACGCAAAATGCTGTCATTCTGAGAATAAGACTCGAAAATCATCTGACGGTAATAAGGCGCGTAAAAGTTATAGTCGTCATACAGAATCTTGTTAAAGCGTTGGTTTCCATTGGCTTCCTCCCTCACCTCGCGTAAGGTGATGTCGGCAAACCATGAGGAACCGTTATCAGCGTATGAAATCGTTGACACGGTGGGATATACGTAAAACACGTCAGCAGCTTTGTCGCTTTCGCCGAAGGCATACCAATACGTGGTGTCGGCATAATTAATAGAGGTGGCTGTTTCA
Source organism: uncultured Bacteroidales bacterium (assembly GCA_947305795.1). Taxonomy (GTDB): domain Bacteria; phylum Bacteroidota; class Bacteroidia; order Bacteroidales; family F082; genus Limimorpha. The sequence goes on along the minus strand of CAMZEK010000008.1, from coordinate 40,479 downwards.
GTGGATGGCTTTTCAGCGCATGCCGAAAGGAAGGCCGAAAGCATCAATAGGTTAATTATCTTTTTCATTTTCAATTAATTGAATTAGGCTATCCAAATCAAAATCTTCAGACTTCACGGTGATTTGGGCTTGCTCATAGAACGGCAGCCGTGAAGCATAATGCTGTTGTATGTATTCAGCCAGCTCCGCTTCAGTTTTGTTTTCGGTCAGAGGGCGCTTGCGCTTCGAGTGCAGAATGCGGTCGGCAGCGGCCTCGGGGCTGATGTGCATGAAAACCGTCAGGCCATGCTGGTTCATCCATTCCATGTTGTCCAAAAAGCAAGCCAGTCCACCGCCAGTCGAAATGACCGTATGTTTCATATTCTCAGTACTTTTCAACACCTCTGATTCCAGTTTCCGGAACAGTGTCTCGTCGTATTTATGGAAAAAATCGTGGACGGAAATGCGGTACTTCTCCTCAAACAAGGCATCAGTATCGGCCACTTCCCAACCCAAACGGTTGGCGATGCGCTTCGCGGCGGTGGTTTTGCCTGCGCCCATGTAGCCGACGATGTAAATTTTGGTATTCAAGATTCAAAAATTCAAGATTTCAAGATTTGTAATTCCAAGATTTCGTTGGCTTTAAGCTTTAAGCACCTAACTTTCAACTATCATATTATACTGGCACACTTGAATCTTTCCGTCGCCATCGCGGAGGTGGAAGCCGTTGCCTTGACAATAGCGCCACATCTTGCAGTCGGCACAACGGTCGGTCTTCATCCAGTTGCGGTCACGGTAAACGCCGAACTTGTTCTGCCACACATCCCAAAAGCTGTCCTTGTAGATATTGCCTTGGTGGTAGTCACTGCGGATACTGAGGCAGCCCGAAATGGCACCATCGGCCAGCACCGAGGCAACGTTGATGCCCGCGCTACACGAATAGTAATGGTTGCGCACTTCGCCTTCGTACTTGCCGAGGAAGCCGTCGCAGCCATAGTCGGCACGAATTCTCCCTTCCAAGCGTGTTTGCTTTATAAATTCCAGCATCTCAACAAATTGGCTATTGGAAAGCTTGAAATCAGGCTCATTGGCAGCACGTCCAAAGGGAAACACCGTGAAGAGCCTCCATCGCTTGATGCCCAACGAAATCAAGAAGTCGCGAAACTTCGGCAAATACAAGATAGTCCTTTGGTTGACGCAGGTGATGACATCCCAAGTAAGGCTCGGATGCTGTTTCAAAGCTTTCACAGCCACCAACACGTTCTTGTAGCTGTTGGGGTTGCCACGCATCCAGTTGTGGTCGTCCTCGAAGCCGTCGAAGCTGACTGCAATGGACTTTAACCCATTGGCCACAAACTTGTTAAGCTTCTCTGGAGCGAGCATCATTCCATTGGTAACCATGCCCCACACGAAACCTCGTTTTGAAATCTCGCCACCACAAAGTGCCAAGTCGCGACGCATCATCGGCTCACCGCCCGTGGTGATGACCATCACCTTCGACGGGTCTTCGTGTTGCTTAATCTCGTCGAGCACTTTCAAGAAGTCCTCGAGTGGCATGTCGGCGGTCTCGGAGAGCATACGGCAGTCGGAGCCGCAATGCCGACAGTTGAGGTTGCATCGCAAGGTACATTCCCAAAAAAGCTGATGAAGCTCGTGCTTCTCAACCCGATCTTGCAGCACGGCACGGTTGAGTTCGAGCATCACTCTCTTCTGAAAGCCAAGTTTGTTACTCATTCTCCATTTCTCGGATCTGCAATTCAAGCTCGTTGGCCTGGTCCCTCAAACGCTGAGTCTCGCGGCCGTACTCCTCGATGATTTCGGGCGAGCCATAGACACAGGAACCTTCGCGCTCGCGGATGGTGTTCTGAAGGATTTCGAGTCTTTCCCTCATTTCGCTGATTCTCTGCATCTTTTCAACTTTCAGCTCTTTGTCTTTCAACCGTTGCGCACTTTCCTCCAAGTTCACGTCTTCACCTAACTTGTAGTTGATGGAGTCCAATTTGTTGCGGAGACGCAAAGTTTCCAGGCCATAGCGCTGCATGATTTCTGGTGTGCCATAAATAGCAGCTCCTTCGCGCCTGCTGAGAATCTCTTGGATGGAGTCGCGCTCATTGATAAGTTGCTTGCGCTCAGCCTTCGAAATACCACCCTTGGTGGTGCAGCAAGCGGCCAAAAACGCCAAACCCGACAAAGTGCCAATCCAAACGGTACGTACTACTTTTTTCATGATTCAGTTGGTTATATAACGGTGCAAAAATAACGCTTTTTTTCAAATATGCCAAAAACAGCAAAAAATCAAATCCTAATCCTCCAGAACCATCGCATGAAGGCATCCCACCAGCGGGTAGGCAGCAGCCAATGGAAAAACACGATGGTATTTGAAGCAAGACCCACACGATACCGCGCTTTGGGTCGACGACTGTTGACGGCTCGACTGATGGCTTTGGCCACCACTATAGGTTTGGAAAGAAAGTTCATCGAATAAACCTTACGCATCATATCGGCTTCGCGCATGGCATCAGGCTCGTAAGGCGTGCCTTTTGAACTTTCTGCCAAATGGTCTGCCGCGATAAAGCCCCAATTGGTCTTGATACCGCCTGGCTCAATCATTGAGACGTCGATGCCGAAAGGATTCATCTCAATGCGAAGCGCGTCGCTGAACGCCTCAACGGAATACTTGCTCACGTGGTACCAACCGCCGAAATACAACACGGCCTTGCCCACCACCGAAGAAGTGTTGACAATGCGTCCCGAGCCTTGTGACCGCATGGAAGGCAGCACTAACTGGCAAAGCCTTGCCATGCCGAACACGTTGACTTCCAACTGTCTGCGTGCCTCATCCATCGTGACATTCTCAATAGCGCCAAAATAGCCATAGCCTGCATTATTAATCAAAACATCGATGTGGCCTTCCGCGTTAAGGATGGTTTGAACGCCTTCCTCCATTAAAGTCTCATCAGTGACATCCATTTTCAGAGTCACAACGCCCAATTCACACAAAGGTTGCATAAGGTCGGTTCGCCGAGCCGCAGCATACACTTTATGTCCTTGTTTTGCAAGCATCTGTGCCGCATCAAAGCCAATGCCGCTACTCGCACCAGTGATGAGGATGACTTTCTTCCGTTTCGCTTTCATAAATACATCAAATTGGAATCGTGTGGCAAAATTAGCAAAACTATCCGCACCATCCGAATGAGTTATCAACAATAGATGTTGATAAATTCTTGTTGGCGAGCCTTTTCGTATAGAGGGCAATTCCCTAATTTTGACACCTACTTTCATATATGCGCAAATAGAAGCAAAATAATAAGTATCAAATAATTAAATCTAAATTCAATGAAACGAAATTTATCTGTATTGTTGACAGCCATTTTGCTGCTGACGGGAATGACGTCATGGGACGTTGGACACCATCGTGTCAAGGCAGATGCCGTTACCTATAGTAATGGTAGCGAACAGACAACCGTTCCCACGCTATCGGTGAACCCGAACAGCCTCTCGGGCATGGATTACGAGTATGAGTCGGAGGGTCCGTCGGAAATCCAGAGTTTCCTGCTCTACGCCGACAATATAGTTGGGCAGGTCAGCATCTATCCGTCAGAGCATTTCGAGGTATCCACCTTCGGAGGCGACTTGTTCCGTCCCGAGAATCCAGCTATTGTGGCCTCAGCAGCGAACCACTTCTATGACTTTCCCATCTATGTACGGCTGAAATCCGGTCTTGAGTCTGCCACCTACGCCGAGCAACTGACCATTTCATCTGCAAATGCCACCGACATTCACGTTGCAGTGAGCGGCTCTGTTACCGGCGGTGATCCATTGCCCCCAGTCACGCCTACTTTGGGCGATTACGTTCGCATCAACGACCTCGGCCAACTCACGGCAGGGAGCCGAGTAGTCTTCGCCGCCCGCTTCGATGACAATGCCACAAGCTACTATGCCATGAGCAACGCCTCATCAGGCAAACCCACAGGCGTTTTGTTCACTTCGACGACCTCAGATGGTAACGAGATCCTGCCTGCCAGCATTACTGATGAGGAAAACAGCTACTATTGGACCGTCGGCGTGACCAGCAACGGCTATACCTTCACCAATGCCCTCGGTGAATTGATTGGCTACACGAGCAGCACCAACTTTGCTACAGGCGGCGACAACACTGAATGGGCCATCTCTCTCAACACTGCTGGCGATGGAACCATGGTGCCCAACTACACGGGATTCGTCATCAACAATGTGAACAACATTGTGAGATGCTTCGCTTTGAACAGTAACTACAACTTTGGCCCCTACCATACCAACAACCTCAACAACAGTGGCTACAACTTCTACCTTGACCTCTTCGTGAAATCGGATGGCGGTGACCCGCCCACACCTACCGTAGCCACACCCACCTTCAGTCCCGCCGCCGGCACTTACTCTGAGGCCCAAACCGTGACCATCAGTTGCAACACCCAAGGTGCTACCATCCATTACACTCTTGATGGCAGCGACCCGACAGAAAACAGCCTTATCTACAGCACGCCTTTGACCATCAGCGAGACCACCACCCTCAAGGCGATGGCTGTGAAAGAAGACTATAACAACAGTGCCATCGCTGAGGCCACCTATATCATCCAAGTCGGTGTAGCCACCATCTTCAACCAAGACTGGGAAGGCGAAATGAACGGCTGGACCTTCGTCGACGTGGAGGGTGAAATGACTTGGACCGTTGCCAGCTATCAAGGCAACCACTACGCCTACGCCAACGGCTACAACCACGGCGCCAACGAAGACTGGTGCATCTCCCCTGCCTTCGACCTCAACATCTTTAGCAATCCGACCTTGAGCTTCAGTACAGCCAAAAACTACAACGGCAACGACATGGAAGTCTATTTCTCCAACGACTACGACGGCGAAGACCCCACGACAGCCACATGGACGGCCTTGCCCTGCAACCTCTCCACCGGGAGCTGGACTTGGACGGAATCTGGCGACATTGACCTAAGCGACTTCAGTGGCAGCAACTGTTACATCGGCTTCAAATACACTTGCACCGATGGAAGCGCCGCAGGATGGGAAGTCGACGACATCTTGCTCTTCGACCAAACCTCTGCTCCTGTCATCACGGCCAGTCCATTGAGCCTCACAGGATTCAGCTATATTGAAGGCAATGGCCCGTCAACGCAACAGAGCTTCTCCGTCTCAGCCCTTCACCTGAATGCCGACTTGGTCATCAGTGAGACCTCACACTTCGAGATTTCGACAACAGGCGGCAGCGGTTTCAACGCCCAAAGCGTTATCAACCTCACTCCTATTGACGGCAATGTAGAGACAACTACCCTCTACGTCCGCATGAAAGCTGGCCTCAACATCGGCAACTACAACAACGAAAACATCGTGATCGCCTCGACTGATGCTACCTCCGTGGAAGTCACTTGCAGCGGCAACGTCATCGGGCAACCCGTTCCAGGCGACGACTACATCCGTATCAGTGACGTAAGCACACTCGCTGCCGGCAACCGCATCGTTTTTGCCGCCCGCTTCGATGACAATGCCACAAGTTACTATGCCATGAGCAATGCCTCATCAGGCAAACCCACAGGCGTTTTGTTCACCTCGACGACCTCGGATGGTAACGAGATCCTGCCTGCCAGCATTACTGATGAAGAAAACAGCTACTATTGGACGGTTGGCGTGACCAGCAACGGCTATACCTTCACCAATGCCCTCGGTGAGTTGATTGGTTACACAAGCAGCACCAACTTCGCCACGGGCGGCGACAACACCGAATGGGCCATCACTCTCGACACTGCTGGCGATGGAACCATGGTGCCCAACTACACGGGATTCGTCATCAACAATGTGAACAACGAGGCAAGATGCTTTGCCTTAAACAGCAACCACAATTTCGGTCCCTACCACACCAACAATATCAACAACAATGGCTACAACTTCTACCTTGACCTCTTCGTGAAATCGGATGGCGGCGACCCACCCACGCCTACCGTAGCCACACCCACCTTCAGTCCCGCCGCCGGCACCTACTCTGAGGCCCAAACCGTGGCCATCAGTTGCTCCACCCAAGGTGCTACCATCCATTACACTCTTGATGGCAGCGACCCGAGCGAGAGCAGTCCCATTTACAGCTCGCCTTTGACCATCAGCGAGACCACCACCATCAAGGCAATGGCCGTGAAAGAAGACTACAACAACAGCGCCATCGCTGAGGCCACCTATATCATCCAAGTCGGTGTAGCCACCATCTTCAACCAAGACTGGGAAGGCGAAATGAACGGCTGGACCTTCGTCGACGTGGAAGGCGAAATGACCTGGAATGTTGCCTCTTACCAAGGCAACCACTATGCTTACGCCAACGGCTACAACCACGGCGCCAACGAAGACTGGTGCATCTCACCCGCCTTCAATTTGGACAACATCAGCAACCCCGTTTTGAGTTTCAGGACAGCCAAGAACTACACTGGTCCCGATTTGGAAGTCTTCTTCTCCAACGACTATGACGGCGAAGACCCCACCAATGCCATTTGGGTTCCTTTGGTTTGCAACCTTTCGCAAGGCAGTTGGAACTGGGTTGAATCGGGCGACATTGCTCTAGGCGGTTTCAGCGGAACGAACTGTTACATCGGCTTCAAGTACACCTGCACTGATGAAGGCGCTGCCGGTTGGGAAGTCGATGACATTCAACTCATGGGATCCACATCAACCCCCGTACTTTCCGTTACTCCGCTTAACTTGTCGGGATTCACCTATATTGAAGGCAATGGCCCCTCAGCCGAACAGTCGTTCGTCATCACAGGAATGAACATAGAAGCACCCGTTATCGTGGGTAACACCAGCTCCAGCTTCCAGACTTCGCTCATTTCGGGAAATGGTTTTTCGAATGAACCGAACATTACGATTTACCCAGTAAACGGTATCATCAGCCAGACCATCTACGTGAGGATGGCTGCAGGCCTTGCAGTGGGCACATATTCCACAACACTGATTATTGATTCGGAACTTGACGACATCGATGTGACCTGCAACGGCACCGTCACGGCGCAACCCGTTCCGGGCGACAATTACATCCGCATTAGCGATGTGAGCCAACTCAATGCCGGCAACCGCATCGTCTTTGCCGCCCGTTTTGATGAGAGCGCTACTGACTATTACGCCATGAGCAATGCTGCTTCTGGCAAGCCTGAAGGCGTTTTGTTCACCTCTGCTACTTCTGGCAGTGACGAAATCCTGCCCGCTTCCATCCTCAACGAGGAAGACAGCTTCTATTGGACAGTGAATATCACAGCTGACGGCTACACCTTCACCAATGCCGCTGGCGACATGATTGGCTACACTTCGAGCACCAACTTCGCCTCCAACGGTGACAACACGGCTTGGAGCATCGAAATCGGCACTTCGGAGGAGACTGCCATGGTACCCAACTACACGGGCTTCATCATCGCCAATGCCAACAATCCTGTAAGAGCTTTCGCTTTGAACGGCAACCACAACTTCGGCCCCTACCATACGCAAAACATAGCCAGCGAGAATTACAACTTCTTCCTTGACATCTTCATGCAAGGCGAAGGCGGCACTTGCACCGTGGCAGCCCCAACCTTCAACCCCGCTAGCGGCACCTATTATGAAATTCAGGAAATCACCATCAACTGCGCCACTGAAGGTGCCACTATCTATTACAGCCTCGACTCCGAAATCGGTCCTTGGAACGAATATGGAGAAGCCATCACCGTGGATGAAAACATGACCATTTGGGCATACGCCTTGAAGGAAGGCTGCAACGACAGCCCCGTCGTCAGCGCAGATTACATCATCCAAAACGACCTTACCATCATCTTCTGGCAAGAATGGGAGGACGACTGGGATCCTTGGCACGGCTGGACTGAAGTCTGTCAAGAGGGCGATTCGCTCTGGCACGTTGCCTCATACGGCGGCAACCATTATGCCTACGCCAACGGCTACAACCACCCTGCCACCATCGACTGGCTCATCTCGCCTGCCTTCGACCTTGACAGTTACAACGATGTGGTGCTGACCTTCGTCACGGCTCGCAACTACAACGGTCCCGACATCGAGGTTTACTTCTCCAACGACTACGACGGCCAAGACCCGACCACGGCCACTTGGGAAGCCCTCGAATGTGAACTCTCACAAGGCGGTTGGAACTGGGTAGCATCCGGCGAAATCAGCCTGAACGGTTTCAATGGCTCGAACTGCTATATCGGTTTCAAATACCAATGCACCGACGATGAAGCCGCCGGTTGGGAAGTCGACGACATCAGGCTTGCCTCTGGAAGCACTTCGCCCACCCCCACCCTCATCGCCACACCGAATTATCTTGGTGACTTCAGCTATGTGGTAGGCCATGGTCCGTCAGAATCACAGAGCTACATTTTGTCAGGTGTCAACCTCGAAAATGAAGGCGTAATCAATATTGTTTCATGCTCATGGTACGAGATTTCTTTGGATGATGAAACATTTACCGGAGTGCTCGAATTTCCATGCACCGAGCTGCCAGCAACCATCTATGTCCGTATGATGGAAGGCCTTGAGCCTAATACCTACGACGGAGTTTACATCGCCAATTCATACGCTTACGAAAACGACTATGCAAATGTGGCCGTCAACGTATCTGGTGCCGTCCATTCCGATAACGAGCCAATGATGAATGCCATGATGCCGCTTTACATCCAAGGCAACAACGGTTCCAACAACAACCGCGTGCCTGTTGCAGTCCCGGTACAGTTTGCCAACCTCTATCCTAACACCACCTACCACTACACCAACCAATTCGTGGTCAGCGACGACGGTCCCGAGACCGCTGGCGCAGGCAATGTAATCTACGTCAACCCTGAAGGTTTCTACCGCAGCACCAGCCCAAGCCTCTCCACCGAAGGCAGCTATGGTGTGTTCACTACTGATGATGAAGGCTATGCCCTCGTTTGGCTCATGAACGAGACCACGGCCAACGCCCGCTTCACTCCCGGCAACCATGTCTATCTTCGTGTCCGTCTCAACGACGGCGCCTACGGAGTAAACGTTCTTTACACCTTCACCTCTGAGGACTATGCCACCGTGCTCAATTTCGGTACCGAAAACGACGAATACAGCGGATCGGCCTTCTATGTCAAGAGCGACGAGGCTCCCATGAGCTTTGCCTTGATGTACGGCGACCTTAATGAGGAACGTCCCGTCTATACCACCAGTATCGAGACCACTGGCGTAGACTATGGCAATATCAACCAGTATGCCGACTTCTACAAGGAACATGTAGCTGGCAACGACGGCTGGTTTGGTGGCATCCTGCCCAACGTGAACGAATCAGGCATCACTCTCATCGTGACGTCATCGATGGATGCCCAAACCGTCCACGAGTTCTCCTCCGAAAACGGCCAATGGTATCCCGAAGCCAACACCATCAACCCGACCAACGGCCTCAACGAGCCTATCTTCATCGACCTCACTTACAATGACGTTGAAGAAGTTGCCGAAGCCAACATCAAGGTTTGGAGCGCCGACCATGAGTTTGTCATCGAAAACGGCGACAACGACCATTACCAAATGACCGTCTACAACATCCTCGGTCAGCCGATGATGCAACAGCAAATCAACGCCGGCAGCACACAGCGCGTCAGCCATAGCCTCTCCAAAGGTGTGTACCTCATCAACTTGCAGAACAACAAGAATCAGGTCACCGTCAAGGTGATAGCTTGGTAAATGAATCCTTTAGAGGAAACGAAAAAGTCCGGAGGCCTTGTGCTTTCGGACTTTTTTCGTACTTTTGCGCAAATATTAAACTCATGAAAAACCTCGTTTTTATAATGCTTGCGCTGATTGGTCTATGCCTTTCGGGTTGCCAAGACCCCGCCAAATCACGACTTTACATGGACGAAGGCGTCAAACTGATGCTCAATTACAGCAAGTTCAAGGATGCGGAAGAGTCTTTGGACAAGGCCATAAAATATGACAAAAACAATTATGAGGCCTACTATTATCGCGGCTGCGTCAAAATCAATCAAAAGAAATATGTGGAAGCCCTCGACGATTTGGAGCAGGCCATCGAACTGAAACCCGACTACGCTGACGCCTATTTCAACATGGGGCGCACCTACGTCCTCCTCAACAATGAGGACAAGGCTTGCGAATATTACAAATTGGCTAAGAAATACGGTCGTCCCAACCTTGATGACTACCTGCGACGCTGCAACTAATCACCGAAAGCGTCCTCCGCGATGAGATCGCCTTCCTCGTTGTAGGTTTTCCACACTCCGACTTTCTCCCCTTTCGCATACTGGCCTTCTTCCTTAAGGGCTGTGTTGGGATAATAGGTCTTTGTAGGGCCGTCCAACAGGCCATCGTGGTATTGACACTCCATGAGCAAAGTGCCCGTGTCGGAAAACTTTTGGCACTGGCCTTCGGGAACACCGTTCACATACTGTGTTTCCTCAGCCAATTTACCGTTGTTCGGATTATAAAGCCTCGACCAGCCATTCACTTTTCCGTTCGTATTATCCTCGGCAAGAAGCAGTTGCCCTGAATCCTTGTCGAAATAGCACCATTCGCCTTCCTTCTTTTGATTGACGTAATAGCCTGTGGCAATCATGCGACCATTGGGCGCGTAAGTCTTGTTCAACGCCTTCTCTCCCGACTTGTCAAAAGTGTTGGTGGCCTTCAAATTGCCTTGTTCGTCGTAATAACGGAACTCACCCGTACATTTGTCGTTCTTGAACTTCCCTTCATAGCGTTTCTGCCCGTTGGAGTAAAAGTCCATCCAAATGCCTTGACGGCGGCCTTTCGAGTCGGTCTTATTGTAATCTTGCGCCCACGCCGACAGTGTAAGCAGCAGCATGGCGACGATAATGAAACATCTCTTCATGATTTTTGGGTTTTGAGGCTGCAAATCTACGGAAATAACGTAAATTTGCGCCCGATATTATGGGAGAGTATTCATCATTATTATTGGAGAACGCTGTCGAAGCGCTGTCGAAGCTGCCAGGTATCGGCAAGAAGACCGCTTTGCGCTTGGCTTTACACCTGCTCGCCGAAGACCAGATGGAGACCGAGCAACTCGCTGATTCTCTACTGAAAATGAAGCATAACATCATGCTTTGTGAGCGTTGCTTCAACATCAGCGACACGCGAGTTTGCTCCATTTGTGGCAATCCACGTCGCGATGAGAACACATTATGCGTGGTTGCCGACATGCGCGATGTGTTGGCCATCGAGCGGACGGCATCGTTCAATGGACTCTACCATGTTCTCGGTGGGGTCATCAGCCCGATTGAAGGCATCTCGCCCAACGACCTGAAGATTGCAGAACTCGTGCAACGCACACAAAAAGAAGAAATTAAGGAAATCATTCTGGCCTTGCCCGCCACCATCGAAGGCGACACGACCAACTTCTACATCTTCCGCCAACTGAGTGACTTCAAGGGGAAGATCTCGGTTATTTCAAAAGGAATTGCCGTCGGCGACGCACTCGAATTTGTCGACGAGATTACTTTGGGTCGCTCGATTCAGAACCGCATTCCGTTCAGCCAAAAATAACTACGGTTTCTGCGTTTCGGAGAACAACTCCAACTGGTTTTCCGTCAGGTATAGTTCCTGTGGCACCTCATACTCATAAGTGGAGATAAACCGTTCTATGTTTCTCTTAATCAGCTTAATGGGGGTTGTCCTTCGCGCCTTGCAATAGTTGCGCAACGAACGGTACTGGCCTGCCGACAGTTTGAACGTAATCGCATGATACTTGTAGTTGCGACGCTTCCTTTTCTTGTTTTGCTGCTGTCCCATAACGCATTGATTTGACGCACAAAGTAACAAAAATAAACTGTAACTTCAAAATTCTCACGAAAGTTTCTTACTTTTGGACAAATTTTACAGAATGAGCATCACGGTCATTGGAGAAGCCAACATCGACATTTTTGTGCAACCCATTGGCAGGAATACATCGCATGAAGCCACAAGAATCTGCACGCCCAGCCACATCAGTTTCCACCACGGTGGCGTAGCACGCAACATCGCCCACAACCTCTGTCTGATGGGTCACGACGTACGCCTAATGACGATTTTCGGCAACGATGACTTTGCCGCACGCCTCATCGACGACTGCAAAACCATCGGCATGGACTTGTCGCTTTCTACGCAGTTTCATGAGGCCAAAAGTCCCATTTTCCTCAGTTTCAACGATACAAAGGGAAACATGCAATCCGCTCATTCCGACATCGAACTGAACAATCGCATGAGTTTGGACTGGCTGAAGGGCAAAATGAACGAAATCAACCGCTCGGAAATTGTCGTCGCCGATACACTATTGAGTGCTGAAGCCCTCGCCCATCTCATCGACCATGTCACCGTGCCGCTTTACATTGATTCGGTCTCGCCCAAAAGGGCCATGCGCCTTGCCGAAGCCATGGAAATGTCCAAAAAAAGGGCATTCTTCGCCCTGAAATGCACCCTATCGGAGGCCCAAGCTTTAACAAACAATTCCGTCCCTTTTGAAGCTGCAAAAGCACTGAACGCCAATGGGATAAAAGAAATCTATCTCACTTTGGGCGAACAAGGTGCCATTTTCAGTTCCACATCCGAGACAATACATTTCCCCGCCCTTCCCGCCCATGTGGTGAACGTAACTGGTTCGGGCGATGCCTTCTTTGCAGGCATCATCCATGCGCATTCCTTTGGTAAAAAAGGCAAACTGGCCGTCCCCATTGGTTTGGAGGCGGCCAGGATGACCTTAGAATGCGTTGGGCCGGTGAATTTGGGCCTGCGGCGATAAAAAAGACTATTCCACCATAATAATGACAGCGTCCTTCGTGACTTTGTTAAACAAAACATAAAGGCCCACGTCAGAAAGGCAGAACGCAAGTTTAGTCGTGTGGTTCATGCTGGTGACGACCTCAGTGGGAACTACGCTTGACTTGATTAAGTCGGCATAATCGAACTCGTAATGGTTCGACTTTTTCTTGCTGACTTTCTTGGCTTGGACAAGGATGTAGTTCAAGCCTTCCTTCTCGTCCTGGAAGTTGGCTTCCACCACGAGGTTGTCCTTTTGGGTGCTTCGATTGACCTTCATGCTCTTCTCGGCCATCTCCTCTTCGACGATGAACTTGTTGTCATCTTCATCAAGCTTGACCTTAACGGCTTCCTCGCGGTTGATGACCATGTCACCCGGACGGAGCAGGATGTCGTAAACAGGCTTGTAGTCCGTGTTCCGCAGCTTGCGATATTCGGCCACATCCGACATCTTGATGCTCGTGGTGGACTCCACACCACCTGTGAGCGAAGTCATCAGCAGATAACTCTCATTCAACTTGGAGCCATACTCGTAGTTGCGCTCCGTGATGATGCCCTTGTAGGTGGTGCCATTCTTCATCTCGATTTCGTCAAGCAACATGCTTTGCTCGAAGAGACTCTGGTTGGGGTTGTTCTTTATGGATTTATCCTTGATGAGGTCGAAAATGTCAAACGACTCCACAACACCGTCTTCCTCATAGAGATAGATGGTCTTCCCAGGGATTTCCTTGATGTACTGGCCATCCACCACTCTGGTCGTGTTGCCTTTTTTCACGGTGAACGAACGGTTGATGCCGCTCAGCAATGTGTTCGTCCTCCACGGTTGCTGGATGGAGACAATGTCGTCCCAGCTCAAGGCATAGCTGTTGGGGGCGTTTTCAACGTATTTCACCGTTTGCCCTTTCTCAAGGATATAGACATCGTTGACCTGCTTACCGTCGGTGCAGATGAGGGTGCTCATGGTCATTTCGCGGTTGTCGCCGAGGCCATACAGCACCTCATGCTCTTCCGCCCATTGCTTCCATTCGTCCGACAGGTTTTTGTAAAGCACTTTCTTTGTCGTGATGTCCTTCACCTTCTTGCCTTCCATGACGATGACCGCCTTCTCCGTTTGGAAGAAGCAGTTGCTGCCGGGTTTCTGGCTTCTCATGAAGCCATAAAGCACCGACCCGTCTTTCAGGTTCAGCGTCTGCACAACTTGAGCCTTTGCTGGAATAAAGAAAGCGAAAGCTACAGTTATTAATATCAAAAGTTTTCTCATCGTTATCTTTACTTGAGAGGTTGGGGGTTCTCAACGTTGGATTCGTTTCCGTACTGGATTTGAACTGCCTCTTTGGCATTCACAGGCAAGCTAACCGCTTTGGTTCCGTTCACAAGTTCCATCGTAGCAATGATATCGCTGCCCAATTCAAGATAGGCCAAGTATTCCTCACCGAACTTGATATTGGCCGACATCTCGTCACCAACATAATACCATGAGTTGTCGCTCTTTCCGTACCATTGGAAAGAAGTCCTACCCAAAGGCAGCACGAAATAATAGCCATAGCAACCATTGTAGTCAGAATAGTCTTTCGGATCGAAATAGCACAAACGCCAGTCATAGTCTCCACCATGGTTCTCGATAGCCACTTCATAGGTGCCGTCATTGTTGAAGGTGCAGAAATCCGACGTTTTGTTCATATCAAGTTCATATTCCTCAATGTTATAGTAATGGATGTTCCATGCGAATCTGAGAATAAGGGCACCCGCAGGCTTCACATGAATGGTATGGTCAACGGAGCCTTCCTTAACCTCGAAATCATAATTGGAGATGCCGAGGATTTTGTACTTGCCTCCAATATACCCGGCGTCAGCCACCTTAAGGTCGGAAAGACGATCTGTTCCGGTAATGTCCCAGTAATTCATCGTAATACTGCTGCCATCGTATTTGACCACATCGGAAATTGCGACAGCGGTGTATTTGCCTTCGGTAAGAGCTACTGTAGAGTTCATGAGGCTTTGGTAGTTGGTGAGGAACTGTACATCCGTCCCTTGGAGGAAACCGCTCTCATCGTAAACCAATAAGTGTATACGGAGCTTATAATCAGAGCTGAACGACTCCAATTCACCCTCTTCGACCTCGTAGTCGAAGCCACTGATGACCTCGTACGGGTTGATCTTGAAGTTCACGTTTCTTGATACTTTGATGTCTTCGTTCTTGCATGAGACAAACAGCATGGCCACGGCCACAGTTGCCATAATGATATACTTTTTCATTTTTCTCTCCTTTCTTGGTTATTTGACAATCTTGAACAAATAGGCCAACGAAAACATCAAGGAGCTAGCCTTGCTGTCGAAGTTGCCTGCTAAATTACTCATACCCAAATTGTAACGCAAGCCAACCGAAAGGCCAAAACGAGCATTGAAGCTGGCACCGAAAGAAATCATCACATCATTGGATTTCATTTCGCCTACACCCAGCACCATATTGTTCACTTCGAGACTTCCCGGTACGGTTTTCAATCCCTTGACCATAGTGGCACCTGCTTCGATGGCGAGGGTTGGGATGGGATAGATTTGGAGAAGCACGGGGAATTCCAAACAGCTCATTCCCATGGCTTCGCCTTCAACGGCAATGGTCCTGATGCCATAAAGGCCTTCCACTTCGATGCCAATCAAACCTGTGCCGCCTTCGCTCGCCGGATGACGACGACCTAAGTGGGCATTAAGTGCCAGACCGCCTTGGAAACCAAGGCCGGCACCCAGATTGAGGTTGTAGTTTTTCGAATCGCTACCCACGGCCACGCCTGCGCCGACTTTAGGGCCTAACGCAATTCTGAATGATCTGTCAAGGCCCCAGTCTTCATCTTGGGCGAACAGACAGCTGCAGCTTAATACTGCAAGCAAGAATAGTAATACATGTTTGCGCATAAGAATAGTTTTTTAATATTAATAAAATGGTTTCAATGTAACAGTTGATTCGCTACTGCCACAAGTAACGCCTTGGACTGTAGCCGTTGCTTTTACCTTGACGCTTTCCTGTTCGGCCACCTTGAAGGTCACCGACACTTCTTTCGTTTCGCCAGCATTGATTTTCAACTCACGTGTCACGGGTTGTACACTATTGCCCACTGCTGTGACGGATGCAGTCATCGTCACCGAAACATTGAGTTCGGCTTTCGAGTTGTTCGTGACATACGCTACGACTTTCTGGTTGTCCTTGTCATCGGCATATTCCTTGGTGACTTTCGGCTTCGCAACGCTGACGCGGACGTAATTCACCTCGAAATCCTTTTCAAGATCGCTCAGCAAAAGCCCGTCGTAATAGACCTCCGCCTTTACCGTGAACCTTTCAGCTTCAGCGCTCGCATCGAAAACAGGCTTGAAAGTATATTTGCCATTTTTCAGCTCAATGGGATTCATGGTGCCATCACCGCTATCCAGATTCACCGACACTGAAGACGGATCTATTCCCGAAGGCAAATCCAAATTGAAGGTAAAATTGCTCACAGACTTGCTCGATACATACATGATGTTTTTGCCGTTGACATCTGATGAAACATTACCGTTGACACGAGTCAAGATGCCATACTTGCCATCGAGGGCTGCAATGGCCATACCGTCAGCAAAAGGCTTCGCATCGGTAAATTGGGGCTTCAGCATCACCTTCTCCCCTTCCTTGTAACCTAACTTGTTGCCATAGGAAAAGACTTCCACACCCTTCTCATAAACAGGTTTGGCATTGGTTGGGCCAGGGGTATCCTCAAAGTCTTCATCGAAGGAATAGTCATAGGAGCGCACTGGCATTTTCTTGCTTTTCCTGTATTTCCCGGTCACTTCGCCGCTCACATTGATGATGGCGCAATCCTGAAAATTGGCCACCATAGCCTCTCCCTTTTGGTTGAAACTCGTGCCCACGGTCAAATCACCATAATGGAACTTGATGACCATCACACGCCCCACCTGGTCGATGTAGTTGACCTTCTTGTCGTCGCCTTTCACCGAGGCCCATCCTTTCAAGAAAGGACGGGCTTCAGCGTAACGGCAGGGAATGACGAGATTCCCCTTCTTGTCAAGATAACCAGCTTTCCCTTGGGCATCAATGACAGACAACATGCCCTCCGAAAAATGAGAATAACGATTTGTGTAATACTCACCGCTCAAGGTCTGGAATTGGTGACCTTTTTCCATAAGAAAGCCAGCGATTCTAAAATACGAACCTGATCTCTCAAGGACGAGGGCATAACCGTCAGCATAATCGGTGACGGAATCCACGACATGAGGCAACACATTATTTCCGTTCCAGTCGAGAAGCTGCAACTTGCCGTCTTCCCAACACTTGAACATGTCGTTACTGTAATAGCTGATTTTGTCGTATTCTGGATGCATCTTCCACTTCGCAGTCTGGGCATGCACAACCGGAACAATGACCAAAACACCAAAAACCAGCAATAGGACACGTTTCATCATTTCGTCACCTTGTGTTTTTCGTAGATTTCAATAAAATGCTTGATGTTACATATAAACACAACTTGGTCGGAAGCACCTGCGCGTCCCCAAAGCACACCAACAAGGTTGCGGTCTTTGTCTAAAACAGGAGAGCCGCTAGCTCCGCCAATGGAGAGACCTTGGGCCTGGAACTGGTATTCGTCGGGTCTTTTGCTCACCGTGAGGTTAGTGTAGGTAGGTGTACTTTCATTGGAATTACCGATAAATGTACTCAAGAACTGTCCTGTAGGATAACCGATGCTGGTCAATGGTTCATTCAACCCAATAGTACTTTGGTCAGCACGGGCAGTCTCAAGCCGATAATATCCATTCCTAACAATGCTGGGGGGGGTCTGTTGAGAGTTCAACCTCAAAAGAGCCACGTCTTTCTTGGGGTCACCGGATTCAGCAACGGGCTTGCATGACATAAAGTCATTGGTAGAACTGAAGTTCTGATGAGGCAGCAACACACCAAGGAACTCGTGGTGACCTGAGACCTCGAAATCGGATTGGAGCAAGAGCTGCATTTTAGCTCTGTCTCCCTCATTGTTATAATCGATGCCAAGATTGCTTTGGAAGAAATCGTTGTTTAAGAGACGGTTGAACACTGCAATCATCTGGGCTTTAATCTCGGTCACCACACTCACGTCGTCAACAACACCGGCAAGCCAAGGATAAGCGACGTGACGATTGGTAGCCATTTCACCATAAGGGGAAACGAAAAACGCGGTACCTGAATACCAGCAAGCGTTTTCTCCGAAAAGCTCCCAAGCACCATTCTGGTTAAAACCAAATGTCCATACCTGGGGCCATCCCTGACGGCCTTTGAACGGATCGTTCTTGATGGTCAAATCAACCTTGAACGCGCCATACACAAAAACTGTAGCATCCCAAAGAGCATCTATGGAAGGATTGTTGCTCACTTTGTTAGCGGGAGCAATTTGTTGTCTTGTGGTGTCGGTCGCAATTGCAACAGGTTGTTGTGTCGACGGTTTGCCTGTATCGGGCTTCCTCAGCAAAAGCACTATGGCAACCACTGCTGCCACGGCCAAGAGACCACCTAACACTTTTAGCATGATTGACTTGGTGTCAGCAGATATGTAGTTCTTTAGATTAATCGGCACACCGCCCACGGCCACAGCGTCACTGGGTTTCACGCGGACATTCTGGTGCGAGGCAATGCGTTGACCGTTCACCGTAGTGCCGTTCATGCTGTGGTCCTCGATGTAAGCCTTGCCTTGTTTGTCCACTTTGAGAGTGGCGTGGAAACGGCTTACCGTGTTGCCCGTCACCTGAATCTCGTTGCGGAAGTTGCTACCGATACCTAAGACCTTGGAATACATGCTGTTGTCCTCAGGATAAGGCACCTGATTCCATTGCAGTTCCGTGTCGGCGAAACGCACGGCATCGCCGCGTCTGATGGTCACCGCCGTAGCGGGTTTGATTCTTTGGTTCATGACATACGTGCCATTGAGACTGTTCTTGTCTTCGAGCAGGATGTCACCATTGTTGAGGAGGATGATTTCTGCATGCATGCCACTGACTTTGTTACTGTTATAAACAATGTCATTTTGCGGGTTGCTGCCAATTTTAAGTAATTTCATAAGACTATGTTTTATTGATTAATACTTCCTTTTTACTAATTATACCCCAACAGGACGAGTATTGGAATTGTCATCCTTTTTGGGTTCTTCTTCCTTTTTGTTGCCTTTCTTGGACTTTTTCTTGCCTTGGTTATCCTTTGGCTTCTTGCCCGAATCGCCATCCGGCTTGTCTTCGTCGGGACTGACGTTTTCTGGAGTTTCGTCTTTTGAGCCTCCTTCAGTTGGATTGATCGTGTCGGGACGTTCGGTCTCGGGAGCAGGTTCTTGGATTTCCTCAGGTGCCGGTTTCACTTCAGGTTCCTGTTTTTCAATGACTTCGGGTTGGGGTTGCTGAACCGTGTCAATCACTTGAACGGGAGGATTCTCCGTCGGCGGATTGTTAGGATTCTTTTCTCGTGTGAGCCAAAGCACCAGCAATGCGGCGATGGCGGCAACGATCAGTCCCACAATAAGATAAGTAATCCAATTGTTCGTTTTTGGAATCATATTCCAGTCGAGGGTGGCCACATGCGCGAACGAAACGGAATCTTTACGCGTAACAGGCACCGCCACATTGGGCGAGATTTTGATGCCGTTGACGTAGGTTCCATTGCTACTTTGGTCGGTAATGGTCATTTTCCCTGACGATGACACTGTGAGAACGGCGTGACGCCTGCTGATGACATCCGTATTGTCATTCATCACGATATCACAGCCCATGTCTCTTCCAATCGAGTAACTTTTCATAATAATGGATATTTATGGAATTATTGTTATTTGTTAATTCTATTTCTTTATCGAATGCGGGGACAGGCTCCTCTTCAGGCGTAGGCTGCTGTTCTTTCCCCTCTGTTTCAACAGGTAATTCAGTTCCAACCGGATCCTCTGGAGACGGATTAAGGTTTTGCTCAGTATTCGGCTGTTCCATCACCTTGACGTCATCAGGTTTTTCCATAGGCGTGTCGATTTTCTGTTCAGGTTGGACAACTGTATCAACAGGTTTTTCGATTTTAGGCAACTCTTTCTTGAGTTTCTTGGAACATTGGCTGATGCCGAAAACCAAACCTCCAGCTATTACAAGGACAACGATGCCTGCCATGATGAGTTTTGTCCTCAGGTTCATTCTTTCCTTCAACTCCGATTTCGACTGAGTCTCTATCATTGCCAAAGTGAGATTGTCATGCCCGCCACCTTTCGAGCGACCCTGACCGTCCACGGCAGTGGCGATGTCGTCAACCACTTTGCCCAAGTTGCCAGATTTCGTGGCCATGACCAAAAGCTCGTTCTCAGGCATAGCGCCATGAATACCATCAGTACAGAGCAGGAAACGGTCGCCTTTCTCGTAAGGCCGTTCCACGACATCAATGCTCAATTCAGGCTTGATGCCCAACGCTCGGGTGATGTAGTTGGACTGCTCCGAAAGGCGTGCCTGCTCTTCGGTAATGACTTTCTGCTTCACCAACTCGAACACCATGGAATGGTCGAAGGTGCGGAATATCTTGCTATGCCGACGCAATTGGTACACGCGGCTGTCGCCCACATGGGCAACAATGGCCGATTTCTTGGAAAAGAGTACTGCCGTGCAGGTCGTTCCCATACCTTGCAATTTCGGATTCTCAGCACCTGCATCCAAGATGGCGAGATTAGCACGGTGTATGGCCTGCAACAAGACGTTCTCCGGACTATTGTCCCCGTTGGCTTCCATCACGCCACCAAGGATTTCGCGTACCGCAATGGAAGATGCCGTCTTGCCCCCCGGTCCGCCACCCATGCCGTCGCATACGGTGACCAACAACCCAAAGGGCGTGTCCTGGTAGCCATACGAGTCCTGATTCTCGGAACGTCCTCCGATGCGCGACTCACAATAGCCGATGATGGGCAGTTCTGTTTTAACTTGATGTAAATCCATTTATTAAGGCTTATCTGTCTTTATTTCTTTAATCCTAAATATAAAAACGCATTCATTACCTTCTCTTTGAAGGTTACAGGGCCCACCATCGCAGTTTCAATGGCCCGCTTGAACTCGGCGGCCGTTTGAAAGCGCTTCGACTGGTCCTTCTCAGTGGCCTTCAACAACACCTGCATTAACCGTTTCGGAACATGTTCGTTTTTGGGCAGCGGGTCACGCATCTGTCGGGTCAAGGTTTCCATCTCACTTTCGCTGTCGAAAGGATTGTAACCCGTCAACAACTCATAAAACGTGACACCCAAGGCGTAAATGTCGGTTGCAGCATTGATGGGTAGACTGTTTTTGTCATTACGGGCGATCTGCTCGGGTGCGGCATATTGCGGAGTGCCGATAAAACCTGCCATCGAAAAGCGGTTGCCTCCGTTCATGCGGGCGATGCCCAAGTCCATCAGCCTGACATTCGACTCATTCTCCACCATAATGTTCGACGGTTTGATGTCGCGGTGCACAATGCCCTTCGAATGCACGTATTCCAAAGCATCAAGCACTTGGTACATGGCCATGCAGGTCTTTTCCACCTTTGCAGAGCCTTCAGGAAACTGTTTGATGAACTTGTCAATATCCTGGCCGGAGACGAATTTGCTTAACAGAAAAATCGGCCCCGAGTCGGGTGATGTCATACAGCAGCCAATCATCTCTACGAGATTGGGATGGCGGAACGCGAGCGAGGCTTCCTGCCGCGCACGATCACGAATCATCTTGTTGTTGGCAAAAGCATCCTTCACACGTTTGACGGCGATTTTATCGCCATTCTTCACACGAAACCCAAGATACACCGTTCCCATGGCACCGCTACCCAAAGGCTCCGATTCCGGATCATAGCAATACCACTCCCCCATTACATATAAATAAAGGTAGGGGTCGCCCTCACGCTGGAATATCGTCCTTTGTTCCATAGCAGATTGGTTATTAAGGCTTCACGGGACGCTGGGGATTGGCATTGGCCAATCGTTGCATCTTGTTCTGAATCTCGCTTTTGTATCGGTCGGCGTTATTTCCGCCAAAATTCTTAAGCGAGTTATTGGCTTGATTGAAGCACCATGCGGCTTGTTTCGTGTCGCGCTCACAACCTCTTGCCGAACCTGACATGAAGTCGCAGCCCAACTGGTAAAGCATCTCACAATCGGTGTCGTTCTTTTCAAAGGCATCAAAGAGCAACTGGTGTGCCTTGATATTGTCTGCACTGATGCCGCTGTTTTCGCGCATGGTTTTCCATTCCTTTTGGTAGAAAGCCGTGTCCTTGTCCGAAGGATTGAAATAGAGTCGGCTCATCAGATACGTGGCATCATAGTTCCCTGCGTCAACCATAGCTTTGAGTTGCTGGAATCCTTCCTGCGCCGTACGCTTGTCCATCAAAAGGCTCTCGACCTGTGCTATGCTGTTGATTGCCAACTGCTGATTCGGCAGTGGAGATACTTCCTGGATTGGTTCAGGCTCAGGCTCAGGTTCAGGTTCAGGCTCAGGCTGTGGCTGAGGTTGAGGCTCTTCCCGTGTCTCCTTTGGTTGCTGGACAGTATTCTCAACAATAACATCATTCGCCCGTGGATTGTTGGAGTCAACCTTGTCGGACGAACCGAAACGTCCGGCCAGAAGCACGGCTGCCGTAGCAATGACCGCCACGCTGGCCGCAATCAAACCGACTTTCATGAGGTTGCCTTTGTCGCTGGAACCTGAGGATTTCGATACGCTCATCATCCAACGGTCGATGTCGACCATGAACTCAGCAGCAGTCTGATAGCGTTTCTCCTGCTTCTTCTGGGTCGCCTTGGCGATGATTTTCGCAACTGTCGAATCCGAAATCTCCTTCAACGGCAGGTTCGACTTCAGTTGCTTGTCATACACCTCGTGCATCGGCCCATCAAAAGGCAAATGCCCCGCCATCAACTGGAACAGCATGATACCCAGAGCATAAATGTCAGTGGTAGCGTCTTGATGCGCAATGTCGCCCAACAACAACTCTGGCGCTGCATAGTAAGGTTTTCCAAGGAATTGTCCCGTGCTGGTCAAGTGCTTGTCTTGTGTGCCCAACGTGCTCACCTGACGGGCGATACCGAAGTCAATCAACTTGATTTTTCCTTCGGAAGTAACCATAATGTTGGACGGGTCGATGTCGCGATGGATATAACCCGCCAGATGCAACGCCATGATGCCCGAAAGGATATTGCGGAAGACGTAGCCCACAAATTTGGCACGGTTGTTCTGGTATTCGAGATAAAGCCGTTCCGCTGTCGGATTGGGCTGCCCATCGTGATTGGTCGTCTTGCCAATAAGAAGGTCATCGATGTTCACGCCATTGAGAAACTCGCTCACCACGTGATAGTGCGTAGCCATCACCTCGCCGTAGCTATTCCTCTCCTTGACTTCCACGAAATCAATCATTTCCAGCAGGTTGTCGTTGAGAATCCTGACGGAAGCCTCACGACGCGCCCTTTCGATGACATGTTCGGGAAGATCGTCAAACATCACCTTGATGGCCACGTCGCGGGTTGCGCCATTCCTGTCAACGCGCACACCACGGAAAACACGTCCCATGCCGCCCTCACCAAGCGGTGCCGACGACGGGTCGAATTCATAGTAAACGTTCCTGTCGCCGGTTTCGTTTTGTAATCTGATAACGGCCATGATTCTCAACTATTACATGCCTACTGTGTGGTGGTGCGAGTCGCCGCCGAAGTAGGGGCCGCCGTCCATTCCACGGGTGCCATCCCCACCACCTTGCGGTGATTGCATTCCTCGAGTGCCACCCTGACTCTGCTCTTGGTAGAAAATCGGCTCGTTGTTGTCTTCCGGTACAAAACCACCTGAGGCAGAGGGAGCTCCCTCATCAGCAGGAATGAAGTTTTCGGCCACTTTCAGACCTCTTTCCTTGGTGTCGATGAGAATCAAGAGGCATTCGTAGCTTGAGCCAAAACGGATGATGTCGCCATCCTTGCACTTGTTGGCGTCGAAATCCACGTCTTCGCCGTTAATCTTGGTGCCATTTGTCGAATCTGTGTCCTTCAATGAGGCGATAGTCTTCTCTTGGTTCTCAAGGATGCGAATGGTCAGCGAGGCATGCTCCTCCGAAACCGTAGCTTCCGGCAGGCAGATGTCGCATTTCGGCGACGAGCCTATCGTGTTCTTGCCTTGGTGGAGCGGCCAAAACTCTCCGACCACCCCTCTCGAAATCGAATAGAGGAAACCTCTGACGGGTTTGCCGTTGTTGCTTGGCTGCTTCTGCCCTTTTTGGCTGTTTTCCACCTCCGGGATGCGCGTGGCTCTTTCACCGCGTCCTGTAGGACGACCGCCCTCATTTTGAGGATTATAGGCATCTCTTGAATAAACGCTGTTTGCTTCTCTCCCTTGGCCTTCGTTCATGCCAGGGAATCTGGTTTTGTTTTGTGACATATTTATCTGAATTTAGTTATGCTTGGTGCAAAGAAAAGAAAATCCGACCTTCTATAATGGCCCTTGGTGTAGCAGAAATAGAACATGTATCAAATTTACTACACTTTAATCAGGAATCCCGTTCCTTACTCGCCAAACGCATAGTAACCTTTTCAGAATAAAGCTTAAAGAAGTCATACTCCAAAATGACGGAAATATGCAAGAGCGTGGTCGTGTCGATGGATGACGACTCAAAAATGCGGTAAACGTGCGTGCGGTGACAGCCCAATTGCTTGGCAAAATTGACAACCGTCATTTTACGCATCTTGACCTTTGATTTAATCTCGGTTCCAATATGTATTGCTTTCATTATGAATCTACTATTCAACTTTTCTTGAAATGCAAAGAAAATGAATAATAGTTTACATTAATATAAATAATGTATCAAAATCGCTACATGTCGCAATTCTGATACATTATAAATATTATAAAAACGATATCTATATGAAAATCAATAGATTATTATTTTTATACCATAGTCTTGGCTTCTTCCAAAATCATGTTGGCAAAACGCTCAGCCTCGGCCTCGGTTTTGCCTTCGGAATAGATGCGGACGATAGGCTCAGTATTTGACTTGCGCAGATGTACCCAGCCTTCAGTGAAGTCGATTTTCACACCGTCAATGGTGGTCACTTGTTCGTTCTTGAACTTCTCGGCGAACTTGGCCAAGATGCCGTCCACATCGGTGGTGGGCGTCAGCTGGATTTTGTTCTTAGACATGAAATAGGCTGGATATTCTTTCTTCAGCTCGGAGCATTTCACCTTCTTTTCAGCCAGTTCCGTGAGGAACAAGGCCGTCCCGACGAGCGCGTCGCGACCGTAGTGGAGTTCAGGATAGATGACGCCACCATTGCCTTCTCCGCCGATGACCGCGCCGACTTCTTTCATCTTCTCGACCACATTCACCTCTCCTACCGCCGCAGCAAAGTATTGTTGACCATGCTTTTGCGTCACGTCACGTAAAGCGCGGGTTGAAGACAAGTTGCTCACCGTCGGGCCAGGAGTATGCTTCAAGATGAAGTCGGCTACCGAGACCAAAGTGTACTCCTCGCCGAACAGTTCACCGTCCTCTTTAACGAAGACCAGACGGTCCACATCAGGGTCAACGACCACGCCGAAGTCGCAACCCTGTTCCTTGACGTAACGGCAAATGTCTGTCAGATTTTGGGCCAGTGGCTCAGGCGTATGGGCAAACTTGCCCGTCGGCTCGCAGTTGAGTTCGAGCACTTCCTTCACGCCCAAGGCACGCAACATCTTCGGAATGGCGATGCCGCCCGTCGAGTTGACTGCATCCACGGCCACCTTGAAATTGGCCTTCGCAATCACCTCCTTGTTGACCAAAGGCAGTTGGCACACCATCTCAACGTGCTTGTCTATCCAGCCATCAACTTGCTGATAACTACCGATTTCCTCAATCGGAACAAACTCGAAATCGTCCTTGGCGGCCACATCAAGCAGCCATGCGCCTTCGGCAGCTGAGATGAATTCGCCCTTCTCATTCAAAAGTTTCAGGGCATTCCACTGCGCGGGGTTGTGGCTGGCCGTGAGGATGATACCCGCGTCGGCCTTCAGTCCCGTGACAGCAATTTCGGTGGTCGGTGTAGTGCTCAAGCCGATGTCCAAAACATCGACACCCATGGCCTGCAAAGTGCCGCAAACCACCTGGTTCACAAGGGATCCCGAGAGGCGTGCATCGCGTCCCACCACGATTTTGGGTCGTTTGATGCCTCTGTGTTGTACAAATTTGACGAAAGCCGCAGTGAATTTCACCATATCAATCGGCGTCAGGTTATCGCCCGGCTGGCCACCTATGGTGCCGCGAATGCCAGAAATGGATTTGATTAGTGTCATGTCAATTAAGTGTTATGAGTTAATAATTCATGTTTTACATTTTTCATTCTCCGTAGATCAGGCCCGTTTGTTTGCCCCAATTAATTCAAGCCCGTGTATCAGCCAGCTCAATCATTCATTATCTTTGTATCTTAAAATCCAGCACAACGGGATAATGGTCAGAGGACTTACGTCTTATTCGATTGAATTTCAACGGTTTGATTTGACCATTACCCCAGATGTAATCAATCCGCATCAAGGGCAACTCACCAGCGTAGGTGGGCTTGATACCTCGCCCCACCTTCGTGAAACTATCCACAAAACCTGCCTTCTGCATCTGCCTGTAGGTGAACGACATAGGAGTATCGTTGAAATCGCCGCACATAATAATCGGCCCATGGAACATAGGCATGGATTCCAAAATCTCGTCGATTTCATCGCTACGCCGTTCGAAGGCGTATTTCAGCTTCCTTGCGACCGTCATCCCAATGGTATCCAATTGGTCACGATGTTCTGTCGAGTTCGTCAAAACCCTAATTTCATCGTTCGTAAGCTGGAAAGAGAGCAAGTGCATGTTGGCCACGTAAAATCTCCCCTTTTCGCCAGCATCCACCGAGACCATCACGCCCGAGGTGACTTCTTTCCCCATTCCAATGTCATCTGAAACTTTTGTCAGCGGATATTTCGAAAAGATGACATTACCTCCATAGTTGCGTTTCGTATTGTAATAAACATATTGGAAGCCAGTACTTTCCGCAAAATCTTCAATACATTTTGTACGTTTTGTCTTTGGCTTAAAAGCATCAAACTCCTGGCAACAAAGAATATCCGGATTTTGCTCCCTAACCATATTAATCACCTTATAGGCAAAATCCTCTTTGCTTATTTCATCATCCAAATGATTAAACATGTGCACATTATAACTCATCACGCGGATAAAATCACTTTCTTCCTTCGGTTTGCCAAAGGAATACGATTTCCGAACGCCTGGAACGGCCACGATCAAAGCCAACACCGCAATCCATACCATGCGCGACCAAAGCAACAGCAACGCACCGAAAACCAATACGTTGAAAAGGAAAATCTCCCAAAACGCCAAACCGAAAAACGAAGTCCAGATGAATTGCTTAGGGTTAAGATAGGGATTAATCACACTTAAAACCATGGCTATCAATCCGATAACTGCAAAAAGCGTCAGGATGGAAACCATTACTTTACCCAAAAAACCTCTTTCTCGTGCCATCTCATTTGCTGTTTTTGAACAAAAACTCTTTTTCCTCGTCGGTCAGGCTGGCATAGCCGTTCTTGGAAATCTTGTCCAGGAGAGCATCCACATCGCGCTCTTTTTCAGCCCGTTGACGGTTGTATTCTCCATCGTCGCGCGGCACTTCATCCTTGACTTCTTCATAGCGGGTGTATTTCATTCCCTTTTTGCCCATTTTTTCCTTCATATTCCAAAACCATCCCTTCCATCTCTTCAAATCAAAGCTCGGCCCGCTCAAGCCATGCTTCTTCCAATACAAAATCAGAATCAAACCAAAGAGCATACCGCCGAGGTGGGCAAAATGCGCCACATTGCCACCATCGAAGAAACCGAGCAACAGTTCCAAGACCGCATAACCAACCACGAACCACTTGGCCTTAATAGGTAACAAGAAATACAAATAAATCCGCGAATCAGGGAACGTCATGCCGAAAGCCAGCAGTAGGCCGTAGATGGCTCCTGACGCACCCACGGTGGTCAACATGTTGAGGTAGCTGCTCATCGGGATGATTTGGCCGCCCGTGTTCACATTGGCATAATCAGCCAATGTGGTAGCATATTGAATGTATTGCACCAACTCCTGGCACAAGCCCGCCCCGATGCCACACACCATATAAAACAGCAGGAAACGCTGCGACCCCCAAAGGTTTTCGAGCGTGTTGCCGAACATCCACAAGGCGAACATGTTGAAAAACAGATGGCTGAAGTTGCCATGCATGAACATATAGGTAATGAACTGATAGACATGGAAATCCGAGGCCTTGAAGAAATGTAGGCCAAGGATGTTGGTCAGATCGATGTTGAAACGCTGCAAGGTGATGTCGGCCAAAAACATCAAAACATTAATAATCAATAAGTTCTTGACCACAGTGGGCAGCACTCTGAATCCTGTTGGGCTATATTGTTCATTCATTTTTCAAAAAACTCCTCTACATTTAATAAAACATAAATTTTCTTCCCATTGGGCGCGACCTCCGCCACATTACACGCAAACAACTGATCCACAAGATTCTGCATCTCCGCTTCAGTGAGTCGGGTCTGCGCCTTGATGGACAGTTGTGCGGCCAAGGTCTTAGCCAAATTCAACTTCCTATCCAACTGCAAATCGGTGCGGTTTATTTTGTAGTTATCCAAAATCTTTTCCAAAAGCTGTACTGCATCGCATCCCGTTGCATCGGCAGGCGTGCCGTTAATCATAAAGGTTGTCGGATTGGCCTGTTCCATGACAAATCCAAGGTTTTCCAGCTCCGGGAGCAATTCCTTCAGCAACGAGGCGTCGTTCATATTGAGCGACAATGCCTGAGGAAACAGCTCCTGTTGTGAAATGCCGTTGTGGTTCTCCAACTGCTTTAGGAACTTCTCAAACAACACCCGTATATGGGCCAAGTGCTGGTCAATCAGCAAGATGCCCGACTTCACCGTGGTAACGATATAGGACTGATTTACTTGCAGATACTGGCTGTTGGTCGGTGTTTCCTCCATTTCGGTCTCTGCACCTTTATTAATATCCGTCCGTTCGCCGTACAACTGCCGCCAATCGCCAGAAGGTCTGTCGCGATGTTGCGGAAACTCGTTCCATTTTGGCTTAAATTCCTGATTTGAAGGCGTTTGCCTGAACGGATTGTAATTAGCATCAATGGGCACATCAGGCATCACCAAAGGCCGCGAAGCCTTGGCCACCTCTCCGAAGTCAATATTCAAGTTCGGTGTTTCGGTGAAATCAATAGTTGGCGAAAGGTTATGCTGTCCGATAGCCTTCCGCACGGCAGCATGAAGGATTGCGTACACTAACTTGACATCCAAGAAGTTGACTTCTGTTTTGGTTGGATGGATGTTGATGTCGATGTCCGCTGGATCGACCTCAATATTAATGAAATAACCAGGAAAACTGTCCTTAGGAATCATCTCCATGAAGGCATTCTCAATGGCGTGATGAAGATAGGCGTGTTTGATAAAACGCTTGTTCACAAAGAAATACTGCTCGCCACGCGTCTTTCGGGCGTGTTCCGCCTTGACGATGTAGCCGTGGATGCGCACCTTCTCCGAGTCTTGGTTAACGGGCAGCAGTTTCGACTCGTAGCTGTTTCCGAACAGGCCCATGATGCGCTGTTTGAGGTTGCCCGAATAAAGATGGTAAAGTTCCTTTCCGTCGGCTGTCAACGTAAAGCTGATTTCAGGGTTCATCAGCGTGACGCGGGTGAACTCCTCCACAATATGACGCATCTCGGCCTGCGGTGACTTGAGGAAGTTGCGCCGCGCAGGGACGTTGAAAAACAAGTTCTTGACGCTGAAAGTCGTGCCCGCCAACATGGGAATCAGGCTTTGCTCCTTGACCACCGAGCCTTCGTTGATGATTTTGGTGCCTACCTCGTCTTCCTTGCGGCGCGTCTTCAACTCCACCTGTGCGATAGCCGCAATGCTGGCCAAAGCCTCGCCGCGAAAACCCATCGTTCGGATGGCGAACAAATCCTCGGCGCGGCTGATTTTCGAGGTGGCGTGACGTTCAAAGCAAAGGCGCGCGTCGGTTTCCGACATACCACAACCATTGTCAACGACCATGATGAGCGATTTGCCAGCATCCTTCACCACCAAGTCGATTTGGGTAGCACCGGCATCCAAAGCGTTCTCCATCAGCTCTTTGACGGCTGAGGCAGGACGTTGTATCACCTCCCCTGCCGCAATCTGATTGGCAACGCTGTCGGGCAGCAACTTAATCACATCCAACATAACTATTTTCCCATCAAGCCGCTAACGATGTTGGTCATCAGCGGAGTGCAGAAAATGAAGTAAAATATGACAACGACGAACACCCCAAGCGCAATTCGGCGGATGGTCTTGGCGCGACGTTCCTCAGCACTTTCTTCTACCTCCTTGACGCTCCATCTGCGGCGCATCTCGGCGCGAAACTGCTCCTCATGGCTCAGCTTGGCATCATAGCCCAACTCGGCTTTTTTCTGTTCCCAGGCCTCTTTTTCGGGGTCGTAATAGCGAGGTATGTAGTTGAATTTCTTCGGGTTGTGTTTATAAAAGAATGCCATGACTTTATAATTTTTGTTGTAAAAATAACAAGTTGAACCGAACTGGCTATCTAAAAGGAGTCGTAGTCGTCTTCCTCAGAAGTAATCAATTCGTCCGCGTCTTCGCCATACAACTCGCAGCCGAGCGTGGTGGACTTGCTTTGCCATATGGCTTCAAGATGATCGGCCATTTTTCCCAGTTCCTCGGATTCCTTTTCGGTGACGGACTGGTCACGAAAAGCGTTCTCAAGGTCGGAACGAAAGCCTAAAATGCTGAAACCCAACATCTGCAAGTCATCACAATTGTCCGTCTCCATGATTTGGCCTTCAATGTTGAGTTCATCTTTTTCCAAGCCCAAATACACCTTAGAATGTCCATTCCCACAAGCACAAAACACTGATAACAAAGTGGTTACAAATAAATACAATACCATCTTCTTCATATCAAATAGCTTTAGTTTGAGGCCTCAAAAATAGGTAAAAAAATGGAATGTCACGCACTCTTGATTAATTAAGGTGTCGTTGAGCACAGACAAAATGAAGCACAACAAACTATTTGACAATTGATTATCAAGTTATAAACAATTATTGTTGATTTCTTTTACCCAAAAAACGAAAAATCTTATCCGAAACCAGGGGCCCGATATGTTGGAAAACTCTATATTTGCAACGGTTTTGAAAACAGAGTACGCAATATACTAACACAAAGAAATTCAATTAAATCAACTCAATTATTAACATTAAATTATCATCTATGAAAAAATTACTTACTTTTTTCGTGGCAATGATTGCCTCCATCACGATGATGGCGCAGGTGACTTCGTCAAGCATCAGCGGTAAGATCACTGACAATGCCAAAGGTGCTCTTGCTGGTGCCACCGTTGTCGCAACCCACATTCCTTCAGGTGCTCAGTATTATTCTGTAGCCGATGCGAATGGCAACTACCGTTTACTCAACATCCGTCCTGGCGGTCCTTACAAGATTGAGTACCGCATGGTTGGTTTCCAGACCACCATTCAAGAAGGCATCACCACCACTTTGGGTGAGACCAAAATCCTGAATGTCCGCCTGAACGAAGAAGCTATTGGCTTGGGTGAAGTCGTCGTCGCAGCCGAAGCCATCAGCAACGGCATGGACAGCGACCGCGCTGGTGCCACCACTTCAGTGAGTAGCGAGCAAATCACCACCCTGCCCACCATCACGCGCAGCCTCAATGACGTACTGGCTCTGACGCCTCAGGCTGCCACTACTTCCAACGGTCTGGCCATTGGCGGCGGTAACTACCGTTCGTCGTATGTTACCGTTGACGGTGCCGCGTTCAACAACGCCTTCGGTATCGGCGGCAACTTGCCTGCTGGCGGTAGCCCCATCTCGTTGGACGCCATCGAAGCCATGACCATCAACATCACTCCTTTCGACGTGCGTCACAGCGGCTTCACTGGAGGTGCCATCAATGCCATCACCAAGAGCGGTACCAACAACTGGCACGTCAGCGTGTATGACTACTTCACCAACGACGGTCTCATGGGCACCAAGTACGGCAAGAAAGACGAACTCGGCAACTATCCTAATCATCTGAAGCTCAACAAATCCTTGGACAACACCGTTGGCGTCAGCGTCGGCGGCCCCATCGTGAAGGACAAACTGTTCTTCTTCTTGAACTTCGAATATCAGAGCGACATCGACCCTGGCCAGAGCAATTTTGCCCGCGAGAGCGAGGATGATCCGTATGGCAGCGGTACGCAATACAACCGTCCTACCGTCGAAAAGATGGAAGAAATCAGCAATTATCTACAAACCACTTACGGCTATAACCCTGGTCGTTACCAGAACTACAGTGCCAGCACTCCTGACTACAAACTGTTGGCCCGTTTGGATTGGAACATCACTGACAAGGACAAGTTCAACATCCGCTACAGCATGGTGAAGAACAAGTATTCCACTTCTCCTTCCAGCTCCATCAACCCGCTTTCCAGCTCGGTTTACAACCGTAACCTCTACGGCCGTACTTCGCAATACGCCATGTATTTTGAGAGCAACCGTTATTTCCAAGAGCAGAACTTCAGCTCAGTCGCTGCCGAGTGGAACCACAGCTTCCTGAGCGGTCGCGGCAACAACATGTTGCGTGCCACCTATTCGCACCAATTCGAGCCTCGCAGCTTTGTGGGCGACCTCTTCCCCACTGTTGATATTCTCGAGCCCCTCGAGGATGGCACCCCGGCAGTCTACACCAGCTTCGGTCCCGACCCGTTCACCTACGGCAACCTCCGTGACGTGCAGACGGCTGTCGTCACTGATGAAGTGAGCTACCTCGCCGGATTCAACAACCTCACCTTCGGTGCCCAATTCGAGTTCGACAACACCAAGAATGGCTTCATGCAAGGTGGTGCTGGCTATTATGTGTACAACTCATGGGATGATTTTGTAAACAACGCGGATCCTCGTGCTTTCGCCATTACCTATGGTAACAACTATGAGCACAAGCAGGTTTATCCTTCTTTCAACTATATGCAAGGTTCACTCTATGCTCAAGACGAAATGAACCTTAGTGATCGCTTCAAACTCACCCTCGGTCTCCGTGTCGAAATGCCTTACTATCCTTCCATCGCTAGCTACAACACCAATATGGAGTTTGACTCATTGGCTACCGTTGAGTCATTCTACACCAATGCTCAGGGCGAAGCCGTTGCCTCCACCATCTATGGTCGCTCCACTGCCGACATGCCTAAGGCCCGTGTGAACTTCTCGCCCCGCTTAGGCTTCAACTGGGACCTCACCGGCGAGCGCAAGTATATCATCCGCGGCGGTTCTGGCCTCTACACTGGCCGTCTGCCTTTCGTGTGGATCGTCTCCACCGTGGGTAACTCCAACTGCCTGCAGAACCAGTACATCAACAGCAACACTGAGACTCAGATCCACTTCCCGGAAGCGGGCCAAACGAACCCCGATGGTATCATCGCCGCCAACAGCGAATTACTGCTGACAGGCGCCCTGCCGGCTCCTCAGGCCACCACTCTTATGGATAAGGACCTCCGCATGCCTCAATCCTGGAAGAGCAGCTTGGCCTTCGACATCACTATCCCTGGCGACATCAAATTCACTGCTGAAGGCATCTTCAACAAGGACATCACCTCCGTGGCTGTGACCAAACTCGGCCTCGCGAAGGACGAAGCCATTCAACTCCCTGGCGAACCCGAACCTAGAGACCACTGGACTAGCGAAGGCATCCTCAACTCCCAAAACAGAGCTGTCACTCCTTATTTAATTACCAACACCGACAAAAATGGTTATTACTACAGCATCACTGGTCAGTTGAGCAAAGACTTCAAGTGCGGTCTTTACTTGATGGCTGCCTACACCTATGCTGAAGGCAAGAATGTCACCGATGGTATTGGCGACCAAGTCACCTCGGCTTACAACACCAACGCTTTTGGCATCCATGGCTCCAACAGCCACGAACTTGGCTACAGCTCCTATGTCTCACCCAACCGCGTGCTCTTCAACGCTGGCTGGACTTGGAACA
This sequence comes from uncultured Bacteroidales bacterium, assembly GCA_947305795.1. Classification (GTDB taxonomy): domain Bacteria; phylum Bacteroidota; class Bacteroidia; order Bacteroidales; family F082; genus Limimorpha. Next base: position 6,631 of record CAMZEK010000008.1, on the reverse strand, counting down.
CAGGTCAACACACCACCGAAACCATTGGCCTCTACTACGAAGGCTATAACCACTGCTACTATGGTACCGGCAACAACATCTATAGCTACACTCGCTACAGCTACACCATGACCAGCAATGTGAATGGCGACGGCGGTTCGAACAGCTTGGTTTACATCCCCACCGAGGCCGAATTGGCTGACATGCCTTTCACCAGCGAAGAGAACAAGGCTGAGTACAATAACTTCATCAATGACGACAAGTATCTGAGCGTCAACCGTGGCCACTATGCCGAGCGCGGTGCTATTGTGGCTCCATGGAGACACACCTTCAACTTCAAGTATGAGAGAACCTATAAGTTCAAGGCTGGTCCGAGCATCAGCGCTGGTATCGACATCAAGAACCTCGCCAACCTGTTCTACAGAGGCTGGGGCAATGCCAAGCTCGTGAACACAGGCGACATCCTGAAATGGGACGGCACAAACTACACCTTCACCGCTCCTGAATGGAACACTTACGCCAACGCCTACTCCACTTGGTCGGCTGCTCTGAACCTGCGCTTCAACTTCTAATCGAAGTTCAATTCAAACCAAAAAAGCACCTCTCGTCTGGGGGGTGCTTTTTTTTGTTCTAGTTGTCTTGCCTTGAAAAAGCGTTACTACAAAAAGTAACGTAAGATGGAAAAAGAAGAAAGGATGTACTCTCAGAAAGATGTGACCATTAAAACCTACAAAAGAAAACCGCCACAAGATAATCCCGTGGCAGTTAAGTGAAACTCATTGTTTTTGCCCTATAAAACCTGCAACGGTTATTTAGGACTAGTCATTTTACTCTTTCTTCTTCCGCTTGAAGATCTTCGTTCGCAACATGAAAACCGTCAATACCGACCAGAAGACGACCAAAACACCCAAGGTAATCCAAGAGGCTTTCAGGCTTTGCGGTGCGAAACCCATGAGTAGCAACACGGGAAAGCCTAAGACAATGGCGGCCAAAGTCTGCAAAACAAGGTTGTTGGCTGCAGGTGTCTCAAATTTCGGGTCGATTTCGCGGAGCAGGATCATGCCATTGCTCGCCGTACCCGTCAGCATCCCAAACATCGAGAAGAAGCCTTCATATTTGTAGTTGGGATACAGATGCTTGGAAACGAACAGCACGTAGGCAAACGTAACGACGGTACCCAAGGTAACAATAATGATGAACGGCAACACGAACTTGCCGAACTCCTCAAAGTTGATGGCTGCCGTGCCCGCCACAATCATGATATCGAAACAGAAGCCGCTGATGCGGTTCAGCATGTAGTTGTTGATGTACTCGCGGCTCATCAGCTTGGCCTTCTTGAAACGCTTCAGGACGGTCTTGAACAAGATGCCGAACAGCGTGCCGATCAGGAAATTGAAGCCCCAAAGCATGGGTTTCAGGGTGTTGGTGCCGAAGTTACCCAACTCCATGTTTTGAATCCAGTTAGTGAACAGATAGACAAGGAAATAGACGAACAGCACCATACAAATCTGTACCGAGAGCTTATCGATGGACTCGGCATCGGGGATCTCACCCTCGCCTTCATAGTCTTCCAACTTATTTACCTGTGCATCAGCGATTTTCTTCCTTGATAGTATGCCTTTTCTCCGCAGTATGTTCATGTAGATTACGCCGACCACACTGCCGACGATGAAACCCATCGCAGCAATGGAAAGGCCGAAATCGGCACCAGCGAAGTCCACGCCCTGTTGTGTGGCCCAACCCGTGTAAATCTTGCCGAAATTCAAGGCTTGCCCTGGTCCCTGACCGAAGCCCATCGGTAACAGCAAACCTGCTGCATAGAACAATTTCCTGCCAAAATAGAAAAACAGGATGGAAACGATAAGACCCACGATGCCTTGGATGACATAGGTGGAGGCCGTCAAAGCACCAGTCTCAATCACCTTCATCGGTGTGGATTTTGATTCTATCTTGTTGTATTTCAACGCTAAGGCCACAAAACCCAAGCCCAAGGCGTGATAGGTCACGATTTCCATCATAGGCTTATTGATAAAGTCTTGGCAGTTGGGGAATGCCTTGAAAATGAGTAATAGCAAGCCGCCCAACAAGGCCGAGGGCAGTAGGCTCTTATTGAGGAACGGTACTTTCGTTCGCAGCACATTGCCCAAAAGTAGAGCCGTCGCCAAAATACAGAATTGCACTAACCATTGCCAAGCCTCGGGCCCGTCAAAGGTCATTACTGACATGTCCAAAAGAAGCATAATCTATTGATTTTTAGGGTTATCTTTTCAATTGTTACTATCATGAAACTACTACGGCCGTACCCGATGCCGACACCATCAACATTCCGTTGTTCGCGCCAAGCACTTCATAATCAATGTCGATGCCAACGACAGCGTTTGCACCTAACCTTAGTGCTCTCTCTTCCAATTCCTTAAGAGCCTGGTTACGTGCCGTGATCAGTTCCGACTCATACGAGCCTGAACGTCCGCCAATTACGTTCCTGATACTGGCTCCAAAGTCTTTGATGAAATTAACGCCAGCAATCACTTCTCCGAATACAACGCCTTTGTATTCCAAGATAGTACGTCCTTCGATGTTTGGTGTGGTTGTAAAAATCATAGTGCATTAGTTTTAAGTTATCATTATTTTTGCCCGCAAATATAGTCATTTTTCAATTAGTGAGCTAAAAACCACTAATTTTGCGCCATGAAAAAAGCGTTCGAACTATTCCTCTCCTTCTTCAAAATCGGAGCATTTACCCTCGGCGGCGGCTATGCCATGCTCTCGATGGTGGAGAAGGCTGTCGTCGACCAGAAGAAGTGGATTCCCAACGACGAGTTTTGGGACATGATCGCTGTGGTTCAATCGCTTCCGGGCGTTTTTGCTGTCAATACGGCGCTGTACGTCGGGCATCGCGTGGCTGGAACGAAAGGCGCTTTTGCCGCTATGCTCGGTGCCATCATCCCGTCCATCACCATCATTTTGCTGTTGGCCACCGTTTTCCGCGAGTTCCGCGACCAGCCTGTGATGGAGCGCATTTTCAAGGGCATCCGTCCCTGTGTGGTGGCACTCATCCTAGCCCCTTCCCTGCGAATGATTAAGTCGGCCAAGGTGACTTGGAAAACCGCCATCATCCCCATTGCTACGGTGTTTCTCATCTGGTGGTGCAAGATTTCACCCGCTTACGTCATTCTCGCCGCCATTGCAGGCAGCCTAATTTACGCTCTCGTCATAGGACGGAAGACAAAAGACGGAGGACAGAAAACGGAGGACGTCCACAGTCCTCAGTCCCCTGTCCCCAGTCAAAAAGAACAGGAGGTCAAGCCATGATTTACCTACAACTGCTTTGGGTTTTCGTCAAAATCGGAGTGTTAGGCTTCGGTGGCGGCTATGCCATGCTATCGCTCATCCAGCACGAGGTCGTCGACCATTACGCTTGGATGACCACGACCGAGTTTGCCGACATGGTGGCCATCTCGCAAATGACACCCGGCCCCATCTCCATCAATTTGGCGACTTACGTGGGTTATACCGCAGCAGGCTTCAGCGGCTCACTGTTAGCCTCGTTTGCACTCTGTCTGCCGTCCGTCATTATGGTCTATCTCATCTTGAAACTCTTCATGAGCAAGAAGAACAACGCATTGATGGACAATACCTTAAAAGGTCTAAAACCCGCCATTGCTGGGCTCATTTTCGCCGCCGGTCTCTCCATGATGAACCTGCAAAACTTCCCCGACTTCGGCCTCGGCCAATACAACATCAGCGTCGTCATTTGCATCTTGGCCTTTGTGGCCTCTTATTTCTTCAAAGCCAACCCTATCTTGCTGATTGTGCTTTCGGGAATTGTCGGATTTATCGTGTATTAGATTACAGCCTCCCATTCACCACGTCCCAGTCCACAATCTGCCAAAGGGCAGCCAAATGGTCGGGGCGACGGTTCTGATAGTCAAGGTAATAGGCGTGCTCCCACACGTCAAAAGTCAACAAGGGACGAAGGCCGCGCTGCACGGGATTGTTGGCGTTGGGTTCCTGCGTGATGACGAGTTTGCCGTCCTTGTCGACGGAAAGCCACACCCAGCCGGAGCCAAACAAGGTAGCACCTTTCTTGGCGAACTCTTCTTTGAAGGCGTCGAAGCTACCGAATTGTTGGTCAATCCATTGGGCAATCACACCAGTGGGTTGGTTGTCGACTTTTGGAGCGCAGAACTGTGTGAAATACAGGTTGTGGTTGAGGATTTGTCCAGCGTTGTTGAACACGCCACCATCGGCGGTCTTCACGATTTCCTCAAGGGGCATATCCTCATACTTTGTGCCTTCAATAGCGGCGTTGAGATTGTTCACATAGCCTTGCAAGTGCTTACCGTGATGGAAAGCGATGGTTTCCTTGCTGATGACAGGTTCGAGAGCGTTGGCCTCATAGGGCAGTTGAATCAATTGGTACTTCATGATGTTTTGATTTGGTTGTTAGTGAGGGCAAAAATAACGAAAAAAGGGATTCCTTTGCAGAAATCCCCGAATTTTTCATTGGTTCATATACATCTGATAGAGCGGTGAGTCCGGCTCGGCCTTCAGGCGTTTCAAGGCGCGGTCGCGGATTTGGCGTGTGCGCTCGCGCGAGATGTCGAGCTTCATCGCGATTTCCTCCAACGAGTATTCTCGTGGTGTACCCAAACCGAAGTACATGCAGAGGATGGTGCGTTCCTTCTCCGAAAGGCGGTCGAGTGAATTGCGGATGGCTCTGTTAGCCGACTCCTGCTCCACTGCGGCATCGGTCTGCACCTCATCTTCTTGCACAAAGATGTCCAAAAAGCTGGCATCTTCGCTGTCGTCCAAGGGCGCGTCGGTGGAGACATGACGCGAGGTAAGGCTCAGCAACTGCTCCACCTTGTCTTCGTCCATGCCCACAGCATCGGCAATCTCCTTAACCGTCGGACGGCGTTCCAGCTTCTGTTCCAAGATGGAAACGGCCTTCTTCACCTTGGCCAAGGCACCCACCTGGTTCATGGGCAGGCGGATGATACGTGCCTGCTCAGCCACGGCCTGAAGAATGCTCTGGCGGATCCACCACACGGCATAGGAAATGAACTTGAAGCCGCGTGTCTCGTCAAAGCGTTGGGCGGCCTTCACCAAGCCCAGATTGCCTTCATTGATAAGGTCTTGCAGGCTCAGGCCTTGGTTTTGGTACTGCTTGGCCACCGACACCACAAAGCGCAGGTTAGCTCGCACCAGCTTGTCGAGCGCCACTTTGTCGCCGTCCTTGATGCGCTGTGCCAGTTGTACCTCCTCGTCAGCGGTCAGCAGATGCTCCTTGGCGATGTCGGACAGGTACTTGTCCAACGTTCCCGTGTCGCGCTGCGTGATTTGTTTTGAAATTTTCAGTTGTCTCATATCTTCATATCTTTTAATTGTTTTACAAAAAGTTCACTCTTCATCGTTTCTCCTCCTGATTTTTTACATAATCTCCCGAATCGTGGGGAGCCGACTTAGGCCGACTTCCCCCAATCCAAAAGTAAATTCTTATCAAAAACCGTACCGAAATCCCTGGATTTCAGTTAAAAATACACAATTTCGAAGATTAATCGAAATATTCAAAACTCACTTTCATGCCGTTCGGATAAACGCCCTCCATGCGGGTGCGACGCGAACGGTTGTTTTTCAAAGCATTTTCGAGGTCGTCGCGGCTGTTGACAGGGTTGCCGTTCACGGTGGTAATGACAAAGCCTTCATTGATGCCTGAACCCATGAAACGGCCTTGACGTATCTCCATGATTTTCAATCCGTTCTTTATCCCAAGACGGCTCATGTCGTTTTGGTTGACAGGTTGCAGCATCAGGCCAAGGTCGGAGCTATAGAAGCTGTCGCCCTTCTTCACAACGTCGACGTTGCCGGCCTCGTTAAGCAGGGTCAACGTGTAGTGATGGTGAGTCCCATTACGGTTCACTTCCACGTCTACTTGGTCGCCAGGACGGTATTGCCCAACGCTTTCTCGAAGCTGTGTAGTAGAGTTCACCGCTTTACCGTTGATGGCGGTAATGACATCACCAGCTTTCATGCCTGCCAATTTTGCAGCACCTCCTTCCGTGACCTCCGCAACATACACGCCTTCAATGTTTTCCAAGCCTTCCTTCTCGGCCAACTCTTGAGTAAGTTCGGCAATTTGCACACCAAGATAGCCACGTTGAGCCGTACCGTAAAGGAGCAGGTCATCAACCACCTTACGGACGATGTTGGAAGGGATAGCGAAAGAATAACCTTCGTAAGAACCTGTATGCGAAGCAATTGCCGCATTAATGCCGACCAGTTCGCCCTTTGTGTTCACCAAAGCGCCACCACTATTTCCTGGATTGACAGCGGCATCGGTCTGAATGAAGGACTCCACGGAGGTACCTTCGCCCAAGATGCTAAGGTTGCGCGCCTTGGCACTCACGATGCCTGCTGTAACAGTCGAGGTCAGGTTGAAAGGATTGCCGACGGCCAGCACCCACTCACCGATACGCACCTGGTCGGAGTCGCCGAAAACGAGGTAGTCCAAGTCGCTGGCTTCCACCTTGATAAGGGCCAAATCGGTAGTCGGGTCGGTCCCGATGATGGTAGCGGTACGTTTCACCTTATTATTAAAGGTGACCTCCACCTCGTCGGCACCTTCCACGACGTGGTTGTTGGTGACGAT
>CAMZEK010000007.1 GCA_947305795.1 uncultured Bacteroidales bacterium | reverse complement strand
CGTGGATGGGTGTGTAGACGATGCGCATGTCCTTGTGCTTCTTGATGAGGTCGAGCGAGAGGGAGAGGCCGTACACCTTATTCAAATAGATGTCGTCGAACTTCTCGTCTAGGATGGTGACGAGTTCAGGATTGCGCTTGAAGTTCACCATTGACGGGTCAGTGATTTTCTCGACCTCGGCGATGACGTTCTTGTCGTGCGGGCTGACGAGCTGGCCGCCGTCGTTCCAATAGGCCTTGTAGCCGTTGTACTCTTTGGGATTATGTGAGGCGGTCACCATCACGCCGGCATCGCATTTCATCTCGCGCACGGCGAACGAAAGCTCAGGGGTGGGGCGGAGGCAGTCGAAGATGTAGACCTTGATGCCGTTGGCCGACATCACGTCAGCGGTGACGTTGGCGAAGGCGGGGCTGTTGTTGCGGCCGTCGTAGGAGATGGCGATGCTGAGGTCTTTCTTGCCAGGGTGCATCTTCTTGATGTAGTTGGCGAAGCCTTGGGTGGCCATGGCCACGGTGTAGATGTTCATGCGGTTGGTGCCGGCACCCATGATGCCGCGCAGTCCGCCAGTGCCGAACTCGAGGTTGCGGTAGAAGCTCTCGGTGAGTTCGTTAGGGTCGTTGTCGAGCATGTTTTGCACGCTCTTTCTTGTTTCTTCATCGTATTGCTCTGTGAGCCACGATTTTGCTCTTTCGATGATTTGAGGATCCATGTTGTATAGTTTATAGTTGTTTAGTTGTCAGTTGTTTAGTTGTAGGGCTAGAAGCCGTGGTTGCCTGTCGGGGTGCTGTCCGAGGCTGCGCTGTGCTTGCATCGGGTCAAGTTCGTTTCGCCCCTACGGGGCTTTGCGTCATTGCCAGCAAAGCATGGCAATCTATTGTTTTCGTTTCAACTCTTCAATGCACTTGATTAAACTCTCCCGCCAAAATGGGATCTTTATGCCTGCGTATGCCTTTATCTTGCTTAAATCCAGCACACTGTATGCAGGGCGTTTGGCCTTGGTGGGATACTGGTCGGTCGTTATCGGGTTCACTTTGCATTGCTTTTCACAGATTTCCATGATGGCAAGGGTGAAGTCATACCACGTAATCTGCCCCTCGTTGGTGTAGTGGAAGGTTTCATGCACTGGTTTTTTCCCGTTTTGGTTAAGGAGCCTGACGAGAGCGCAAGCCAAGTCGTAGGCCCATGTGGGACAGCCCTTTTGATCGGCCACCACATTGATTTCGTCGCGGGTGTCGGCGAGGCTGAGCATGGTCTTCACGAAGTTCTTTCCCGTAGCTGAATAGAGCCATGCCGTCCTGACAATGAAATGGTTGCAGCCGCTCTCACGAATCAGCCGTTCGCCTTCAGCCTTGGTCTTTCCATACATTGATTGTGGGTTGATGGGGGCATCGACTGAATAAGGCTCGTCGGCATCGCCGTCAAAAACATAGTCGGTGGAGATGTGCATCAGCAAAGCATCGTGTTTCAAGCAGGTCTCGGACAAGATTTGGGGCGCGTAAACATTGACTCTCTCGGCCAATTCTGACTCGTCTTCGGCCTTGTCAACGGCGGTGTAGGCGGCACAATTGATGCAAACATCGATGTCGTTGGCTGAGAAACAATGTTCAACGGCTTCCTTGTCACAGATGTCCATGGTGTCCACATCAGTGAAAAGCCAAAAGTGTCGCGCATCGCTTGTGGCGATTTTCTGTAGCTCAGTTCCCAGTTGGCCTTTGCAGCCTGTCACTAAGATGTTCATTTGAGTTCAAACGGAAACCCTGCCGTTTTATGGCTCTTCCTCAATGCTTAGTTTTTGATTGGTTTGATATAAGTGGTGCTTAACGCCTTCGTGTTGGTAAGTGACTTTGGTCCAGATTTCTGTGTTTTTCTTGATGCCTAAAATGCTGCGTTGCTTGATGCGCAAGTTTTCTGGCAGGTTGTGAAACAGCATGCTCGAAATGCTGATATGGTATGGCCTGATGCTTTCGTGGCCAATTCTAATGGCTTTATATAGGCATGCCCCCAACCAGTTGATCTGTTCCAACTTGTTGTCTGACAGGTTTTTGATTCCCATGATATGGCCGTGATCCATTCCTATGCCAAATTCCAAACCCGCAATATTGCCGAAAGAGGAAACATAAGTAGTGGAGAGTGCCGATGCGATTTTCATTGCACACTTGACAGCAACAGGGATGGTGTCTTCTTTGCCTGGAAAGATGACAAGGAAAGCATCGGAAGAGAAGCAGTTGACAAACCCTCCGTTCTGTTCGGCAACGGCACATAAAACCTGATGGTACATTTTGTATATCTGGGCAATCTTTCTACGGCCGTTTTCTTTTAAAAGATACTCGATGTTTTTGATTTCAAAATATATGATGGTTGACTCCATATAAAGTCCACTGCAATTGAAATCAAGCTCGCTCGATTTGTTGATGTCGTTTGTTTCAATGTAGTTGAATTCAGCTTGCGATAAAGTCGCCAACTTTTGGGATAAATCCTCCTGCCAACTCATAGACGTGCAATTTTGTTATTCGTGTGCAAATATAGTATTTTCTTTCATAATTGTGACAAAAAGTTGAAATAAAAAAAAGCAATACAATTTAATGTATTGCTCTTTAAGAAATTAAGTCTTGTTTTAATTATTCCATGTTTGTGTAAACGGCCTGAACGTCTTCGTCTTCGTCCATTTTGTCGAGGAATTTCTCGATTTCAACCATCTGTTCGTCGGTGAAGCTGACGGTCGAGTTAGGGAAACGTTGCAGGTTGGCTTTCACAATGTTGATCTTACGGTCTTCCAAGGCTTGATGCATGGTGCCGTAGTCGGTCCATGCGGTGTAGACGGTGGTCGTGGTGGTACCTTCTTCTTCGTCGGTCTCACTGACGATTTCATCCAAGCCGTAGTCGATGAGTTCAAGTTCCAGTTCGTCCTTGTCCATTCCCGCGGGCATCTCGATTTCAAACACGGCCTTACGCGTGAACATGAATTCCAACGAGCCGATGGGCAGGAACGAGCCTCCGCACTTGTTGAAGTATGACTTTACGTTGGCTACGGTGCGCGTGGTGTTGTCAGTGGCGCATTCCACCATGCATTGGATGCCGTAAGGGCCTTTGCCTTCGTAGCAGATTTCCACGAGGTTGGCGGCATCCTTGTCGGTGGCGCGCTTGATGGCGGCATCGATGTTGTCCTTAGGCATGTTCTCAGCCTTGGCGTTCTGGATGGCCTGGCGCAGTTTGGGGTTCATGTCAGGGTCGGGACCGCCTTCCTTGGCAGCGATGGTAATCAGTTTTCCGAGTTTCGGGAACACTCTCGACATGTGTCCCCATCTTTTCATCTTGGCCGCTTTGCGGTATTCAAATGCTCTTCCCATATTTTTATTTTTAGAATGATTCTCAATTTTAGGGCGCAAAGATAGTAAATTGCCCCGAATATTTTCAGTTTTGACTCAAATTTCTTGCATTTTTGGAATTTCTTTACCTTTGTGGCGCAATATTATTAAGGTATGAAGGTCTTGGTCGTCACCGATACGGATGCTTGTTGTGGCCCGATGGCTGCGGCGTTTTTGCGGGATTATTCCACAAGGATAGAGGCTTTTTCAGCTGGAAGGAAACCGGCTCGCACGATGGCTCCATTGGTTGTTGTGGCAATGCGCGAATGCCTGATCGAGATGGAGGGTTATCAGCCCTGCGAGTTGGCGACCTTGGATGTCTCGATGTTTGATGTGGTTTACGAATGTCCTGATCTGCCTGCGCCAATGACCATTGAGGAGTTTCGGGGATTGCGCGATTATATCAAAAACGAGGCGTTTCTGTTTTTCAAAAACCATTTGTAGGCCATTGTCTCGTCAATCAAATTGTTCAACAAAAAAACCGCCCTGATTGAGAGCGGTTTTATGCGATTTGATGAAAACGATGATTAAGCTTCAGCGGGAGTCTCCTCAGCAGGGGCTTCCTCGACGGGAGCTTCGGCGGCTTCTTCAGCAGCAGCTTGGGCAGCGGCCTCGGCTTCAGCGGCCTTCTTGGCTTCCATTTCGGCAAGCTTGCGCTTGGCGATTTCGGCGGCGCGGGTCTCGTTGACTTGCTTTTCAGCTTCCAAACGGGTCTTCTTCTCGCCACGGGCTTTCTCTTCGACGGCCTTGGCTGCGTTGGCAACCTTGGCTTCCTTTTCCTTCATCCAATTCTGGAATTTGACTTCGGCTTGTTCCTCAGTCATGGCACCTTTCTGGACACCGCGCATCAGGTGATACTTCATCAAGACACCAGTCTTGCTGAGCAGTGAGCGGGCTGTGTCTGTCGGTTGGGCGCCGACGCTGTACCAATACAAAGCTCTGTCAACCTTGATGTTGATTTGAGCCGGATTGGTGAGCGGGTTGTAGGTACCTAATTTCTCAATGAATTTGCCATCGCGTGGCGCGCGAGAGTCGGCAACTACGATGTGATAGAAGGGCTGACCCTTCTTGCCATGTCTTTGCAATCTAATTTTTGCAGGCATAATTAAATGTTTTAAGTTGATTTTTAATGAATTAACTAAAACCTACCCGAGGTTTCGGCTGCAAAGGTACGACTTTTTCTCAGATTGGCAATGCCAAAACAGAGTTTTTTCACTCGGCAAGCCAACGCAATCAATGCGGTTCAATACGAACAGGTGACCACAACTCCATTATCGGTAATTGCACCAGTTTCAGCGATTTCAACACAATCGTTGATGTGTTTGTCCAAGATGGTTTGCAACTCGCTTTCGGAAGCGTATCCCGTGGCGACACATTTGCACATCAATTTCTTGCAGGAGGAGAATCCTACCGACAACAGGGCGGCAAGGGCCATAATTAGAAGTGTTTTTTTCATAATTCGATGATTTAATGGGTTAATGTTGATTTTGTGTTAGGCAGCTGCAAAGTTACGCATTTATTCTGTTTTTTATCTAGGCAACGAAACTTTTTTCCAATTATATATGAAAAATACCATATTTTTGCGCGTTGTTAAATTCAAATCATTAAGGATATGAAAAGAATATTATTCGTTTTGGTATCGCTATTGGCGATGACATTCCCGGCACAAGCCCAGACCGGAAGCACAAAGGGCACGACGGACATGTGGGACTACGTGAATTCGTTCATATGCACGACAGGCCGTCAACATGGCGTTGTCTATGACGGCGAGTACATCTACACCAGCGCATGGGGGAAGTCTTCGACCGTTTTGTCAATGTTTTACAAGTACGACCTAGAAGGTAACTTCATCGAGGAATTTGATATTCCCGACTGCGGCTTCATTCGCGACATGACCTACGACGGACAGTATTTCTATGGTTGTGATGTGACCAATAAGGTATGGTGTTTTGATCTTCATACCAAGACCTTAATCAGCTCGATGAATACGAGTTTTGAGGAACTCCGTCACTGCACATACGACCCAGTGTATGATGGCTTTTGGATTGGTTCTGGTGCGACGGGAAATAATCCCAATCTCCATCTGGATCTTAGGCTTATTGACCGTAACGGCAACGTAATCAAAACCGCAACGGCACACAATTTGGGTGCACACTCCGTTCATGGCACGGGTTACTTTACGGATGAAAACGGCATCACTCACCTTTATGTTTTCGCGGTGGCGGGCTTTACTGCCCACGTTTTCGACTATGATATTGAAGCTGACGAATTGAGCTCGTCGTATATATTTGATTTTGGCACGACCCCAGGTTTTTCAGTGGCTGGCAGCGCAGGCGGTGCTTATATCGGTGAATGCAACGGCTCTGTCTATTTCTTCGGTGATGTGGACCAAAGCCCCAACCTGATTGGTATCTATGACTTGGGCGAGGGCACGCCTCCGACACCGCCCACACCGCCGGAGGGCGATATCTTCTTTGACTTTAACGAAGGTATTCTGCGCTGGACCACAATCGATGCAGACGGTGACGGCTACAACTGGCAATTGTATAACAACTGGGCTAATTCGGAGAATCCTTTTAGTATCAAGTCGGCCTCCATGGATGATTATAACTCAATAGTCCTGACCCCAGATAACTACCTTGTTACTCCTTACAAACTTGACTGCCAACTGATTACTTTCAGAGCATGTGCCCAAGATGCGGCTTTCCCCGCTGAGCATTTCGGCATCGCGGTATCCACTGAAGGCAATACCGATCCTAACGACTTTACAACAGTTTGGGAAGCCACGATGACGGCCAAGGAGCAAGGCCAATGGTATAATTATGCGGTTGACCTCAGAGCGTATGCGGGACAGGACATCTGGGTCGCCTTCCGCCATTTCAATTGCACCGACCAATTCATGTTGGTGGTTGATGATGTTACTTTGGTCAGAGAATGGGATGATGTTGCTGAAGGTTCAGACAAAGGGGCTTCGGTGTATCCTAATCCTGCAAGCGATAGGCTTACAGTCAATTGTGAGCAGTCTGTCAATAGTTATGTCATTTTCAATGCAGCGGGCGCTATGGTCGGTAGCCAGTCGGTGGGACGTGATTCATTTGAGGTTGACTTGAGTGGCCTATCCGAAGGCGTGTACTTCATTCAGTTGAAATCGGATGGTTTTGTGAAAACTGAGAGATTCGTTAAACTATAAAAACCACGGAAAAGAATAGAAAATTCCCCCATTGGAGCTATCTCGCAGGCATCATTTCGGGCATCACATACGGCATGAACCCGCTTTTTGGTGTGCCGGTCATCAATAAGGGATTGGATGTCAATTCGTTGCTGTTCTATCGCTATGGTGTGGCCACTTTGTTGATGTTGGCCTTCATGCTTGTGGCGAAGAAGCAGATTCGCATCACTTGGAAGCAGTTCGGGCTGATGGCCATTTTGGGCATCTTGTTCACGGGTTGCAGCATCACCTTGTTTGAAGCCTATAAGTACATTCCTTCGGGCATTGCCACGAGCATCCTGTATGTCTATCCTATCATGGTCGCTCTCATCATGATGTTTTTCAGGCAGTTCCCGACGTGGCAGACTTGGATTTCCATCTTTGCGGGTGTGGCAGGTGCCATATTGTTGTCTATCAAAGGCGGGGGCGGCTTCATCGATTGGCGCGGCATTGCCCTTGTGGTGGCCTCGGGGCTGTGCTACACCTTATTTATAGTTATTGTCAACCTGAGCAAAACCATCAAAGCCCTGCCTAACCTCACGTTGACCTTCTATTGTTTCTTCATCGGATCGGTGATGCTGTTTGCCTTGTCGGGATTCGGCGTTCATCTGAATCCTGTTCCTGATGCGGTCTGTTGGCTGAATGTCTTGGGTCTGGCGGTGTTGCCTACGGCCATTGCTACCATCACTTTGGCGGCGTCCACCAAGGCTGTGGGTGCCACCAAGACCTCCGTCCTCGGCATCCTCGAACCCTTGACGGCCATCTTCATCGGGACGTTGGTTTTCAAGGAAGCTTTCACGCTCAATGTGGCTATCGGCGTGGCGCTGATTCTGTTTGCGATTTTGTTCATGATTTTGACTGAAAAGAAGGCATAATGGATAGGGAAAAAGAAGTTTATAAAGTGACCCTTTGGGGTAGCGCGGTCAATGTGGTGCTGGTGGTGTTCAAGTTTGTGGCGGGCATCATCGGCCACAGTTCCGCCATGATTGCCGACGCGGTGCATTCGGTGTCGGATTTTGTCACTGACATCATCGTCTTGGCTTTCGTGCGCATCAGCCACAAACCCAAGGACAAGTCGCACGACTATGGTCACGGCAAGTTCGAGACCCTGGCGACCACCCTCATTGGCATCGCGCTGTTTGCGGTCGCCGTGGGCATCTTCGTCGATGGGGCCAAGAAGATTGCTTTTTGGGCCAAGGGCGGCAATTTGACCCAGCCAGGGATACTGGCACTTGTGGCGGCTTTGGTTTCTATCTTGCTGAAAGAGTTGACTTTCCAATACACCAAACGCAAAGCTGAACAGTTGGACTCGCAGGCGATGAAGGCCAACGCTTGGCACCATCGCAGCGATGCTTTGTCGTCAGTCGGGACGGCCATCGGCATCGGCGGTGCCATCCTGTTGGGTGAGCGTTGGGCCGTTCTCGACCCGATTGCCTCCATCGCTGTGGGTGCACTCATCGTCAAGGTGGCCATCGACTTGCTCAAGAACGGCATGGGCGAGCTGATGGAACAGTCGTTGCCGGAGGAGGTGGAGAACGAGATTCTGGACATCGTGAAGTGCGTGCAGGGGGTCAGTGAGCCACACGATCTCTGCACCCGACGCATCGGCAACCATTACGCCATCGAGATGCACATCCTCATGGACGGCGACATCCCGCTGAAGGAAGCCCACGATAAAGCCTCCGAGGTGGAACACCTGCTGAAAGAACGCTACGGCGAGGAGACGCACATTTCTATTCATGTGGAGCCGGAGGAGGAGGGGTGAAGCCTGTTCTGGTTTGCGGTTTTGGCTGAAAAAAGAAGTGATGGGTGTTGGGTTATAGTTAAAGGACTTTCGCGACGAAATCGTTTGGTGTCAATATTTCCATCAATGTTTGTGGCACATTTGGGAAATCTTTGATGTTGATGGTGACTAGATAATCGCATCGGTTTCGCAAGGCACATTGGTATTGAAAACTGTCCTCAATGTCAGAAAATGTAGTGTCATCAACTCCTGTAATCATGTCAGCGTAATCCATGTTTCCAACAGGAACAAGTTGAAGCATACTACGAACAATTCCACGGGTTTGTTCAGTCAATTCTGGACGATGGATTCCTTTGTGTTTTAACATCTGGTCGGAGAGATATGCCAAAGTGTAAAACGTGGCGTGTGAAGTGATTCCATCAATTTGTTTGTTCTTTATGGCTTTGAATATGCGTTGAACAGATGCAAATTGCTCTCTTTCATAAATGTATTCAACAAAAATATTGGTGTCGAGAAATACCTTCATAATACAATGCCATATTTGTCAAGGAAATGTTCAGTTCTCAGTTGCTCAAAATCGGGCACGTCTTTGTGGATGCTTTTCAGGAAATCCAGCCCAAACATCGGGTCGATGTCTTGTTCTTGAAGATTGTTCTCTTTTGCTCTCATCTGTTCCAATTGCAGTTGCAAAAAACGGATAATCCAAATTGTGTCCGACTTGTCAAGGTGAGACAATTGTGGGATGATGCCGCTTTCCCTGAGTTTGGTACTTGAGCCATAATACAACGCGGCGGAAGGTTCTGAAGCCATGCTGACGGGATTGTTGTTTTCTTCGTATTCCATTTTGGAGGTATTTTGTTCGGTTGCAAAAGTAGAAATAAAAAAACGAATCGTAGCATTTTTTGAAGTTTTATTACAGCCTGTGCTGCGATTCTGCACAAGCTTGCTTTTTCTTTGCAGCGAAAAAACGATCGAGTTGACATAAATAAACAAACGAAAAACAAACTCTAAATACAATAAAATCAATAAAATATGGAAAACAATAAGTATGTAAACATCGGAAAAGACCAGATTGTCAAGGAAGGCATCTTCGTGAGATTCACCGAACTCGTTCCTGCTTCTTTGGAGAATTATTGGAACAGCACCAAACATAAAAAACTGTTGATAGTTGGAGAAAGCAACTATTTTGACGATGGTGTCGATAGTGTGTTTAAAGACCCACAGGCGTGGTATAAGGGTGCGGACAAACAACATTTGATACCAGAAGTAAAAAAGGAAGATGTAAGCAACTACAAAGGATATAAGACTTTTGATAGATTGTGTAAATCCATGAATGAAGTGTTGAAAGAAACACTTTGTGAGCATGTCTATGAGGAGGCCATGTTCTATAATTATTTTCTGCGTCCAGCCACGGTGAGGAAAAACAATAGATCATTCAAAAAAGATTGCTCCCAATTGGACCGTGATGTGGCAGGCAGCGCATTATGTGGAATCATTGAACTCGACCAACCTGATGTAGTCATATTCGTCAGCAAATATGCACACTCGGAATTTATGAAGTACATGGGCTTGAATGGATTGTCTTATGATATTCCGATTGATTTCGTCAATCACCCTGCCGTTCACTTTTCGTGGAATCATCGAAACGGAAACGGGAAACAGAAGTTTGAAAGACTTTTGAGGGAATACTGGATAGTCAAGTAATCGCAGTTTTTTTCAAAATCCCGTTTGTTTCATAGAAATGATTACCTTTGCTGCAAATATCATACTGGCTTTATGCTTACAAATGCAAAACCCAACCTGGCCGCCTATGAAAAACTATCAATGCAAGAAATGTGGCATTCTGATTAAAACAGAGCGACAGCCCAATGCGTTCAATTGTCGGGCTGGAAACTACCACGATTGGAACGACCTCGGCGAAGTCGGTTGCGAAAACTACCGATGCAAGAAATGCGGTCTTCTCGTTGAAAGCAAGAACACCCCATCTTCTTTTGGATGCACTGCTGGAGGCTACCATAATTGGCAAGATTTATGTCCGATAGGCACCGATGTCTATCAATGCAAAAAATGTGGCCTTCTGTTGTATGCCTCAAAGTCGCCCAATGCATTTGACTGCCCTTCGGGCGGGTATCACCAATGGAATAAGATGAATTAATCTTCAGAATATCAACAATAAAGTAGCAACAATTAAATATGAATGAACAACAATTATCAGACTTATGGAATTTCGCATCTGAGTTTTCAAAAATCAAAGAAGAAGAACAGAAAAAGTTACCCTTTCATTTAAATTTGGTGGACCAGTTGCACATCAACGAAAACGCTCACAGCCGGATTTTGATGCATTTATTATCCTATACAAACGAAAATGGCAAATATGTTTTTTTGACTTCTTTAATAGACCTAATTAAAGAAAGGCTTTCAGGAGATTTCGGCAAAATCACTATTGAATCTCCAAAAATCACACAAGAGAAAGAACGCATTGATTTATGGGTAATGGATAAGAATTATGCCATTATTTTTGAGAACAAAATCTATAATGCAGATGATAGAGAGGCTCAATTGAGTAACTACATTGGGAAAACCTTAAAGCATGACTATAACAAAAACCAGATTTTTGTCGTCTATCTTTCCCAATACCCCAAAGAGCCAGAGCCGCAATCATGGGGCGAATATAAAGACAGCTTTCGTTCAAGATATGTAAATTTGTCCTATTGCTATGACATTTTACCATGGCTGAAAGACAAAGTTATGCCGTGTATTGAGTGCAAAGAACAGTTTCTACAGTCAGCTATCATTCAATATATTGATTACCTCGAAGGATTATTCAAAATAAGAAACATAGACGAACCAATGAACAAAGAATTACAAAAGTTAATCATTAAGCAATTTGACTTATCAGAAAAAAGCGATAAGGAATGTATTTCTTTTTTGCGAGAAAAAAGCGATAGTATTAATGAGGTTTCTCAACAAATGAATAAAATGATTGAGGATTATCGCAAAAACATTTACGAAACATGGAAAAAGAAAACAGCAGAAAAATACTCTAAACTGGAGCCTAATAAAGTTAGTGAGGGTAGTGGAAAAGGGTGGGTAATAACGGATGTAACGTTCGATAACATAGATGGAATACGAGGGAAACGAGCTGTCGTTTCTATCGGTTGCGATGGGGCACAGTTTTATAGTGGTTTCTATTTTGACTTTAATCTGCCCGTTCAAGACAGAGAACTTATTGGTTCAACAGTAGAGAGGCTTAAAAAGCCTCATCATGACGACCTTAATCAGCAAGAGCATCTGCCGCACAGCAATGACCGCAAAGAAATGTATAAAAGTTTTGATATTGAACAGTTTGATGAAGTGTATCAACATTTCGAAGAAACTATTGCCATTGTCAAAGATAATGACAATTAGTTTTTTTTAGCCAACTATACACACATTTCCCCAAGCCTGTGCTTCAATTCCGCACAGGCTTTCTTTTTCTTTGCATCTCGCAACATATTAGCTTTTATTATGAGTATGCTTAAAGATTATCTAAAAAAGAAAGAATTAACGTACCTCTTTCTCGATTTTGATGGCGTGTTGAACACTACCAGTTATGCCAAACTGCTCAGAGAAGAAGGCATCGACCATTATGATGAGTTCGGTGCCATGTTCGACCCCAAAACTATAAGCAATCTTAAATACATTGTTGATCATACTGGCTGTAAAATCGTTCTTTCCTCCACTTGGCGAAACGAAGGCTGGATAAAAATGCAGGCGTTATGGAAAGACCGCAACCTTCCTGATGAGTTGTTTTCAATGACACCAATCCTTCTGAGCACTACATACAAAGATGCTAAAAGCGGCGAAATGTTGTCCGTCCCGGAACGCAATGCTAAAGCGCTCGAGATCCAGGCATGGTTGCATAAATGTGCAACACCGCCATTCCAATATGTCATTCTCGACGATGAAAACATCTTCTTCCATAGTCAGCAGGGACATTTGGTTCAAACCGATGAAAACGATGGATTAACCATCCAAAAGGCCTATGAAGCCATAAACATTTTGAACCGTTAGGGACAATTTTTCATTTGTCGTCAAGCCTGTGCTTCAATTCGGCACAGGCTTTCTTTTTCTTTGCATCGTTAAATCGTAACGCACTATGACCATACAAGAAATCTACAACTCACAGCCGGTCAGGAAGGTGGAGTACATGATTCTCGACTGCCAGCGACAGAGCGAGAAAGGCATGTGGGGCATGGAAACAGGAAGAGTAACCATCCAAAACCTTTTGAGCATCAGGAAAACCATCTTAAACGAAATGTTCGTGATGGACGACTATTATTTGCAACTGCTCAAGGACTTCAACGAGGCCATGAAGCAACAGATGATAGAGATGCGCAAACGCACTATAGCACTTTATGAGTCGGTGGCCAAAGCAGAATTGCCAGGAACCATCGAAGTGGAGGGCAAATGCTATTTCGGCTACGACTATCCTCCTTTGCATCCCATTCAAGACGAACGCGCCAAACGGATGTGGGACATACTGAATGGAACAATCGATGACTTTATTCCTTTGTACCATAACGGATTCGGACAATTCCGAATTGACACCTATCATTCCCCCGTCCCAACAATAGAATCCGAACATCAAATGCTATATTTGAGTGAAGAAACGGACAATTGGAACGAGGGTTTAGACGGAAAACTGACAAAAGACATGCATCTTATATTCGCATTCCACGACCTTTTCGAGCACATGGAATTCGCCATTTTCGACCTCCTTTGGGTGCGCGACTTCAATATCGAACTGAATGTTGAAATCTCATAACAATACAACGACTATGAACAAAAAAGCAACCTCAACGATAAAGCCAACCGTTAAAGTAATCGGCGTTGGCTGTGGCGGCAACAATATCGTCAACCATATAAGCCAAAGCAATTTGGAAGGTTTCTCCTTTGTAGCCTGCGACATGGATACCAAAGTACTCGAGAAATCAGTCGCCACCACGACCCTACAACTCGGCACAGACGGACTTGGAAGCGGCAATAGCCCCGAAAAAGCACGCATCGCGACTGAAGAAAACACAGATGCAATAAAGAAACTATTCGACGACAAACCTTCTATGACCTTTGTTGTCACCTGTCTTGGAGGTGGATGCGGCACGGGTGCTGCTCCCGTAATCGCCCGTGAGTCAAAAAAGATGGGCATCACGACCATTGCCCTTGCCACTTTGCCATTCGAATTGGAAGGCGAACGCAGATTCTCGCAAGCCTCGGAAGGAATTCAAAACTTGGCAAGAAACACGGATGCTCTCTTCCTGCTCAACAACCAGTACATCAAAACACAATACTGCGACTTGCCCATAAACCAAGCCTTCACAAAGGCCGATGACTTGTTGGCGGAAGTAGCAAAATGCCTAATCCGTGCCCTGCCAGAGCCACAACAAACGACAAAGAGAACCTCAAGAATAAGAGCGTTTTTCAAAAGGCTTAAAAGGAAATGAAAATGAAAACGATAGCATCGAAAACATTCAACACTACAACTATCGCCCGTCTGCTAAGTCACGAGGATGAGCATGGCATGGGTCGTGTCTTCATGTATGCCTTCGTCAATGAAGTGATACGGCAGAAAAGGCCATTCTCTTTTGATTGTGAAACCGCTCAAGTAAGTCCCAGCTTAATGATTGTCGACAATCAGGGCAGAAGTATGGCCGTTGAACATGGGCACAATCGGATTAGTTTAACCCTCAATGACCAACGTACTGAAGCCCTCTCGCGCATCGAATACAAAGGCAAAGCCTATCGTCAAGTGATTCTCGATTGGCTTGTGGCCTGTATTCATTACACTTCTTTGCAACCTGAACTTCGTAATGAGCTGACGCAATATGCCAACTCAATCCACAGAAAAAATGGTGATGCTATGGAAGTGCTGGAACCAGTTTGGTTTTGGGAAGAAATCGCTGGCATGGTGAAACAGATGTGGAATAATTTCAAAAAGAAATAGTCCAAGCATCTTGCACCGTTTCCCAAAATCACGTATCTTTGAAGGCTGATTTTTGAGGTGGATTTTGCCTCAACTTTCAACTCTAAACTATCAACTCTCAACTGATTATGTTTCTAGTCTTCGATACCGAGACCACAGGTCTTCCCAAAAACTACAACGCGCCGCTGACCGACTTCGACAACTGGCCACGCATGGTGCAACTGGCTTGGCAAATTCATGACGACAAGGGTCGCTTCGTGGAGGCGCACAACTATATCGTTCAGCCTGAGGGTTTTGAGATTCCTATCGATGCCAAGATGGTGCATCATATCTCCACTAAATATGCCTCCGAGCACGGCAAGCCGTTAGCCGAGGTGCTTGATATTTTCCTGCAGTCGGCTTCGAAAGCCACGCGCTTTGTGGGGCATAATATCGACTTCGACCTCTGTATTCTTGGCTGCGAGTTCATGCGCAAGAAAGGCGAGAATCCGCTACCCAATTGGCAGAAAGTAGACACTTGCACCGAAAAAACAGCCGAGTTTTGCCAACTGCCTGGCGGCAAGGGCGGCAAGTTCAAGTTGCCACGTTTAGAGGAGTTCCACCAAATCTTGTTTGGCGAGAAGTTCGATTTGGCGCACAATGCCGCTGCCGACGTGGAGGCCACAGCACGCGTGTTCCTCGAATTGGTGCGTCGTGGCGTGTTGGATGCCAACGACTTGGGCGTTGACGCGCAGTTCATCGAGGAGTTCAAGGCGGCCAATCCTGAGATGATTCAGCCCGCTGGAATTACTTTTGAGCCTATCGTTGACGAAGAAGAGGGAGAAGAGGTGCCTGAAATCGGCAACTATGTCCCGAAGCACTTCACGCACCTGCACGTCCACTCGCATTATTCCATGCTCGATGGCATGTCGAAGGTACCCGACTTGGTGGAAAAATGCAAGAAATACGGCATGTATAGCCTCGCCCTCACTGACCATGGTAATATGTTTGGTATCAAGGACTTCGCTGACACGGTGAACAAAGAGAACACGAAGGTGAAGGATGCCATCAAGGCACAGAAAGCCATATTAAATAAGGTGGAGGCCACCGATGAGGAAAAAGCCGCCGCCCAAGCGGAAATTGACCAATTGAACGGACAGTTTTTCAAGCCGATTTTTGGCATGGAAACTTATTGTGCGCCCATCAGCATTGACAAACGCGACGGTCGTCAGGATCGTGGTTGGCACCTTATTTTATTGGCGAAGAACAAGGCTGGCTACCACAGCCTATGCAAGTTGAGTTCCATCGCCTACACGGAAGGCTTTTACTATAATCCCCGCATCGACCACAGCCTTTTGGAGCAGTATCACGAGGGCGTGATTTGCAGCTCGGCTTGCTTGGCGGGCGAGGTGCCGCAAAAAATCATGAACGGTGACCTCAAGGGCGCGGAGGAATCGATACAATGGTTCAAGAATCTTTTTGGTGAGGATTATTATCTTGAAATCCAGCGACATAAGACCGACAAGCCTGGCGGTGACACCGAGGTTTACGAACGCCAGAAGGAGGTGAACAAAATCCTCTTGGAGTTGGCGAAGAAATACGATGTGAAGGTCATCGCGACCAACGACGTGCACTTTGTGGAAGAAGAACACGGCGAGGCGCACGACCGTCTCATCTGCCTTAGCACGGGCAAGGACTTGGACGACCCAACGCGGATGCATTACACCAAGCAGGAATGGCTGAAGACGCCCGAGGAGATGGGCCGAATCTTCTCCGATGTGCCTTTCGCCTTGGAAAATACGCAGGAGATTGTTGATAAAGTCGAGACTTATAGCATTGATTCCGACCCGATTATGCCGATTTTTCCCATTCCAGAGGACTTCGGCACCGAGGCGGAATACCGACAGAAATATACCGAGGAGGACCTGTTCAACGAGTTCACCCGCGACGAACACGGCAACGTGGTCTTGTCGCAGGAGGAGGCCGAGAAGAAGGTCAAGAAATTGGGCGGCTACAAGCGGCTTTACCGTATCAAGCTCGAAGCGGATTATTTGGCCAAATTGACTTGGGACGGTGCCCATGAGCGTTATGGTAAAGACCTGACGGAAGAGCAAATCGAGCGCATCAAGTTCGAGTTGCACGTGATGAAGACGATGGGCTTCCCTGGCTACTTCCTCATCGTGAGCGACTATATCAGGGCGGCGCGTGAGGAGTTGGGTGTTTCGGTGGGGCCAGGACGTGGATCGGCGGCTGGTTCAGTGGTGGCTTACTGCTTGAAAATTACTGACTTAGACCCGCTGAAATACGACTTGCTGTTTGAGCGTTTCCTCAATCCTGACCGTATTTCCCTGCCCGATATCGACGTGGATTTCGATGATGACGGTCGCGAGCGCGTGTTGGACTGGGTGACAAGGAAATACGGAAAAGAGAAAGTCGCGCACATTATCACTTACGGCACGATGGCGGCCAAGTCGGCCATTGCCGATGTGGGGCGTGTGCAGAAGGTGCCGTTGCCCGAGGTGAACAAAATCAAGAGCTATATCCCTGACCGCAATTTCGACGAGGCGGCGGTAAAGGCCGTGGAAGGCACGTTGCCCAAAAAGATGCCCAAGGTCAACCTGAAGAATTGCTACAAATACATTCCCGAACTGCATGAGTTGCTGACGGGCAAGGATGAAAACATTTCCTCGATGCTGACCTACGCTGAGGAGCTGGAGGACACCAACCGTCAAATTGGCATTCATGCTTGCGGTGTCATCATTGGTGCCGACGACCTGACCAATGTCGCGCCCGTGTGTACCGTCAAGGACAAGGACACAAAAGAGGATGTTGTTGTGACTCAATACGATGGCCACGTCATTGAGACTGTCGGCCTCATCAAGATGGACTTTCTTGGCCTGAAGACTTTGACCTTGATCAAGGACACGCTGAAGAACATCAAGCGCACCCGTGGCATCGATATTGACATCGACCATATCCCGATTGACGACAAACTGACCTACGACTTGTATTGTTCAGGCAACACTATCGGCACGTTCCAGTTTGAATCGCCCGGAATGCAGAAATACCTGCGTGAGTTGCAGCCTTCCGTCATTGGTGACATCATCGCCATGAACGCGCTCTATCGTCCTGGCCCGATGGACAACATTCCCGACTTCATCGCCCGCAAGCAAGGTCGGCAAGAAATCAAGTATGATTTCGACTGCATGGAGAAGTACCTGAAGGACACCTACGGCATTTGTGTCTATCAGGAGCAGGTGATGTTGCTTTCGCGTGAGCTGGCTGATTTCACAAGAGGTGAGTCCGACACGCTGCGTAAGGCCATGGGTAAGAAGCAGTTGGCTAAGATGGAGGAGCTTTACGAAAAGTTCATGAAACAAGGTGTGGCCAAGCTGACCCAAACCGAAAACTTGCCCGAGGCCGAGGTTAAAAAACGTCTTGAAAAGATTTGGGAAGAGTGGAAAAAATTCGCTTCATACGCCTTCAACAAGTCGCACGCAGCCTGCTATTCGTGGGTTTCGTACCAGACGGCCTACCTCAAGGCACACTATCCCGCTGAGTTCATGGCGGCTGTTTTGAATAACGAATTGGGCGACATCAAGCAGGTGAACTTCATGACGGAGGAATGTAAACGCATGAAAATAGCGGTGTTAGGTCCCGACGTGAACGAATCGCAATACGAGTTTTCGGTCAACGAGAAGGGCGAAATCCGCTATGGCATGGGTGGCATCAAGAACGTGGGCGAGGCAGCAGTGGCTGGCATCGTGGCCGAACGCGAAGCCAACGGCAAGTTCAAGGACTTCGGTGACTTTGTGATGCGTATCGCCGACAAGGGACTCAATGTCAGGGCTTTGGAGAGCATGGGCATGGCGGGTTGCTTCGACAGCTTCAAGGGCTTCCATCGTGCCATGTTATTCAACATTGCGCCCAACGAGTCCGCTACGTTCTCCGAAAAAGCCATGCGCATGGTGGCCTCGTTCAACGAGCGCAAGAACTCGGCGCAGATGGATTTGTTCGGCTTCGGCGACCAGGGTGGGGTGGAGGAGACCTTCAGTATTCCGCTGCCCGACTGCGAGCCGTGGTCGAAAATGAAGGAGTTGGAGATGGAAAAGGAGGCTTTGGGCTTCTACATTTCGGCCCATCCGATGGAGGTTTATCACCTGCCGTTGAGGTATTTCGCCAACTGCACCGTCGAGCAACTGAAGGCCGCCCAAAACGACCCTGAACGCAATATCAGGCGTGCCGTTCGCCTTGGCGGACAAATCACGCGGGCGGAGGAACGGATTTCCAAAAACGGCAACGCCTACGGGAGTTTCACCATCGAAGACCAAACGGGTGCCTTCCAGTTCTCGTTGTTCAAGGAGAATTACCTGAATTGCAAGAACTTGTTGGTTCTCAATGAGTTTGTGATGCTCTACGGGACTTTGCAGGCACCTTTCCCGAGGCCAGGCCAAGACCCAAATATTATGCCGTCTACCCTTGATGTGCGTTTCACGGAGGCGAAATTGCTGGATTCGTTGCTCGAAAACACCACAAAGACGGTTTACATTAAGTTGGACATCACGGAGATGAACAAGCCGGAGATGGACATGTTCATCAAAACGGTGAAGGAAAACGCTGGAAAACAGAACTATAAGGTGCATCTTTTCAACTCGAAGACCAAGAAATCGTGCAACATGACTCCTCGAAACGGAGGCATTAATGCCCAAAACATCCTTCCGCTTTTTGAGAAAATGCCTTTTGTGGAGTTTGATTTGCGGTGAGGAAGAAAATTTGTATTTTTGCGGTGGATTAAGGTCATTTGGCAATGGATACCAACCAAGTTATTGAAAAGATTAGGCAACTGGCATTCGCAGTTCTTCCTTCGGGGAGTTCGTTGTGGTTGTATGGTTCGCGTGCGCGTGGCGACAATCACGAGAACAGTGATTGGGATTTGCTGGTTTTGCTTGACAAGTCGAAAATCACAGCGAGTGATTACGACCTTACATACCCTTTCCGGGAACTGGGCTGGAATTTGGGCATCGAAATCAGCCCACATGTCTATTCAAGGCAACAATGGAACGCTTGGACTTTTCTACCTTTTTATAAGAATGTTGAACGGGATAAAATAGTTTTGGTATGAGTTTGAGTGACGAAGAGAGAAGGACAATCGTTCAACTTGAAATTGAACGTGCAAGGCGTACTTTTAAAGAGGTCGAGGCATTAAAAAATGCTGAACTTTGGAATGGGGTGGCTAATCGCTTGTATTATGCTGTTTTTCATGCAATTTCGGCATTAATGATACATGACGGTCATCAAGTTCACACCCATCATGGGTCTCATGCCATGTTTGGACAGCAATATATTAAAACTGGGATTTTGCCAGCCGAGTACGGTAGATTGTATAACCAACTCCAAACCATGCGTGAGGAGAGTGATTATAACTGCGCTTTTGATGCTGATTCCGAGATATTAGAGGAAAAGATAGAACCGGCACGGCAGATGATCGAAACTATTGAGAAGATGGTAAGTGATTGACGGATTTGATTTTTTATTATTTTTGCAAACTCATTAAACAGATACTAACAAAAGATTGAAACTATGGCAGTAATTCAAATGACCGACGACCGTTTTGAAGAAGTCGTCTTGAAATCGGAAGTCCCTGTAATGGTGGACTTTGGTGCCACTTGGTGTGGCCCTTGCAAAAAGGTTGAACCCATCGTGGAGGAAATCTCCGACGAATATGAGGGCAAGATGATCGCCGTGAAGTGCGATGTCGAGGAATGCCCTGGCACCGCCGCCAAGTTCGGCATCATGAACATCCCCACCGTGCTGTTCTTCAAGGGCGGACAACCCGTCGACAAGAATGTCGGCGCAGCTCCAAAGAAGGTGTTTGTGGAGAAACTCGAGAAGCTGTTTTAAGTAAATCGGCCCTTCGACGAGCTCAGGGACCTTTGCTTTTGTGGTAGTGAAGGGTCCCTGAACCTGTCGAAGGGCCCGTGTTATCATGGACTTCTCAATCGATAGGAACCGGCTCACGCAGTTCGGCAGCCTTGAGTTTTTGGCACGTCAAATCGTGGAGGGATTCATTACAGGTTTGCACAAGAGTCCCTTCCACGGTTTTTCTGTTGAGTTTGCCGAACATCGCCTCTACAACACGGGCGAGCCGATTCGTCATATCGATTGGAAACTGTATGGTCGCACGGAGAAACTGTTCGTTAAGCGCTACGAGGAAGAGACCAATCTGCGTTGCCAATTGGTCATCGACCAAAGCTCCAGCATGTGCTTTCCCGTGAGGCAAAAGATTGATTTCGAGCATCCTAACAAACTCTTTTTCTCGGTCTACGCCGCCGCCTCGCTGATGGAACTGATGCGTCGCCAGCGCGATGCCGTGGGCTTGGACTTGTTTGATGAAACGATAGCTTTCCATGAGCCAGCCAAGTCGTCGGTGGTACACAATAAGCTTATATACAGCGAGTTGGAAAAACTGATTGACACTTACGACAAGAACAACCGCAAAACTACCTCAACGCCTCAGTGTTTGCACCAGATTGCGGAGATGACCCACCGCCGCAGCCTTGTGGTGATTTTCACTGACATGCTCGACGGCCTCGCCGACTATCAGCCCATGTTCGAGGCGCTGGAGCATTTGCGTTACAACAAGCACGAGGTCATCCTTTTTCACATCTTCGATGGCCAATTGGAGCAGAACTTAGACTTTGAAAACCGCCCGTACCGTTTTGTCGATTTGGAAACGGGCGACATGCTGAAACTCAACCCGATAGAAGTTCAAGAAACCTATAAAAAGATTATGGCTGAGCGCAAAGAGGCTTTGTTGCGCCATTGCTACCAATACCAAATCGATTACGTGGAGTCCGATATTAATAAGGACTACAACCAAGTGCTGACGAGCTATTTGATTAAGCGGTCGAAGCTGCATTGATTTTTGGGCGGGCAATCCAAAAATTTGTATTTTTGCCTCTTCAACCATTCTTTTTGCCCCATGAAAAAAATCTTTATCCTAACCTTATTTGCGGCCTTGTGCATCGAGTCCGCTTGGGCTTGTACTAACCTGATTGTCGGCAAGAAAGCCTCTGCCGATGGCAGCGTGATGTGTACCTACAATTGCGACGGCTTCGGATTCTCAGGCTCACTTTCCTACAGCCCGGCAGGCCGTCATGCCGAAGGCGAGTTGATTGCCATTCACGGCTGGGGTCCACCCCACGAAGGTCAATATGTGAAGCAGGTGGAATATACTTACAATATCGTTGGCCTGATGAACGAGAAGCAGGTGACCATTGTGGAGACCACCTTCGACGGACGTTTGGAATTGGTCAACAACGAGGGCTTGCTCGATTATTTCAGTCTGATGCGTCTGGCGCTGCAGCGTTCGTCCACAGCCCGTGAAGCCATCAAATGCATGGCCGAGTTGGTGGAGGAATACGGCTACAACAGCAGCGGTGAAACGCTCACCGTTTGTGACCCCAACGAGGCATGGATTATGGAAATCATTGGCAAGGGACCAGGTCGTAAGGGTGCCGTTTGGGTGGCCTTGCGCATCCCTGACGACTGCATCTGTGCCCATGCCAACCTGAGCCGCATCCGTCAGTTCCCGTTGGAGAAGAAAGGCTCCTACACCAGTCTAAGCAGCAAAAACCTCAAGCACATCAATCGCCCTGAGGTGGAATGTGTCTATGCCGCCGATGTCATCACTATGGCACGTGAAAAAGGTTTTTTCAACGGCAAGGACAGTGATTTTTCCTTCCGCGAAGCCTATTGTCCCATCGATTTCGAGAATGTGCGTTATGCCGATGCCCGCGTGTGGAGTTTCTTCCGCCATCATTTCAGTCACGAGGAGATGGACAAATATCTGCCTTACATCAACGGTGACTTTGACCAGTGTGACCATCTGCCGCTCTGGATCAAGCCTGACAAACCGCTCTCTTTACGCGACTTGCAGAACGACATGCGCGACCATTTTGAAGGCACGCCTTTGGATATGACCTCTGACATGACCGCTGGCCCATGGGGGATGCCCATCCGTCCATTGCCGATGCACTACAAGGACAGTGACAGCATCGACTATTTCCGTGAGCGTCCCATTGCCACCCAACAGTCGGGCTTCACCATGACTTGCCAGATGCGCTCGTGGCTACCCGACGATGTAGGCGGTGTCACTTGGTTCAACTGCGACGATGCCAACATGGTGGCTTATGTGCCACTTTATTGCTGCATCACGCAGGTGCCCGATGCCTTCCGTCCTGAGAACAACCCGCGTGCCGAGTTCAGCGACAAGTCGGCCTTCTGGATGAACAACTGGGTGGCCAACATGGTCTATCCGCGCTATTCCATGATGATTGGCGACCTGCGCGAAGCTCAAAACGAGCTGGAGGACTATTACTTCGCCGACCAAGACAGTGTGCTTGTGGCTATCAAGAACATGATGCCCGCCGAGCGGCAGAGCTATCTCAACAAAAAGAGCATCGCCTACACCGAGCGCATGATGCAGCGTTGGGATAAATTGGCGAAATACTTGATTGTCAAGTACAACGACCAGATTGTCCGTCGTACTGACAAGAATGGTCAGTTCCAGCGTTGGGGCCACGACACTCCAGGCTACGACCAGCAGTTTATCGATGCCATCGGCAAGTCCACCGGCGACCGCTATCGCCTGAAGCAAGTCATTGAGCGGCGGGAGAGGTGATGGAATGGAAAAAAAGAATTAGACTTTATTCGTGACATAAAATCCCTTCCGCCACTATAGCCGCAGTGCCACCGACGAAAAGGTTTCCATCGGGGTAAATGCGTGTGGCGACCACCGATGGCCGTCCCATCGCCTCCCCTTGAAGGAAGGCACATTCCGCTTCGGCACCGAGGCATCCGCATTGTTGGAGGTAGTAGGTCAGCGAGGCATTGGCGGTGCCGGTTGCCGACTCTTCGGGAATGTCGTACAGCGGGGCGAAGTCGCGCACATGCGCCGTGTAGCCGTCATTGCTGAAAGCGAAAGGATGGATGCTGACTGCCTCATGACGCTTGGTGATTTCCTTGATGGCCTCCATGTCGGGCTGGAGCGACTGTAGTGTAGCCACATCGGGCAAGGGAAGCATAATGTCGGGCAAACCCGCATAGACCACTTGCACGGGCAGGGCAGGGGTGTAGGACTTTACACCCAAAGCCCGATAGATTTCCTCAGTTTTGGCTAAGGTCGCGACAATGCGAGGCCTTGCCATCTGCATCATCACCAGTTTCCCGGTCTCGATGTTCAAATCGCCAGCAAGAGTGTGGCATAGGCATTTTCCTGAGGCTAACCCTTTTTGATGCAACAGGAAAAACGAAGCGATGGTGGCGTGGCCGCATAGTTCCACCTCCGCCGTCGGGGTGAAATAGCGGATGGTGAATTCCTGCGCGGAATGCCTTTTGATGAAAGCCGTCTCCGAGTAGCGCAGTTCGGCGGCAATTCTCAGCATCAGTTCGTTTTTTGGAAAAGTATCTGTATCAAGCAACACCACTCCAGCGGGGTTGCCGCCAAAAGGCCGGTTAGTGAAGGCGTCAACGATGAAGTATTTCATGGGTTTCCTGTTTTCGACAGATTGACAAAAATAGGAGTCACGACCTCTCGTAACTCCTTGATTTTTAGTGTCGGGGCAAAAGGATTCGAACCTTCGACCCCCTGCTCCCAAAGCAGGTGCGCTAGCCGGACTGCGCCATACCCCGAAAAAAAAGACGATGCAACCATCGTCTTCTTTCTTTCGCGGAGAAGGGGGGATTCGAACCCCCGGTACCCTTTGCAGGATACGACAGTTTAGCAAACTGTTGGTTTCAGCCACTCACCCACCTCTCCTCGGTTGTGAATTGCGGGTGCAAAAGTAGGTATTTTTCCCGAATCTGCAATCATTTTTGTCGCTTTTTTTTGAATTATTTTGTTATTTTCTGAAAATCAGATGAATATAACGTAGAACACAAAATGGGTCTTTTTAGCACATGAAAACCGAATAGTGAGAAAATTGACCGAAAATGAGAAAATTAAATGAAAATTTCGGTGTGCGACTTAAAATATTCCTATATTTGCACGATTTATTGTCCAACAAAGTCGAGGAAAAAGATCCTTGGCTATTACTAAAATGAATTGAAATGGAAAACAAAGAACAACTTAATCAAAATTCCGAACTGAACGAAGGAATTGAGAATGAAAAAGTTACGCCAAAGAGCGTAAAGAAAGCTATCGACGGTAACGAGAAAAAGAAAATCATGAAGCTGATTCAGCCCGACATTTTGCCAGGCAAGGTGCGCATTGATGTGTGTACTTTGGTCGAAGACGAGACGCCTGCCCAACCTGCGGCACTTGAGGAGGAAAAAATGCCCGAAATGCCTGAAGTCATGCCTGAGATCGAAGGAGCTACGGATGCGGAGGATGAGGAGGATGTGGTTGAAGACAGCAATGACTTGGTTGGCTTGAACAAGCTCCAACTCGTCGAACTGCTTGAAGAGACAGTCCAAGACCCGGATGTGCTGAAAATCAAGGACAAAGTGGCTGCCATTCGTCTCCATTTCAATCAATTGAACAAGGTGGACATGGACAATGAGTTAGACAAATTCCTTGAAGGTGGCGGCTTGCAAGAAGAATTCCAGCACGCGGAAGATCCGCTCGAACAAAGGTTCAATGCAGCATTCGGTATTTTCAAGGCTAATCGCGCCAAGCAAAACGAGGACATTGAAAGGCAAAAAGTGGAGAATCTTGCGCAGAAGCAGGCTCTGCTTGAGGAATTGAAGCAGATTATCGCCTCTGACGAGTCGCTGAAGAAGACCTACGACGACTTCCGTGCCCTCCAGGATCGTTGGAAGGAAATCGGGCAGGTGCCGGCAACGGAAAACGCCAACCTTTGGAACAACTATCATTTCCTTGTGGAACAGTTCTTCGACAAGGTCAGAATCGGGCGTGAGCTTCGTGACCTTGACATGAAGAAAAACCTGGATGCGAAGATTGACTTGTGCGAAAAGGCAGAGGAACTGCTCAACGAGAAGTCGATGACCAAGTCGTTCAAGGCTTTGCAGAAGCTGCACGAGGACTGGAAGGAAATCGGGCCTGTGCCGCAAGACAAGAAAGAGGAGATTTGGGAACGCTTCAAGGCTGCTTCAGACAAAATCAACCAAATTCGCCGCGAGCACTACTCCA
Source organism: uncultured Bacteroidales bacterium (assembly GCA_947305795.1). Classification (GTDB taxonomy): domain Bacteria; phylum Bacteroidota; class Bacteroidia; order Bacteroidales; family F082; genus Limimorpha. The sequence continues at coordinate 46,522 of CAMZEK010000007.1, read as the reverse complement.
AATTGCAAGAGGAGCAAAATACCAACCTTGAGGCCAAGAAAGCCTTGTGTGAGAAAGCAGAGGAGATTATCGGCGAGGAATATACTAGTGTGAATGCGTGGCAAAAGAAATCCACCGACTTCGCCGAGATCTTCAAGATGTGGAAGGCCATAGGACCTGCCGCCAAGAAGGACAACGAGGAAATCTGGAATCGTTTCAAGACCGCCATGGATACGTTCTTCGCGAAAAAGAAGGAGTTTTTCGCATCAATGAAAGACCGTCAAACCGAGAACCTTGACCGCAAGACACAGCTTTGCCTTGAGGCTGAGGCTTTGATGGAATCGACGGACTGGAGAAACGCCACCGAGCAGTTGAAAAAGCTTCAGGAAGAATGGAAGACCATCGGTCCCGTGCCGAAACGCCATACTGACAAGATTTGGAAACGTTTCCGCACTGCTTGCGATACCTTCTTTAATCGTAAGAATGAGCACTTTAGCGGGCGCAGGTCGGAGGAAGAAGCCAACCTCGCCGCCAAGAAAGCCTTGCTTGAAGCTATCATGGCCTTCCAGATTGGTCCGAATCGCAATGAGAATATGGATGCCATCAAGAGCTTCCAGAAGCAATGGATTGAAATTGGTTATGTGCCGATGAAACAGAAGGAAGCCATTAATAAGGAATACAGAAAGCTGATCGACGACCTGTTCGACCAGATGAGGAAGAACCAGCATGAAATCTCGACCAACGAATACAGAGAGATGATGGAAGGTCTCAAGGACAATCCAGAAGGCTATGATAAAGTGAGGAAAGAACGCCTTTCGTTGCAAAATAGGATCCAGAAGCTTCGTGATGAGATTGCCGTGTTAGAAAACAACATTGGTTTCTTCTCCAACAGCAAAAACTCAGAGTTGATGAAGGCAGAGTATGAGAAGAAAATCAATAAGGCAAAAGAAGATCTTAAATTGTTGGAGGATAAATTGAAGATTGCTGAGGATTGAAATAATCAGTAAGTAAAGACAGGGCGGTTTGGTTTCAAGCCGCCCTGTTTCATTTGTGGTCATTGTGCAAAATTTACATGATGGAAAGTGTTTTTTTATTATTTTTGCAAGCAATAGAAAACGCATAATGGATATCGAAGACAAAACGGAAAACGAAGCTTTGGACGAGCAGCCCGTGGACGAGAGTTTTGAAGGCGTGGAAGACGCTCAGGCTCAGGAAGATGAATACCATGTCATACCACTGAAAGGCATGTTCGAGAACTGGTTTCTCGACTACGCCTCGTATGTCATCCTTGAACGTGCCGTGCCCGCCATCGAAGACGGCCTGAAGCCCGTGCAGCGCCGCATCCTGCACTCGATGGACGAACTCGACGACGGACGTTTCAACAAGGTGGCTAACATCGTCGGCAACACGATGAAATACCACCCGCATGGTGATGCTTCCATCGGTGATGCTTTGGTGCAACTGGCTCAGAAAGAACTGCTTATCGATATGCAGGGTAATTTTGGCAACATCCTCACGGGTGACGATGCTGCCGCTCCGCGTTACATCGAGGCGAGGCTTTCAAAGTTTGCCAAGGAGGTCGTTTTCAACCATAAAACCACCGACTGGACGCGCTCCTACGACAACCGTAATGCCGAACCCGTCTCGCTGCCGGTGAAATTCCCATTGCTGCTGGCACAAGGCACGGAAGGCATTGCCGTAGGTTTGGCCTCCAAGTTTTTGCCCCACAACTTCAACGAACTGATTGATGCCTCCATCGCATACCTGCGCGACGAGCCTTTCACGCTCTATCCTGACTTCCCGACGGGTGGCCTGATGGACGTGACCAACTACAATGATGGTCTGCGTGGGGGCAAGGTACGCATTCGTGCAAGAATCAGCCAACAGGACAAGAAAACACTTGTAATCAGTGAGATACCATTTGGAACAACTACGGGTAGCCTGATTGATAGCATCGTGAAGTGTAATGACAAAGGCAAAATCAAAATCAAGAAAATCGACGACAACACCGCTGAGCAGTGTGAAATCGTCATCTATTTGAACCCTGGCGTTTCGCCCGACCAGACCATCGATGCACTCTATGCTTTCACCGATTGCGAGGTCTCCATTTCGCCTAATGCTTGCGTCATCGTCAATGACCATCCGGCCTTCATGGGTGTGAGCGAGATCTTGAAACTCAGCACCGACCGCACGATGGAACTTCTCAGTTGGGAGTTGCGCATCCTCATCGAGGAACTCGAAAACAGTTGGCATTGGATTTCGTTAGAGAAGATTTTCTTTGAGAAAGGCATTTATAAGGAGTTGGAAAACAAGGACTATGAGACTTGGGAAGACCAACTCACTGGCATCGAGCGGCGCTTCGACAAGTATCGCAAGTTGTTGAAACGCGAAATCACGCGTGAGGACGTGGAGAAACTCTGCGAGAAGCCCGTGCGCAAGATTTCCAAGTTCGACATCAAGAAAGCTGATGAGCAGTTGGCTGATATTGAGAAGCGTATGGAAGAGGCGCATTACAACCTTGACAACATCGTTGATTACACCATTAATTATTTTTTGCATATCAAGGAAAAATACGGAGAGGGCCGCGAACGCAAAACCGAAATCCGCAACTTCGACAACATCTCGGCAGTGGCAGTGGCGGCAAACAACGAGAAACTGTATGTCAATAGGGAAGAAGGCTTTGTCTGCACAGGCGAGGGCTTGAAGCGCGAGAAGAACAAGGAAGCCTACGAGTACGTGTGCGACTGCTCAGACATGGACGACATTATTGTTTTCCATGAGGATGGCAAGTACGCGGTGGTCAAGTTGCAGCCGAAACTCTTTGTAGGTCAGAAGGTTATCCATGTCGATGTGTTCCACAAGAACGACGACCGTACCACCTATAATGTCGTCTATCGCGACGGTAAGAACGGCGCGGCACACTTTGTGAAGCGTTTCGCCGTAAAGGGTGTTACCCGCGACAAGGAATACGACCTCACGCAAGGCAAGCCCGGCTCGAAGGTGCGTTATTTTTCGTCGAATCCCAATGGCGAGGCCGAGGTCATCAAGGTGACGTTGGTGTTGTTCAATAAGAAACAGAAGACCGTCGACTATAAGTTTGCCGATTTGGCCGTGAAAGGTCGTGACACGCGCGGCAACCTGCTCACGAAGTACGAGGTCAAGGAAATCAAGAAGGGCGGGGAGGGCGTTTCCACCCTTGACGCACGCGAGATTTGGTATGACGACACCGTTCGTCGCCTCAATGCCGACAAGCGCGGACAGTACCTTGGTGCTTTCGAGGGTGACGACAAGATTTTACAGATTTTCAGCAATGGTGAGTTCAAGATTTCAGGTTTCGACCTCAACACCCACTTCGATGATGACATGCTGGAAATCAGGAAGTTCAACCCTGATGAGATTTTTTCCGTGGTCTATATCGAAGGCGAGACGCAAAAGATGTACCTGAAGCGTTTCTGCATCGAGGCCGAGACCAAACTGAACACCCGTATTTCCTTCATCGGTGACCATCCCGAGGCGAAATATTTGGGTCGCAGCACTGACGACCTGCCCTGTTTGCTGCTGAGTTACAAGGTCAGCGACGCTGGCAACTGCTTCCCCGACGACAAAATCAACGTGGAGGAGTTTATCGGCATCAAGAGCTACAAGGCGAAGGGTAAACGTCTGTCAACCAGAGAAATAGATAGTTGGCAGTTCCTTGAGCCTTTCCAACCTGAACCGACTGAGGAAGAAGTTGAGGAACCTGTTGAAAGTGAGGTAGATACTGATAAGATAGAAATCAACCCCGCCGACATTCCGTTTGAGGTGGTTAAGCCTACGGACGAAGAATCCAAGGGCGGTGATGGTGTGCAAATGGATCTGTTTGGAAACGATTTGTGATGAAAAAGGTTTTGTTCATAGCATTGCTGATGGTTTTGGCATTTTCAAGCTGCCAAACGGAACTGAAATTGGCCAAGAGTTTCGTGGCCGAGCAAACGGACACCCGCGTGGCGGTCTATTTTCCCGAAAAGGCCGAGGTGAAGGTGGAATATGCGCCAAATTATGGCACAACCGAGGTGTTGGAAGGCTTCAGTCAGGACCTGTTTTTGGATGTGATGTATAGCGCTTACGCGGATATGCTGCGCGCATACGGCCTTGATGTCTATGTTCCAGAAGACGCTGACAACGTGCAAGTTGATTCCGTGCATTGGCTTGTGATGCTCTCTCGGATGGAGATTTCTGGGCGGATTACGGAGTATGAGGACTATCTGTTCAGCGACACCGACGAATACAGCTACAAGCACCCGTTGAATACCGTGAATGTGGCGTCGTGGTTCGAAATCAACGACGGCGATTGGAAACCTGTGCTGTTTTGCGAGCACAACCTCATTGACGGCTTTGATTCCGAGACGGATTATTCCTTCTGGTTGGGCAAGTTGGAATACAACTATACCATTGATACAGTGAAACTTGGCGATGTGTATAATTATGCCGTGTATCTTGGGAAACTCTATGCGGGTTACACCTACGACTACATGATGAACAGCTATGTTGGCGCAAAGATGAAGAACCTGAACTATTATTACAATGTCTTGTTGCGCTACGACCCCTACCAAAAAAAGTTGCGCTATGCCACTGAAAATGATGGTTTTATCGAGATGTTTGAGTAGCTCCATATAGTGATGACACGACCCAAACCCGAACAACTGATAACTCCAAACTCTTAACTTTTAACTCTTAACTATAATGATTGTCTGCATCGCCGAAAAACCGGATGTCGCCCGTGGTATTGCCAAGGTTCTTGGAGCCAACACCAAGCATGAGGGCTACATGGAAGGTAACGGTTATCAGGTGACGTGGACTTTCGGCCACCTTTGCACACTGAAGGAGCCACACGACTACACCGACCAATGGAAGGCGTGGGCCTTGAGCCGATTGCCGATGATTCCGCAACGCTTTGGCATTAAGCTGATTGCCGACAAAGGCTATGAGAAGCAGTTCAAAATCATTGAGTCCTTGTTTCATAAAGCCGATGAAATCGTGAACTGCGGCGATGCCGGGCAAGAGGGTGAACTCATCCAGCGTTGGGTGATGCAGAAGGCCGCCGTGCATTGTCCCGTGAAACGGCTTTGGATTAATTCGCTGACCGAAGAAGCCATCAGCGAGGGCTTCAAGAACTTGAAGGACCAATCTGAGTATCAGTCGCTTTACGAGGCCGGACTCAGCCGTGCCATCGGTGACTGGCTGTTGGGCATGAACGCCACGCGGCTTTATACTTTGAAATACGGCCAAAACCGACAAGTGCTGTCTATCGGTCGGGTGCAAACGCCCACTTTGGCACTGATTGTCAACCGCTACCATGAGATTGTGAACTTCAAGCCGGAGCAGTACTGGCTGCTCTCTACGATATATCGTGACACCCTTTTCAACTTGGTGGTTGCCGATACAGAAGACTCGGAAAATACCGATAAGTACCGCAATCGCATTAAGAACGAGGAAGAGGGTAGAAGGGCACTGGAGTCGATAAGAGGTAAGGAGTTTGAGGTGACTGGAGTGCAAAAGAAAAACGGCACGGAAGCTCCGCCAAGACTATACGACTTGACCTCCTTGCAGGTGGAGTGCAACAAGAAATACAATATGTCCGCCGACCAGACTTTGCAGACCATACAAAGCCTTTACGAGAAGAAATACACCACCTATCCGCGCGTCGATACCACTTATCTGAGCGACGATATTTATCCAAAATGTCCAGATATACTCTCGAAACTCACAAATTACGCTGAATACACTAATCCATTGGCGGGGAAGAAGCTGCCCAAGAGCAAGAAAGTGTTCGACAATAGCAAGGTCACCGACCACCATGCCATCATTCCGACGGGCGTGGTGCCGCAGGGTTTGTCCTTTGCCGAAGAGAAGGTCTATGACGAAGTCTGCCGCCATTTCATTGCCGTGTTTTACCCTGATTGTCAGTTTGCTACGACAACCATTTTTGGGAAAGTGGAGGATGTGGAGTTCAAGACTTCGGGCAAGCAGATTTTGGTTCCAGGCTGGCGCGAGGTCATTAAGCCGGTGATGCAGGAAGAGGAGAAGAAGGAAGGGCAGGAGGACGAGGAAAAAACCTTGCCTATCTTCGAGAAAGGCGAACACGGACCGCACCAGCCGCAGTTGGCCGAAAAGTGGACCACGCCGCCGAAACCTTACACCGAAGCCACTTTGCTCCGTGCCATGGAGACGGCGGGCAAACTCGTTGAGGATGAGTCCCTGCGCGAGGTGATGAAAGAAAACGGCATCGGGCGACCTTCTACGCGCGCCGCCATCATCGAGACGCTATTTAAGCGGCATTATATTAATAAGGTGCGCAAAAGCCTCGAACCCACGCCTACTGGCATTGAGCTCATCGGCCTCATCCATGAGGACCTGCTGAAAAGCGCCGAACTGACGGGCATTTGGGAAAAGAAACTCCGTGAGATTGAGCAACATAAGTATGAAGCTCGACAGTTTTTGGACGAACTAAAACAAATGGTTACGGAAATCGTTACCACGGTGATGATGGACAACAGCAACCGTCGTGTGGCAGCGGCCGTGGTGGAGGAGAAGCCGAAAAAAGCTGCGCCTAAGAAAAGCACTACACAAAAGACTAAGAAAGCCTCGGAAGGCATAGATTCCAGCCAACGCACGGTCCAACGTAGGAATAACATGCCTTCCGAACAGAAGAAAACCTCAGAAGGCATGTCATTCCCGCGTAAGGATGTGGGTGGAATGGAATCTATGCCTTCTGACACTAATCCCGATGCCATCATTGGGCAGGTGTGTCCGCTGTGCGGCAAGGGGCATATCATAAAAGGTAAAACCGCATACGGCTGTTCCGAGTGGCGGAATGGGTGTGGGTGGAGGAAGGCGTTTTAATCAATTTCCAGCGTCTTCTTGCAAATCTCAATCTCTTCGGGGTCGCCGGTGTATTTGCCATGGTCGTCGCTGAGCTTGACCACTTTCTTCCACGTACGTTTCTCAGTGATCTTGGCGGCGGTGAGTTTCACCACGATGTTCATGGCTTTCACGTTGTCGATGTCGCAAGTGAGGTGAGTGCCGATACCGAAGGAGTCTTGCATTCGCCCATTGACGGCCTCATGGATGGCGATGGCCTCGTCCACGTTCAAACCGTTGCTGAAGATGATGGATTTCTGCGCTGGGTCGATGCCGAGTTCCTTGTATTTGGCGATGATTTCCTCCAAAGCCTCGATGTTGTCGCCACTGTCGACACGCAGGCCGTCAAACAACTTGGCGTGCAGTGTGGTGAAATTCTGGAAGAAAGCCTTGCGCGTGTATGTGTCGTAAAGGAATACGCCCAAGCTACCGGTATACACCTCCTGCCAGTAGTCCATCGCCAAATAGTTGGCCTCATTGTAGCCGTAGAGCGAACAAGTCTCGATGAATTGATGGCTCATCGTGCCGATAGGGGTGAGGTCATATTTCATGGCCAACAGCACGTTGGAGGTACCGACGAAGCAGGTTTTGGTGAATTGCTTCTGTGCTTCGATGAAACTGCGGATGACCAAGTCCTGATGCTCAAACGAGAAACGACGGCGTGTACCGAAGTCGCTGAACTTCACGCCGTTGCCGATGAGTCGGATAGCCTTGTCGTAGGATTTCTTGTATTCCTTCCCAGCATCGTAATGCTCAAATTCGCCTTTCAGTTCGTGCATCAGCTCGGAAACGGTGGCGAGGATGGGCATCTCCCAAAACACGGTGCGCCAAAGCAGGCCTGTCACTTGAATGTGGAGATGACCTTCTTCATCTTGGCTCACCTCGACCTCGGAGGGACGCATGTGGAAGCCTTTCAGGAAGGTGAAGAACCACAGCGGGAAGTAGTAGCATTTCCGCTTCATGAAACGCACTTCCTCGTCGGTGATTTTTATACTGCCGTAAAGGTCGAACTGTGCTCTCAGCTTTTCGGCAAAGCCTTTGGGATAGACCGTATTGTTGCGGTCGACGAAGGTGTATTGTCCCATGGCGCGTGGAAACTTCTGCAGGTAGGCGTAGCACACGCTGAAGGTGTAGAGGTCATTGTCTAACAGGCTGTTGATGATTTGTCTCATGGCGATTACAACTTACTAATAATACTCCTAATCTTATCTGAAATATACTTCACCGAATTGGTAGTGTTTTCGAGCACTTGCACCAAGTCCTTGCGCTTGATGATTTCGGTGAGGCTGTAGTTTTGCTGGAACAGTTTGCTGATATAGCTGCCGTAAAGCTCGTCGTTGTCGTGCTCAAGTGTCTTGATTTCATGGCACAAGCGGTTGATTTCCTTGTTTTTGGCATTGTTGTTCATGAATTCGAGGTCTCGGATGATGTTGCTCAGGCTCTCGGCGGCAAACATGATGTTGTCCGTCATGACCGAGAGGTCTTCGTCCACGTCAACAAAGCGGCGGGTGAGGATGATGTTGGCCGAGTCGTCGATGCGGTCAAGGAAGGTGTCCATCATCTCGGCGAGTTCATGCACGTCCTCACGCTCGAAGGGGGTTAGCACGGTGGCGAAAAGCTGGCTGTAAAAGTCGCGCAACACATCGTCGCCTTCCGTTTCGCAGGCCTTGATTTCCTTTTTCAGGACTTCGAGTTGATGGAGGTCGGTCTCGTTGATCATCTGCCGCAGCAGTTTGGAGGCCTTCTCAATGTACTCCGCCTGCTTCATGTAGAGCGGGTAGAACTTCCTCTCTTTGGGGACGAAAAACTGGAAGAAACTATTGAGACTCATGGCATTCAGGGAAGTAGGAGGTTGAACAACAGGTTAAGTACGCCGGCAATGACCAAAGGCACAGGGATGGTGAGGATCCACGAAAGGACGATGCGCCGTGCCGTGACCCATTTCACAGATTTCATGCCGTCGGTGAGGCCTACGCCGATGACGCCGCCCGTGATGGTGTGTGTCGTGCTGACAGGGATACCCATGAACGAGGTGGCAATCAAGGTGGTAGCACCGGCAAACTCGGCGGAGAACCCTCTGATGGGTGTGATTTTCGCCAAGCCGCCGCCCATCGTCTTGATGACGTTTTTGCCGCCAATCAAGATGCCCAACGACATGATGAGATAACACGTAATAGCCAGTGTGTCAGGGATATGGAATGGAAGGCTGCTATCGTAGAAGTTGCCGATGAATTCCTTCATCGCTGGACTGACGCCGTGGGTAGTGAACACGCTGGCCATCAGCACAGCGATGATGCCCATCGTCTTGGGAGCGTCGTTGGAGCCGTGACCTATACAGAAAGCCGCCGTCGAGAAATGTTGCAACACCTTGAAAAACTTGTCAACCCCTTTTCGCGGACTGTTCTTGAAGACTTTCAGCAAGATGCATTCAAGGAAAAAGCCGAGGAATAAACCGATTAAAGGTGATAAAACAATGAAAATCAATGTAATGAGAATGGGCTTCATGTGCAGCACATCGCTGCCGTTGACGAACCATGCCGCTCCAATGATGCCGCCGATGAGGGCATGGGAAGTGGAAATCGGCATTCCGTTACGGGTACAGATGGCTACCCATACCGCCGCGCCGACCAATGCCGATAAGATAAGGTAGGGCGTGATGACATTCTGGTCGGCGAAGTTGGCCATGGTGTTACCCACGGCAAACTGTTGGTTGAGCACCAACCGGATGATGATGAAGGCCGTGAACTCCCAGAACGAAGCCCAGATGATGGCCTGTATCGGCGACATCACCTTGGTGGCGATGATGGTCGAGATGGAGTTGGCCGCGTCGTTCATGCCGTTCAGGAAGGTGAAGACGAAGGCAAGGACGATGGAAAGAATGATAGCTATGGTCAGGAGGTTCATCACGATTGCTTTATGATAAGACTTTTTACGGTGCTGGTCACTTCCTTGGCGCGGTCGGTGGTGTCTTCCACCACTTGGGCTATCTCCTTGTATTTCAGAAGCTCAATCTCGTCGCTCTCGTTGCTGAAAAGGTAGGAGATGTAGTCGCCATAGATGTCGTCGACCACATGCTCGATTTGCGTGACGCGCTGGCACAAGTCGCTGATTTGCTGATGGTTCTTTCCAAGGTCGTCCAAGAGACTGAAAACCTCAATCATGATGGTGGCGTCTTCATGGATGTTGTCGATAATCTCCTTGATTTGCTTGTCGATTTTCTTGGGGTTGTACATCAGGATGGTCTTGGCCGAGTGGTTGATGAAGTCCAGGAACTTGTCCAAGTCCATGGCGAGGGCGTTCATGTCCTCGCGGTCGAAGGGCGTGATGAAGGCCCCGTTTAGCTCGATGTAGAACTCGCGCAGCAGCTCGTCGCCGGTGGTTTCCTGTTTCTTGATCATGCGGGTGAGCAGTCGGCGTTCCTCAGGGTCGTCGGATTTGACCAACTCTTTCAGGTATTTGGCGGCGACTTGCGCCGTCTCTGCTTGCTTGGCGTAGGTGGGGAAGAAGTGCTTCTCGCGTTTTTCCCTCGTGAAAAGGTTGTTCAGTGCCATTGTCGTAATGGTTTTGAAATCGTTAGATTGGCTCCGCCGAATTTTTAATTCGGCGAAGTTATTTTCGGGGCAAAGGTAGGGATTTTTCAGAAAGAAAACCAAAGGTTGCAGGTTTTTTGTATTTTTGCGCTTTAATTGAAAAGCGTAATGAGAATTAGACTGATAATCCTGTGTTTTCTTCTTTCCTTGGCATGGCCCGCGAAGGCCGCCTATCTCCTCATCCCGATGGACAATACCCAGACCAATCATTTGAAAGCCTACGGCGTGGCCTATTGGGTGCTGCAAAGGGAGGTGGAAATCAGTTGGTTGCTGAACTATAGAGGAGGGAGCTACCTCATCCCTTACCATGAAATGTTTGAACGCGAGTGCAAGATGCGCAATGTGTCCTACAACGTCATCGCTGATGCGCAGGCCGACGCGATTTTGGCCGAAATCGCCGACCCGGGCGCGAATATGGACGAGATGAAGTTACAGAAGGTACCGCGCGTGGCGGTATATGCGCCGAAGAACAACCTGCCTTGGGACGATGCCGTCACCCTCGTACTGACTTACGCTGAAATCCCTTACGACGTGGTCTACGACGATGAGGTGCTGCAGGGCGTTTTGCCCACATACGACTGGCTGCATTTGCATCATGAGGACTTCACGGGACAATACGGTAAGTTTTGGGCGCGCTACCGCAATTACCCTTGGTATCAGGAGGATGTGCGGGCACAGGAAACCACCGCGCAACGTTGGGGCTTCACCAAAGTCTCGCAGCTGAAACTGGCCGTGGCAAAGAAAATCCGAGAGTTTGTGGCGGGTGGTGGCTATATGTTCGCCATGTGCTCCGCGCCCGACAGTTTCGATGTGGCCTTGTCCGCCGATGGTCTCGACATCTGTGATTATATGTTCGATGGCGACCCCATCCGCAGCGGCGACCCGCAACGTCTTGATTACGACAACTGCTTCGCTTTCACTGACTTCAGCGTTTCGACTAACCCGCAGGAATACGAAATCTCCAACATCGACGTCACGCAAGGGCGGATGCAGCGGGTGAGGGAAGAGAACGACTATTTCTTGTTGTTCGACTTTTCCGCCAAGTGGGATCCGGTCCCGACCATGCTCACGCAATGCCACGAAAGATTGGTGAAGGGCTTCATGGGACAGACCACGGCCTTCCATAAGTCAGTTGTCAAGCCATCGGTCGTTGTGTTGGGTGACAATGCCGCTTTGGACGAGGACCGTTACATTCACGGCAACTTCGGCAACGGCTTTTGGACCTTCCTCGGCGGCCACGACCCCGAAGATTACCAGCACATTGTCGGTGACCCGCCCACTGAGTTGGATATGTACCCTAATTCTCCAGGTTATAGGCTTATTTTGAACAATATTTTGTTCCCCGCAGCGAAGAAAAAACAGCAGAAAACCTGAAAATGTTTATCTTTGCCGCTTTAAACTGAATTAATTTACAAAATCATAGACTATGAGAAAAAATTTACTTGTTATCTTCGCCTTGCTTCTGGGCGTGACGACCCTCAAAGCCAACCCCGTTGAAGTGGGCACAGCGCAACGCTTGGGACTCAATTTCATCCAGCACAAGGCCATGTTTGCCAAAAACGCGGTGAATGACCTTGAATTGGCCTACACCTGTCGTGCCACTAATGGCACGGCCACGGCTTACGTCTTCAACTTCAACAGCGGTTTTGTCATTGTGGCAGCTGACGACTGCTCGTCGCCCATCCTCGGCTATTCCGACCAAGGCCAGTTCGACTATGAAACCGCTCCCGACGGACTTCGATTCATGCTGGACGAACTTTCTCACGGCATTGAAACCGTTGTGCAACAAGGCGGTAACGTTTCGAGCGACATCATCTGCCGCTGGAAGAACTTGGAAGCCTACGGCGTGCTTCATCCCGACCGTGGTGCTCCCGTGGTGGGACCACTCGTGCCGTTGAAATGGAACCAAGATGCTCCTTATAATATGTATGCCCCTGGAGGTTGCCCGACGGGTTGTGTCGCCACGGCGATGGCTCAACTGATGAAGTACTGGGAATGGCCAGTCACGGGAACGGGCGAGCACAGTTATTATGCCATAGGCTATGGCGAGCAATACGCCAACTTTGGTGCTACCACTTATGCTTGGGACAAGATGCTGAATTATTATGGCAACGCCACACAAGAACAGAAGGAGGCTGTGGCCACGTTGATGTACCATTGTGGCGTGTCGGTCAATATGATGTTTGCCCCTGACGGCAGCGGCGCATTCTCTGATGATGTCCCCACGGCTATCAGCACTTATTTTTCCTATTCGGAACATGCCGAACACATTTCCAAAAGCGGCCATACTTATGACGAGTGGATAGCCTTGTTGAAGTCGAACATCGACCAGCATATCCCGCTGTATTATTCTGGACAAAGTCCGGATGGCGGCCATGCCTTCGTTTGCGACGGCTATGATGTGGACGACCTGTTTTATTTCAACTGGGGTTGGGGTGGCGCTTCCAACGGCTATTTCCTCATCGACGGCGAAAACTTTGAATATTCTGGCAGTCAGGCTATTGTGTATGACTTCATTCCGAATTACGTCTACAACCAAATGCCCAAAGCTCCCGAAAACCTCAGCGTGAGTATCGACAGCGATGTTTCGCGGATTGGGCATCTCAGTTGGACGAATCCCACTGAGACCATGACGGGGGAGGCCCTGACTGCGCTTGACAAGATCGTTGTAAAGCGTAATGGCTTTGTCGTTCAGGAGATTACGGGTGTTGTACCAGGTCAGGCCATGACTTATGACGACGAAGTGCCTTATTTCGACCAGTTCGAATACACGGTAATGGCCGTTGGTGCTGACACTTATGGCCGCTCGACCGTTACAAAAGCTGTCTTTGGCCCCTATTGCACTTGGAAAGTCGTCATGACGTCAACCGATTTTCATGGCTGGGACGGAGGCGGTATCACTGTGCAGAACGCTGCAGGCACTTACATCGACTTCCTGACCACCACACAAGCCACGGCCACCATACAGAACTTCCAGATGGCCTTGGGCAACAACAACCTGTATTGGACTGCACCCAATTCCAACATCAGCAACCTTTCCTTCAAGGTGAGAGACGCTGAAAACCAGCTTGTTTATGAATATAACGGCCCCTCGTCGGGACTGGAGCCCGGCCTCATCAAGACCCTGAACAACGGTTGTGGCAACGAGAACACCTGCGAGGCGCCTTACAATTTGAAGGCCACTCTCGACCCCGAGAATGACCGCACCATCATCCTCACATGGGATAGTGACCATACCCCAGAATTCGGCTACTGCATCTATCGTGACGGTTTCCTATTCAACATGGCACATGAAACTCAGTATGTGGATGTTAACACAGAAATCGGTGGCCATAGTTACTATATCACGGCTTTGTGTAATGGTGGCGAAACGGTCCCTTCCAACGAGTATTGCGTCACTTCTGGTACAGGCTGCGAAGCACCTTCCAACTTGTATTTCAACTACACCAATAATAATAAGGTGCAACTGTACTGGACTGCACCCGAAAACGAGAACATTACGGGCTATATCGTCTATCGCAAGACGGAAGACTCTGATTACAAGCGTGTTAAATTGTTGACCGCGACCAACCTTAAGGACAACACCGCTGTGGCGGGAACCCCCTACAAATACGCGGTAGTGGCTTATTATCAGGATATTGACTGCACATCCGCTTATGCCAACAGTCTTTTCAATGAGGAACAGTTCTATGTTAAAGTGGATTGGTCGAATGAACAGTATTATGCCACTGAGCCTCAACTGATTGCTAAAGCGGATGAAGAGGCCATGTCGGTCACGCTGTTTTGGGAACCGATTTATCAAGCTTTGGACATGAAATACAGTGTTATACGCAATGGAACGGTGCTTTCAGATGAGGTGACGGGAGTTACCTATACCGATAATGAAGACTTGGTGCCAGGAGGTACTTATGTTTATAAGGTGATGGCTTTTGCTCCTGAAGGCATTTCTGGAGATTATCATGGGTTTGAGACGAATGAGGTCACAGTAGTTTTCGAAGCAGATCCGTTGCCTTGTTCGGCACCGTATGACTTCAGGCGCTTGTCAGAGCCTGCCGATAAGATTCGCCTTACATGGAGCCATCCTTACGAAGAGCGCATCCCCGACCATTTCGTCGTTACCGTCATCGACCATTTGGCGGGTGACACTACCGACGTTTCATTCCCAGCACCCAGTAATGATCTTTATGAAGAAGACATTAACCTCGAAGGAATGGACAAGACCTACAAAGTCAAGGCGGTGTATTCAGATTGTGAGTCGGAATACGGCTTGACCGAGGAAGGTGAGGACTTCATCAGGTTCAGCAATTTGTCCGTCGTTGAGGCGACGAACGGCATGGCGCTGTATCCCAATCCGACTTCCTGCATGCTGACCGTCGAAGCCAAGGATGTGGTCTCGGTTGAGGTCTACAACCTTGTCGGCCAGTGTCTTGTGGAGAAAGCGGGTGAAGGCGGAAAGACGGTCATCGACATGAGCGATTGTCAGAACGGCGTGTATTTCATCAAAGTGAATGCCGCTGCAGGGTCTATGGTCAAAAAAGTGGTGAAAATGTAATTCGTTTCACCAGGATGATTATTTTTGCAGCCTTAAAACAGAAATCAACAATAAAATAACAAAAAAATGAAAAAATTCCTATTCCTGATGACGACTTTGGCTCTGTTCGTGAGCCGTCTCATCGCCTCGCCCGTTGACGTAGAGCAAGCCCGTCAGCTCGGCCTGAAGTATGTGCAGAACCATGCTGCCAAACAAATTGCAGAACTTAACCTCGCCTACACCGAGATGACCGAAAGCGGCACAAACGCCCTTTTTGTCTTCAACTTTGAAGGCGGTTTCATCATCGTTTCTGCCGACGATGTGGCGCAACCCATCCTTGCCTACGGCGAGGAAGGCAACTTCGATGCCTCCCAAATCTCCGACGGATTGGCCTACTACCTGCGTCACTATGCCCGTCAGATCAACTATGCCGTGACGAATAACCTCGAACCCGAAGCCGAAATCAAGGCTCAATGGGAAAGCATTTCCAGAACTGGTTTTGAGGGTGGCAATGTGCGTGGCAATCGTGGAGATATTGCCCCCATGGTGACCTTAAACTGGAACCAGGATTATCCTTACAACTACTGTTGCCCGACGGGACAAGGCGGCCCTGGTGGCCATGCCTATGCTGGATGTGCAGCTACGGCCATGTCGATGGTGCTGAAATTCTGGAATTGGCCTGAACAGGGCAACGGTTCCTATTCTTACACGCCTGAGGGTTATCCCATGCAAACCGTCGACTTTGGTGCTACTACCTACGATTGGGCCAACATGATCAACTCCATTTCTGCAGGCTCGCCGATAGTTAATATTCAAGCTATTGCCACCTTGATGTATCACTGTGGTGTGTCTATTGACATGATGTATGGCCCGGGTTCTTCAGGAGCCTATTCCCAAAACGTTCCACCTGCCATAGCAAACTATTTCCGCTACACCGATCAAGCTAGTCGCAAAGACCGTGACCTTTATTCCAAGACGGACTGGGAAAACATGCTGATTGCCAGTCTTGAAGAAGGGTTCCCGCTGTATTATTCGGGCAGTGATCCTACCGGCGGCCACGCCTTTGTTTGCTGTGGCTATCGTGAAAGCGACCGCAAGTTCTTCTTCAACTGGGGCTGGAGCGGCTTCAACAACAATTATTTTGCCATTGATGCCTTGAATACCTATTCCGGCAACTTCAACGACGGTCAAGCCGCCATTTTTGACATGATTCCTGATTACATCTATAATGATCTTATTCCAGCAGTGGAAGATCTGGATGTCGTTGCGGAAAACGCCAATTCCAAGACGGGTACCGTCAGCTGGACCAATCCTACCACCTCGCTGAGCGGCGAGACCTTGACGAGCATCGATCAAGTGATATTGTTACGCAATGGTCAGCAGATTTTCTCGCAAAGCAACGTGGCTCCTGGCGAAGTGATGCACTTTGAAGACCATGTCGCCGATTTCGATTGTTACACTTATTGCCTCTATTATCTTTCTAACAACGTGAAAGGCCGTTTCGCCAAGGTTGCATACCAATATGGCCCTACCTGCACGTGGAAAGTCGTCGGCCAAACCACCAATTTCCAAGGCTGGAACGGCGGAAAGCTGCAAGTGGTCAACTCGTTCGGAACGGTCATTGAAGAAATCACCATGACTTCGTCGACCCCCCTCAGCCAGCAGGTGCGTATTCCCGAAGGCAACGTCTCCTTCAAGTGGGTGGCGCCTTCCACTGCCGTCAGTAGCCTGACCATCAACATCAAGAACTCCGCCAACCAATCCGTCTATACCTACACGGGTAGCTCCAACAACTTAAATGGCGTGATCCATACGGACAACAACGACTGTGGCGGTTGTTTGCCTCCAACGGGTCTTGCCGCTGAGTATCAATGGGTTAATGGAGAATTTGGTACTTTGCTCACTTGGGAATACGAGGGTGAGCCGCAGTCCTTCAAGGTGTATCGCAGCGAAGATGGCGACTTCTATGGCGAAATTGCCACCGTCGACAAGACCATGCATGAGTATTTCGACATCGTTGACGCGGGACAGTACTTTTATAAAGTGACGGCCTACCGTTCCTATTGCGAGTCGATTCCCGCTTGGACGGCAGATGGTGAGGACTTCGTCAGTGTTGAGGTCACTTCGGTGAGCGAAAGCGGCAACGGCGATTTGAAGGTCTATCCCAATCCCGCCAATGCCATGCTAAGCGTTGAGGCTGAGGGACTTGAGCAAGTGGTCGTCTACAACATGACAGGTCAGGTGGTTTACTTTAAAGCTTGTGACGAGGACGGTGTGGTCATCAGCACCGCCGATTTCGTTCCAGGTATTTATGCCATCAGCATCAAGAGTGTGAACGGCACGACTGCAAAACGCTTTACCGTGATGCATTAATAGCCAATCATCCACTTTTAGAAAGGAAATGCCTTGCGCATTTCCTTTTTTTGTTTATATTTGCAGGCTAAATCTAAATACCTAATACAATGAAAAAAATACTACTTTCGCTATTGGCATTGACTATTGCCGTCACTGTGTCGGCTCGGCCTGTCAGCCAAGAAACCGCACAGAGGCTGGTGCAATCCTTCGTGTCAGCCAATTTTGAATTCACCCGCCAAAGCTCCGATTTGAGCCTCGTCAAAACGGGATATTCCGACAGGGGAGAGGCCTGTTATTACGTTTTTAACGTGGGTACGACGGGTTTCGTTATCCTTGCCGGCGATGATGCGGTGCGCCCCGTCATCGGCTATTCCGACAAGGGCACCTTCAACCCCGACGACATGGCTCCCGCTTTGGCCGATTACCTTGAAAGGATGCGTTTGGGCATTATGTCCGAGGCGCAGAAAGGTACAGGCAATGCTGAAGTTGCCGCCGATTGGGCCATGCTAGAGAAATGTGGTCGCCTCGTCTCGCGCCACGGTGGTAGGGAAGACGAATACTTGGTGCAGACCATATGGAACCAAAATTATCCTTACAATTATTTCTGTCCCGAAGGCGAAGAAGGCCCTGGTGGACACTGCTATGCTGGTTGCGTGGCGACTGCTGCCGCCCAGGTGATGAAGTTCTGGAACCATCCGTTGCAGGGACAAGGCAGCCATACCTACATTCCAAACGACCATCCGGAATACGGCCCGCTGACGGCCAATTTTGGAGCGACCATCTATGACTGGGACAACATGCCCAACCACATCAGCGCAAGTTCGCCGCAAGTGCAAATCGAGGCCGTGGCTCAACTGATTTACCATGCGGGCGTTTCGGTGGACATGAACTATCGTCCCGGCAGCAGCGGTGCTGTCACAGGGCTGCTTTGCCAAAGAATGCCTGAATACTTCTTCTACACCAACTACATGCAAAACCTTAGCCGTGAAGATTATACCCGTGAAGAATATATGCAGTTGATTATCAATGCAATTGACATGGGATGGCCAATGGCCCACAGAGGGAACGGCCATGCCTATGTACTTGACGGCTATAATGACAACGACATGGTGCACTTCAATTGGGGCTGGAGTGGAAGCAGCGATGGTTGGTTCGACATCGACAATCACGGCTATGCCGACGGCGAGAGCGTCATCTATAATTATGTACCTGCCGCCGTTTATGCCGCCACGCCCGATGCGCCCACTGATTTTGTCGTGATACCGGCCACTGACGGCACTTTGGTGGCCTCCCTTTCATGGAAGAATCCCGCCAAGACTTTATCCAACACCAACCTTGCTGTCATCGATCAGATTGTGGTCGAACGCAACGGAAAGGTGATTTATTCTGAGGACAATGTCGCTCCAGGCGCTGAGATGAGCTTCGTGGATGAGAGTGTTCCGTGCTACGACAACTTCAAGTATGCCGTCTATGCCATTTCCGATGGGCAGCGTGGTACTTCGGCATACGCCGATGACATCCTTGTCAGCCCGACCTGCAACTGGAAAATCGTCATGCAAAGCAGCTCCTTCCAAGGTTGGAACGGCGGCTATGTGTCGCTTTATTCCGCCACGGGTAGGGAAGTGGATCGCTATACCATGACCAATTCCTCGCCCGTCTCGTTGAACATCCCCGTTCCGGTTGGACGTGTCAGTTTTGGCTGGACGGCTCCGAATCAAACGGTGAGCAATATGACTTTTGTCATCAAGGACAGCGAGGGCAACTCGCTTTACACCTATTCAGGCAACTCAATAGACTTGGAGGCCGGCATTTTCCTTCGTGCCAACAATGATTGTGGCTCGGGACAGATGGAGGAAACCCCATACGGTTTGGTGTCGCATGTGAGTTCCGACAATGTCGTGCTTACTTGGAATAGTGATGTTGATCCCTATTATGGCTACAACATTTACCGTGACGAACAGCTCATTGCCTTAGTGCGTGAAGGCAAAACCTATACCGATGAGAACATCACTGCTGGATATTGCTATACGGTGAGGTCCTTGGGTGAAGGTGGCGAGTCTGAGGACTCTAATGAGACCTGCGCTTCGGCGGGCGATTGCATGGCTGCGAGCGGCTTTACTTTTGAGTACACTGGTAACAACTACAAAATCAAGCTGATTTGGGATAAACCTGAAAACCACGAAGGACTTTCTGGCTATTACCTTTATAGGAAAAAAGGCGAAAATGGCACCTACGAGAGAGTCAAGCTACTCGGTTCTAATGCCACTACCTATACCGACAACACAGCCAACGTGGAAGGAGATTACTATTACCGTCTTTACGCATACTATTCCGCCACCGACTGCACCTCGGCTCCGGCATCCGTCAAGCACTTCCCGAATCTGTTTTATCTCCATGTCTATTATTCCCCAACGGATGTGGAAGAGTCTACTGGGCAAAGCGTCAACCTGTATCCGAATCCCGCCGACCAAACGTTGCGAATTGAAGCAGAAGGCATGACAAAAGTGACGGTTTGCAATATGTTGGGCCAAATGGTCTACCAGCAGGAGAAGGAGGGCAATGTATTGAATATCAATGTGTCTTCGTTTGCTGAAGGACTATATGTCGTCACTATAAGCTCACGTGAGGGAACCGCTGTGCGTCGCTTGTCTATCACGCATTGATGTTTTTGTCAATCAAAAGTGGTTCGCATATTGGATTTTTGTATAAATTTGCGCCCTTGATTCAAAATGGAAAAAGAAACGATTAATTAAAATTCTACACCAATGAAAAAGTATCTGATGAGTGTGCTTGCTTTAATGCTCGGTCTCGGGACGGCGTTCGCCAATCCGGTCAGCGTGAGCCAAGCCAAGTACGTCGGACAACAGTTTGTCCAGGCCAATTTTGAACAAGCCCGTCAAAGTTTAGAACTTACCCTTGTTTATACGGGTGCCTCCAACCGTGGCGAAGCTTGTTTCTATGTCTTCAATGTCGGCAAAGAGGGGCATGTCATTGTCTCCGCCGATGATTTCTACCGTCCTATCGTTGCCTATTCCAACGAAGGGATTTTCGATGCCGAAAACATCAACCCCGCATTGAATTACATGCTTGACCAGGTGATTGCCAACCGTAGTGGAAAGCTTACGGGCAAGGCCACTCCTAAAGTTGCCGCCGAATGGCAGAGCGTGATGAACTCGGGTGAGCTGATTTCGCGTAATGGCGGCAAGGGCCGTGTGTATTTGTTGCAGACCAAATGGAACCAAAGCCCGGCTCCTTATAACAGCATGTGCCCTGATGACGCCCAAAGCCCCAATGCGGGTTATCACGCCTACGTGGGTTGCGTGGCCACGGCCATGTCGCAGATTATGAAGTATTGGAACCATCCGGCTCAAGGCCAAGGAAGCCATACATACAATCATCCGAAGTATGGTCAACAAAGTGCCAATTATGGTGCCACGACTTATGATTGGGATCACATGTTGAATGTCTATACCAGTAGTAATTACACGCCTGAAGAAGGTACTGCCGTTGCTACACTTTGCTATCATTGCGGCGTTGCCGTCAATATGGATTATGGTGGCGATATTGAACAAGGTAGCGGTGCCAGCACTGAAAGCGTCCCTTCAGCCATTTCCACTTATTTCCGTTATTCTAACGCCGCTTCTGTTATGAACAAGGCAAACGTCACGGTTTGGATGAATACGCTGAAAGAAGCTTTCGACATGGGATGGCCCATGTATTATGCAGGTGTTGAATCGGGTGCTCCTTATGGTCACGCCTTCATCTGCGACGGTTACGACGACAACGATTACTTCCACTTTAACTGGGGTTGGGGTGGCAGTGGCGACAACTGGTTCCTCATCGATAATATTGATTACAATGCCCAGAACAAGATTGTCACCAATTTTGTTCCTGTTGATGTTTACAATAGCACGGCCAAGGCTCCCACAAACGTGAATGTTACGCCCGACAGCCCTACTGCATTGTCGGCTCAGGTTTCTTGGACCAATCCTTCGCAAGCTTTGAACAACAGCACTTTGACCTCCATCGACCAGATTGTGGTTTGTCGCGACGGTGAGGTAATCTATACGCAAAACAACGTTACTCCAGGTGCCTCGATGACCATTTCTGACAACACGGTGCCTCGTTATGACAGTTTCGTATACACGGTTTATGCAGTCTGCAATGGCAGTCATGGCAAGCTTGCCTATTCCAATAGCGTCAGTTTTGGTCCCACCTGCAGTTGGATAGTCAACATTACGCAGGCTTCCTTCACGGGCTTCAAGGGTGGTGCCATCCATGTCTACAACGCTGCTGGCACTGAGGTTGCCCAAGTGACCACCACCAGCTCCAGCGTTCAGGCCATACCAGTTGATGTGCCGCTTGGCATGGTATCCTTCGGTTGGACAGCCCCGACCCAATCAGGTGCTTTCAACATGGGATTCACGCTTAAGGATTCGCAGAACAATTCGATTTATACCTATTCTGGATCCTCAGAGGACATGCCTGAAGGCATCTTCTATGAAGGCAATAATGGCTGTGGTAACCCGACTGGCATGGGTGTCCCGTCGAACGTCATTGCCTTGGTTGATTCCGAGAATTCTCACAACATCAATGTCTCTTGGGATGGCATAAGTGAGTCAGGTTATGGCTACGTGGTGTATCGTGACAATTTGCTCTATCGCCTTGTTCCCAACGCAACTTCTTTCGTTGATGAAAACGCTTCGGTGGGTGGCCATTGCTATCGTGTCGGTTACCTCAGCGATGGAGGTGAGAATGGTGAATACTCCAATGAGTCGTGCGCCACTTCAGGTGAGTGCTATGCCCCGACTAATCTTGACTATGAATACACCAATACCTTCAAAATCAAGCTAAAATGGGAAAAACCGGAGCAGGCTGAAGGCCTTTCGGGCTATTATCTCTACAGAAAAACCGATAACACCGAATATGAGAGAATCAAACTGTTGAGTTCCAACGCTACAAGCTATACCGACAATACTGCCAACGCGGACGGCACTTGGTACTACTACAAGCTCTATGCTGCATACAACGACCTTGACTGCGTGTCGGCACCTGCCAGCTGGATTCATGATAGTAACCAATTCTACCTCCATGTTCTGTATTCTGTGGACGCTGTTGAAGAAATGAATGGTAGCGATGTGGCTCTCTATCCTAATCCAACCAAGGATATGTTCACAGTGGAAGGCGAAGGCTTGCAACACGTGACGGTTTATAACACCATCGGTCAGAAGGTGTATGACACCCAATGCGAAGGCAACTCAGCAACCATTAATCTGAGCGGTGCTGAAAGCGGTGTTTACATGGTGCAAGTAGTCACCGAAAACGGCAACATCACCAAGCGTATTACCGTAATCAAGTAAGTTTTTCATAACATTTGTTTTTTGTGAGCGGCCACTCTTGTATAGGGGTGGCCGTTTTTCTATCTCCGTACCACGAAACGATGCATCACCTTGACAGCGATTTTGTCGCTGATGATGACAACCCTTCGTGTGCAAGGCCAAAATCAATGCGGGCGAGGTCGTTTTCCAACCTTCCCTCAGAGTGTTTGGTGCTGAGCGTTAGCCCAATTATTCGTCCTTAATAAGATGGACGTCGCACTGCGGGAATGGGATGGCAATGCCGTTTTCGTTTAGAGTGTTGTAAATCAATTCTTTGGCGCGATCAATGTAGCCAACACGTTCTGCAACAAGCACATATTGCTTGATGGCGATGGTGACCGCATTGTCGTCCATGTCGCCCAGTACAATGGAAACGCCACGTTGGGGTTCCACGATGTCTCTACCAAAGGCATCTTTGGTTTGGAGCGTTTTGAGGGCCTCCAGCAACACCTCGCGGACGCGTTGGATCTCGGTGCCGTATGCCACGCCCACAGTAATCTTGAGGAACTCGTAGGAATGGTTGCGTGTGAGGTTGCTGAAGTTTTTGGCAAAGAGAGTGGCGTTGAGGAACGACATTTGCGCGCCGTCAACGGTCTCAATCTGCGTGCTTTGGTAGCTGATTTCGGTGACCTTGCCTCTTACTCCGTCACATTCTATCCAGTCACCCACTCGCAGACGGCCTGACAAGAGTTGGATGCCGTAGATGAAGTTGTTGAGGACATCCTTGAGTGCTAGGCCTATACCGGCGGAAAGGCCTCCAGCCACAAGGCTTAACGAACCGGTTGGAATCTTTAGCATGACTACGATGATGATGATGTAAATCATCCATACCACCACGCTGATGATGCTGTTGGCAAGCGACAGGTTGATTTCGTTGCTACGGATGTGCTTGCGGTTGTGTTTCCGCATGAAGAGGGTGTAACGGACTCTTTGGTACAGGGCGTGAAGGGCCTGGTTGGCGTAACGGAACACGAAAAACAGACAAATCAGCAGGATAATGCTATAGAAGGAAATACAGAAGGTGCTTTTGCCCTCGTCGTTGGTTAATTGGAAGAAAGGACTGTGATACAGATTGTTGTACAAGTCCTCAAAATCGAACACATTTAATGCGAGGTGTAGGCAGAATGGGAACGACATCAGCACCACTACTGGTAAAACCACTTCACGGATGAGATCGTAGAACCAAGTCGCCCTGAACATGAGCGTGTCCTTATCAGCACCCGACAGGTGGGCAGTACGCTTGCTGTGCTTGTCGATGCGGTGCTTCATTCGCTTTTCCTTGTAAAGCACAGTCAGGTCCCAAATGGTGATGATGGTGAGGATGGTCGCAAGTTGGAAATACCACCAAACCAAGATAAGCAACGAAGCGAAGATGTAACCGGCGATGGCAACAATTAACGCTATTCCCGTCACGACGAGCGAAATCCAGCCGAAGATGCGGTCACTCTTTTCAACTTTCTGTCTGTGCCTCAGACAAGCATACAACTGCCAACAGAAAAAGATTAAGGGAATGGGAGGAAAGAAGATGTTCATCAGTGAGTTGGGCATGAAAACGACGCGGCAACCGATGACGGCCAGGGCCATGAAGATGGTCGGGATGTAGAGCTTAACGCCATTCTTGAGTTGCTCGGGTTTCAATCTGATGAGTAATGCGGCAATGATGGCAGCAAGTAGCCACATGAAGGTGTTGGCAAGGTCGAAAGCTTTTTGGAAAATGCTGTTGTCAATTGAACTGGCAGTGATTAGAACAAATATCAGGATGGAAACTAATAAGGAAACATAACGCCGTTGTTCTTTGGCGACCAAGTCCTTTATGGGTTTGATGTAACGGAAAACGGGGATGAGCAGCAGGGCGACAATGAGCCATAGCACTAGGAAACCCGCAATGAGGAAGAAAACGACCAAGATTTGCAGTGAATAGGCTGTGTCCTCGTCTTCAGGGTTGTCTATGTCGGGCGCAAGGGTGTATTTTTCTTTGATATCTTCCTTGGCCTTTTGCCAGTAGCGGCTAGGATTGGTCAGGATAGAGAACCAAGGTGTTTGTCCTTCGATGAAGATGTTGTTTTGGAGAAGTTGGTAATAGTTGCGGGCAAAGTCGTAAGTCTCTTTCAAGCGCAGGAAGGTCTCGTGATAGTGGATGCTGTCGGCCACCACGATGGTTTTGCTTTCAACGTACATCTTCAGTAGTTCGGTGGCGTAGAAGATGCACTGGTCGCGATCTTGATTGCCTTGTTCGTCAAGGATGAAAGGTGTCGAGATGGAGTCGGCCAATGCTTTGACTTCGGCTTCAAGCATCACTTGAGAGCTGCTGAGGATAAGATTTCGGTTCAACGTGTCGTTGGGGAAGAGCAGACTATCGGGCAGGCCGAAGATGCTGTCGCGTTCGGGTGGGAGTCGACGCAGCGTTTCAATCAGGCGGGCGTATCGCTCAATTTCTATGTCAAGGTTGGCGACGATGTGGTCGAAAGGCTTGCGGTCCTTGCTGAATTCGTTGTATTTGTCCGTGACGTTCTCCAAGGCATAGCAGAGGTCGAAGGTGAAGTCCTGTTTCTGGGAATACAGCTGCAGCGATAGCTCGTTGCACTGTTTCATGATTTCCACCATCCTCTCGTGCTGCTTCTCATAATCATCAGAGAGCTGGGTCTGTGCTTTCGAGATTTGTTGGTAATCCTGCCTCAAGTCTTTACGAAGTGTGCTCAAGGCTTGGTTGAGGTTCTCGCCGTTAGAAAGGGCAAAAATCGGGACGGCGGCCATTAGAACAGCTGCAAGGACGATAAGGTATTTCCTTTTCATGCTTTTCTCTCCCAGACCTCAAAACGATAGGAATAGTCCACTTGCGGGTCATCGTCAATCACATCAAGGTCAACGAGATTCCATTCCTCGAAGTTGATGTAGGGGAAATAGGTGTCAGCCTCAAACTCCTTGTCAAGACGGGTCAGATACAGCTTGTTGGCCTTGGGCAGGAATTGCTCATAGATGCTGCCGCCACCCATGATGAAAACCTCGTCCTCGCTCTGCACCATTTCGATGGCTTGCGGGATAGAGGTGGCCAGCTCGTAACCTTCAGGGGCTTCGTCCAAGCGGTCGGAGATGATGATATTGCGGCGGTTGGGCAGGGCCTTCTGACCGGGCAACGAGAGCCATGTGTTGTGTCCCATGATGACGCAATGGCCCGAAGTCACCTTTTTAAAGTGTTTCAGGTCGTTGCTATTGTGCCAAATGAGTTGGTTGTTGATGCCGATAGCGCGGTTGGCGGCCATGGCGACGATGATGGAGATTGTCATATTTGTTGTCAGTTATTCAGTTGTCAGTTTTTATTGATGTTATTGCGGGGCCGCAGGCCGTGGCAATCTAGACAGACACTTCGCCTTTAATCGCAGGCCACGGGTCGTAATTCTCTAATGTGAAATCCTCAAATTTGAAGCCAAAAATATCTTTTATCTTTGGGTTGATTCTCATGGTGGGCAATGGTCTTGGTGTGCGTGTCAGTTGCAACTTCACCTGTTCGATGAGGTTGTTGTAGATGTGTACGTCTCCGAAAGTATGGACGAAGTCGCCGGGTTGTAAACCGCACACCTGCGCCATCATCATGGTAAGGAGGGCGTAGGAGGCGATGTTGAACGGCACGCCGAGAAACACGTCCGCGCTGCGTTGGTAAAGCTGGCACGACAGTCGTCCGTCGGCTACATAAAACTGGAAGAAGCAGTGGCAGGGTGGGAGTGCCGCCTTGCCAGCGGCCACGTTTGCGGCGAAATCCTTTTCGTGCTCATCGGGTAAGACGCTTGGATTCCAAGCGGTTACGATGTGCCGACGGCTGTTCGGGTTTTCCTTGATGCTTCTTACTACATCGGCAATTTGGTCAATGCCCTCGTCGTTCCAATTGCGCCATTGGGCACCATAAACGGGGCCGAGGTCGCCGTTGGCATCAGCCCATTCGTCCCAAATGCTGACTTTGTGGTCGTGCAGGTACTGGATGTTGGTGTCGCCTTTCAGCAGCCATAATAGTTCATAAATGATGGACTTCAGATGCACCTTTTTCGTCGTGACCAAAGGGAACCCTTCCGAAAGGTCAAACCGCATCTGGTAGCCGAACACGCTGATGGTGCCTGTTCCCGTGCGGTCGCCTTTCTGATGGCCGTGGTCCAAAATATACTGTAATAAATCTAAATATTGCTTCATCTTTGGGTAATTTCGTGCTGCAAAAATAGTTGAATTTCTTGAAAAATTGTAGGTTTTGAAAAAATGTGTACTTTTGCAAAAACAATCTGTACGATGGATACCCAGTTGATACAAACCATGCAAGCCTATTTTGCCACTCAACCTGTGCTGAAAGCGTGGCTGTTTGGCTCGTATGCGAGGGGTGAACAAACGCCAGAAAGCGATGTGGATGTTTTGGTTGTCTTCGACCAAGAGACAGGTAAGGGCGTGAGTTTACTCAAGCATATTGGTATTGCCTTGGGCTTGGAGGATTTGTTGGGCAAGAAAGTGGATTTGATAACGGAAGGCAGCTTGCTGCCTTTTGCCCGAGAGACGGCGGAAAAAGACAAAGTATTGATTTATGAGAGAGCCGGTTAAAGATAAGGGAAGACTTCAACACATCCTTGAGTGCATCGCCAACATCAATGAATTTGCAGAAGGCAAATCTTTTGAACAAATCGAAGAATTGGGCTTTATTGACGAGCTTCTATAGGATGAATAGCATATACTTCCGAGATTGAACTAATGCAAAACAAATAAACCCTGCCAATAGTTAAAGCTATCAGCAGGGTTTTCCATTTGTTTTTCAGTAAGTTATTGCTTCTCTGGAACGTGCTTGTACTTAAACAAAACCGCAAACAAAATGCCCACCACCAAGGCGAAAGCAGCAAACACATACCATGCCGTTGACCAGCCGCCCATTACATTGAAGTTCGGGTCGGCGGCGGCAGGGTGGAACACAAAGCGGTTCACCACGGCTTGGGCACAAAGCGAGCCGATGGTGGCTCCGAGGCCGTTGGTCATCATCATGAACACGCCTTGCGCGCTACTGCGGATGCTCACGTCGGTGTTTTGGTCGACGAAAAGCGAGCCACTGATGTTGAAGAAGTCAAATGCCACACCGTAAACAATCATGGAGAGAATCAGCAGCACGAGGCCGAAGCCCGTTGGACTGCCCGCGCCGAGGAAGAAGAAGCGCAAGGCCCATGCCACAAAAGCGATGAGCATCACCTTCTTGATACCGAACTTCTTCAGGAAGAAGGGGATTAGTAAAATGCACAAGGTTTCAGATACTTGCGAAATGGACGACAGGAACACGTTGTTCTTCACCGCGAAGGCATTGGCATATTGCGGGTCGGCACCGAATGCGTCAAGGAATGGGGTGGCGAAGCCGTTGGTCACTTGCAGGCACATACCCAAGAGGAACGAGAAGATGAAGAAAACGCACATCTTCGAATCCTTGAACAGCGAGAAGGCGCGTAGCCCGAAAGTATCGACGAAGGATTTGCTTTCCACGTTCTTGTTGACGGGGCAATTCGGCAGCGTGAACGAGTAAACGGCCAAAATGAGACCCCAAGCGGCGGAGACGAACAGTTGCTGGTAACCGTCCTTGAAGCCCGTAAAATTCACAATCCACATGGAAAGGATGAAACCGATGGTGCCGAAAACACGGATGGGCGGGAAGGCCTTCACGGTGTCCAATCCTGCTTGGTTCAAGGCGTTGTAAGACACGGAGTTGCCCAAGGCAATGGTCGGCATGAAGAAAGCCACGCTGAGTGCATAGAACGGGAATAGTTGACCAAAGCTGATGGCGCTGCCATATTTCATGCCCATGTAACCGGCTAACGCCATGAAGACGGCGGCGAGGAAATGACAGATGCCGAGAAGCTTTTGCGCCGGAATCCAGCGGTCGGCGACGATGCCCATCAGTGCAGGCATGAACAGGGAAACGATGCCCTGGATGGCGAAAAATTTCCCGATGTTGGCACCCATTCCCACGCGTCCGAGATAGATACCCAACGAACAGAGATAAGCTCCCCACACCGCAAAGATGAGGAAGTTCATCACAATTAAACGAAACTTGATTGCTTTCATATTTGTAGATTTAATGATTTGATATTCAAAGATTCAAAGATTCAAGATTCAAAGATTCAAGATTCAAAGATTCAAGATTCAAAGATTCAAAATTCAAAGATTCAAAGATTCAAGATTCAAAGATTCAAAATTCAAAGATTCAAAATTCAAAGATTCAAAATTCAAAGATTCAAAATTCAAAGATTCAAAGATTTAAAATTTAAAAAAGGAACCTGTTTTCTATGTAGCTCTTATATTTCATTTTCTACTGTTTATCTCGTCCCTTATTTGTGCAGCTTTGGCGTAGTCTTCATCATCGATGGCCTCTTGCAGCAGGTCTTCCAACTCGCTGAGGGTGAGCAGATCTAAATCGGGTTCGTCTTGCACCTTATTAATAGTACCACTTTGATCAGGCGTTTCGTCCTCTTCCATGTCGTCCATGATGATGCCAGCCTCCTGCATGACGTTCTCGTAGGCGTAAATCTCGCAACCGAGGCGCACGGCGAGGGCGATGGCATCGGAGGGGCGCGCGTCAATCAGTACCATTTCGTTGCCTTGCTGACAGACCAGCATGGCATAGAATACGCCGTCGCGGAAACGATTGATGACCACTTCCAATATCTTCACGTTGAAGGTGTTGGCGAATTTCAAAAGCAAGTCATGGGTGAGGGGACGGCTGTTCTGCTGCCGCTCAATGCCTACGGCGATGGCTTGTGCCTCATTGCTGCCAATGACGATGGGCAGGCGGCGACGCGAGTTTTTGTCTCCCAAAATCAAGACGTAGGCACCCGTCGGGGATTCGCTGTACGTCAAGCCGATGATTTCCAATCTGACCTTGTCCATTTTTGTCCGTTTTTCAAAAGTAAAAAAGGTCTTGTGGATCTAAAAAACTGATTATGAAGCCTCTATTTTGCGACAAAACCTTCTTCCTTCAATCGTCAAAAGTAGGGACTTTTTCTGAAATTGGCAAAAAAAGTTGCGTTGGAGCAAAAAACAGAGAAAAAAGTTTTCATTTCAAAATGATTTGTTCTTATTTTTGTCCCCTCAAAATACTTGTTTTTGACAACAATTCAAGTTTAACTAAATTATAATCCTATGAGTAACAGTATTGTTTACATCGTGTTGGTAGCCTCAATTCTGGCGCTAACATTCGCTTTCATCTTCTACAAACAGATGATGAAGGAAGACGAAGGTACGGACTTGATGAAGAAAATCGCAGCTCATGTCCGTAAGGGAGCTATGGCTTACCTGAAACAGCAGTACAAGGTGGTGATCATTGTGTTCATAATCTTGGCGGCCATTTTCGGTATCATGGCTTATTTCAAATTACAGAACGGCGTCGTGTGGTTTGCATTCCTCACAGGCGGTTTCTTCTCGGGCTTGGCAGGCTTCTTCGGAATGAAGACGGCCACCTACGCTTCGGCACGTACAGCCAATTCGGCTCGTAAGTCTTTGAACAGCGGCTTGAAAGTGGCTTTCCGTTCAGGTGCTGTCATGGGTCTCGTCGTGGTGGGCCTTGCCCTCTTGGACGTTTCCGTGTGGTTTCTTGTGCTGAATGGCACAGGTTTGCTCGCAGCCGTTGGAGCTGACAACGACTTGATTACCATCACCACTACCATGCTGACCTTCGGCATGGGTGCTTCTACTCAGGCCCTGTTTGCCCGTGTGGGTGGCGGCATCTACACCAAGGCTGCTGACGTCGGTGCTGACCTTGTCGGTAAGACCGAGTACAACATCCCTGAAGACGACCCGCGTAACCCCGCCACCATCGCCGATAACGTTGGTGACAATGTCGGTGACGTGGCCGGTATGGGTGCCGACCTTTATGAGTCCTACGCTGGTTCTATCCTGGCTACCATGGCCTTGGGCGCTTCTGCTTTCGCCACCGCAGCTACGCAGAGTGCCGCTGGTGCTGAGATGCAGATGAAAGCCGTGTTTGCTCCCATGCTGATTGCCGCTGTGGGCGTGCTCCTCTCATTGATTGGTATCTTCTTGGTGCGCACCAAAGAGGATGCTGGCATGAAGCAACTTCTCGGTGCTTTGAGCCGTGGTACAAACACTGCCGCTGTCTTGATTGCCGTTGCGACCTTCGGCATCATGTATTTCCTGTTTGGAAAAGAAACCGGAGAGTATGCCAACATGTGGTGGCAAACTTCACTTTCGGTGGTGGTCGGTTTGTTAGCTGGTGTCATTATCGGCAAATCTACCGAGTATTATACCTCGCAGAGTTACAAGCCTACACAGAAGGTGGCTGAGAGTTCCAAGACGGGTCCCGCTACTGTTATTATCTCTGGCTTGGGTCTTGGTATGCTATCAACTGCTATTCCGGTTGTTACTGTTGGCGTGGCCATCGTTTTGGCTTACCTTTGCGCCAATGGTTTCCATATTGCTTTTACACCAGAAAATTTGTCACACGGCCTTTATGGTATCGGTATCGCTGCTGTGGGTATGCTTTCCACTTTGGGTATCACCTTGGCTACCGACGCTTACGGTCCCATCGCCGATAATGCCGGTGGTAACGCCGAAATGAGTGGCCTTGAACCTGAAGTGCGTAAGCGCACCGATGCTCTTGATGCTCTCGGCAACACCACTGCTGCTACTGGTAAGGGCTTTGCTATCGGTTCCGCTGCTTTGACAGCTTTGGCATTGTTGGCCTCATACGTTGAAGAAATCAAGATCGCTCTTATTCGTGTGGGTCAAGCCTTGCCGAATGGCGTGGAAGCCGCCAAAGCCTCTTTGGTTGACTTCATGAACGCTTACAATGTCAACTTGATGAACCCCATCGTTCTCGTCGGTATCTTCATCGGTGCCATGATGGCTTTCGTGTTCTGCGGCATGACGATGAACGCTGTGGGTCGTGCGGCCCAGAAGATGGTGGAGGAAGTCCGCCGTCAGTTCAGCACCATCAAGGGCATCCTTGAAGGCAAAGCCGAACCCGACTACGAGCGTTGCGTGGCCATCTCCACGAAGGGCGCACAACACGAGATGCTGGTGCCTTCCATTCTCGCCATCCTCGTCCCGATTCTGACAGGTGTCATTTTGGGTGTTCCTGGTGTGCTTGGTCTGCTCATCGGCGGCCTCAGCACGGGCTTCGTCTTGGCTGTGTTCATGGCCAACTCGGGCGGTGCTTGGGACAATGCCAAGAAGTATGTCGAAGAAGGCAACTTCGGTGGTAAAGGCTCTGACAACCACAAGGCTACCGTCGTTGGCGACACCGTCGGTGACCCGTTCAAGGATACGTCAGGACCTTCGCTGAACATCCTCATCAAGCTGATGAGCATGGTGAGCATCGTGATGGCTGGTTTGACGGTCACTTGTCACTTACTGTAAACATCGGATTATGAACGAGAAAGGCGACCGAAAGGCCGCCTTTCTTCATTTTGTATACGCCACACTCCAGGCATATCCTTTTTCTCGATTAATGTGCGTTTCAAGTTGGTAGCCTTCGCCATTCAAGATATAGTGCAGGTCGTCAATAATGCCCGTGCCGCGCAGTTTTACGACGGCTTCTTTTTTGGTCCAATACTGGGTGAAAGTTTCAACGGGGTCGCTGGAAGCACAAATCCATTCGGCTTCGGCGGGGTTCATTGTTTTACGGACGAGAGCGAGATTGCTCCTGCGGTAACTCTCGATGTCGATGCCGACAGGGGAGAAGTCCACCACCACGGCAATGCCGTTCTTGCAATGGCTGAGGTTGAAATGCACCTCAGGATACTTGGTCAAGAAAGGCTTGCCATGCTCGTTATAGTCCATTTTCAAATCGTTGATTTTCAAAGGATTTAATAAATCTTTGAGCATCAGCCAAGACTTCAGGGAGGCAAATTGCCCGAACAGATGCTTGTAGCGCAGGGCTTCTTCACGGCGCTGTTCGTCCACCAAAGGCAGCATCTGTTTCACCTCGGCTTCGGTCACTTGGGTCATATCGTCGAAAATGGATAGCATGGCTTCACGAAATCGGGCGCAAAAATAGTTTTTTCATTTGTTTTTCGTTGATAAAACAGCGGCTTTTGTTCAAAAAAAACCACTCCATTTGATAAAAAATTGTTTTTATTGAAATAATGCTGTATTTTCGCACCGTTTTTTCGAAAATATGGATAAGAACACAAACAAAGGGAAAACGGTCCAGGCTTACCCTGATATTCCTCCTCGCACGTTCGACCTACTGCCGCGATTCGTTGAGAAATACGGCAAAAAACGGTTGATGTTTGCCTGCAAGGTGGAAGGGAAGTGGAAGAAATACATCGGACGTGACTTCGTGAAGATGACCGATACCATCAGTCAGGGATTGATGGGCTTGGGCGTTTCCAAAGGCGATCGTGTGGCGGTGATTTCCAACAATTGTCCGCAATGGAACATGGTGGATTTCGCTGTGCAACAGATTGGTGCCATTTTGGTGCCTATCTATCCCACGGTGCGCCAAAGCGATTTTGAATATATCCTGAACCATGCCGAGCCTAAGGTGGTTTTCGTCGAAGGCTCGTTGCTGCACAAGAAGATAGAGAAGATTCTGGCGGCCATGCCCATGCGTCCCAAAGAGTTCGTTTTCAATCCAGTGGAAGGTCAATTGACGCTTCGCGGACTGATGGTTTCGGTGAAGGTCGACAAGAAATCCCTCGCCGCGTTGCAGACGCGCAAGGAGTCGGTCTCCACCCATGACGTGGCCACCATTATCTACACATCAGGTACTCTCGGCACCCCAAAAGGCGTGATGCTGACGCATTTCAACCTGATGAGTTGTGTGGCCTATTATGGCCCGCATTATCCCGTCCCGAGTTCGCAGAAAGTGGTGAGTTTCTTGCCTTTGTCGCACATCTACGAGCGTTCGGTGTTGTTTACGCACCTTTATCTCGGTAACGCGACCTATTACGTGGAGAACTTTGGCACCATCATGCGCGATATTGCAGACGTGAAGCCTGAACATTTTACCACTGTGCCGCGTGTCATCGAAAAGGTATATAATGGCATTGTGCGCAAGGGCGACAAGATGAAGGGCGTGAAAAAGCGCGTTTTCTATTGGGCTTTCCAGTTGGCAGAGCGATACGATGAGACGGAAAAGAAAAATAATAGAGCTTACCGTTTCAAGTT
The DNA here is from genome assembly GCA_947305795.1 of uncultured Bacteroidales bacterium. Classification (GTDB taxonomy): domain Bacteria; phylum Bacteroidota; class Bacteroidia; order Bacteroidales; family F082; genus Limimorpha. Next base: position 12,653 of record CAMZEK010000007.1, on the reverse strand, counting down.
GTATTTAGCTAATAAGTTGGTTTTCAAGGATGTAAGAAAGGCTTTTGGTGGGCGTTTGGAGTTTATCATTTCTGGTGGTGCCAGTTTGCAACCGCGTTTGGTGCGCCTATTTGCTGCCATGAACATCCCGATTATCGAAGGCTATGGCCTGACGGAAACTTCGCCAGTGATTTGCACCAACAGCTTAGCTTTGGGCATCATCAAGGCGGGAACGGTCGGTGTGCCTTGTGGGAGCGTCGATATCAAAATCGATCCCGAGTCGGGCGAGATTCTGGTAAAAGGCTCTCCAGTGATGAAGGGCTACTACAAAGATCCCGAGCAGACCAAGATTGCCATTGACGAGAACGGCTATTTCCATACAGGCGACATCGGCGAGTTCGACGAAGATGGCCTGCTGAAAATCACGGGTCGCATGAAGGAAATTTTCAAAGACTCGATGGGCAAGTACATCTCACCCGCGCTGATTGAGAACAAGTTTGCCGAATCCAAATGGTTCAGCGGAATTATGGTAGTCGGTGAGAACCAGAAGTTTGCCGCAGCACTCATTGTGCCGAATTTTGAGCACCTGAAGACTTGGTGTGAGGAAAACCACATCGCCTACACTTCGAATGCCGAAATCATTAGGAACAAGGCCGTGATCGACCGCTACCGCAAGGAAGTGGATGCATATAACAAGTATTTCGGTGATTATGAGAAGATTAAGCGTTTTGAACTGCTTGATCACGAATGGACTATCGAGGACGGCGAAATCACTCCCAGCCTGAAAATCCGCCGAAAAATCATTGCAGAACGTTACAAGGATTTGATTGAAGGAATGTTTGCGGAATAAAAACAAAAGTGACTTCCATTGAGGTCACTTTTTTTGTATCTTTGCGGCAAACATTATTTTATGGAATCCTTACCCGCAATATTCTCTGACCTTGCTCTAATACTCGTCACGGCAGGCGTTACAACGGTGATTTTCAAATGGTTGAAGCAGCCCTTGGTCTTGGGCTATATCATTGCAGGATTGCTCATCGGACCTTATTTTCCGTGGTTTCCGGTCATCAGCGACCACGAAAGCGTCGAGATTTGGAGCGAAATCGGAATGGTGTTCCTCCTGTTCGCCATCGGCTTGGAGTTTAGTTTCAAGAAACTGAAGAAACAGACTGGTACTGTTGGAATTACCGCGTTGACGGAACTGGTTTCGATGTGTATCATCGGCTTCTTCCTCGGCAAGCTGATGGGCTGGTCGCAGATGGACAGCATCTTCCTCGGTGCTATGCTTTCAATGTCGTCGACCACGATTATCGCCAAAGCCTTTGACGATTTGAAACTGAAGAGCGAGAAGTTCACTGGTAGCGTTATTGGCGTTTTGGTGGTCGAAGACTTGGCCGCCATCCTTATGATGGTGATTCTTTCCACCTTGGCGGTTAGCACGACTCTGAACGGCACTGAATTGCTATTCAGCGTCTTGCGCCTCGTTTTCTTCCTTTTGGTGTGGTATGTCGGCGGCGTGTTTCTCATCCCGACCGTCCTGAAATGGTCTCGCAAGTTTATGTCGGAAGAAACCCTGACGGTGTTTGCCGTGGGCCTTTGCTTTTTTATGGTTTGGTTGGCCAACAAAGCCGGTTTCTCGTCGGCTTTGGGTGCGTTCATTATGGGCAGTATCTTGGCTGAAACGCTTGAAGCTGAGATGATTCACAAACTGACTACACCCATCAAGAACCTATTTGGCGCGGTGTTTTTCGTGTCGGTGGGTATGATGGTCAATCCGGCTATTTTAGTGCAATATTGGTGGCAAATTTTGCTCATCACGTTGGTTGTGGTGGTGTTCAAGTCACTGAGTTCGGGAGTGGGAATGTTGCTTTCGCGCGACAACCTCCACAATGCAGTGCGCGCCGGAATGTGCTTCGGGCAAATCGGCGAGTTCTCCTTCATCATCGCCACGGTGGGTATGAGTTTCGGCGTCATCGACGACTTCCTTTATCCCATCATCGTTTCGGTGTCCATCATCACGACTTTCCTTACACCTTATTTGATAAAAGGCGGCGAACCGCTCTATAATTGGATCAACAAGAAAGTGCCAGAAAGTTGGATGCAGTTTTTCGGCAGCAAGGAGAAAAACCTGAAAATAAAACGTGGCAACCAACTGACTATGAAAGATTTCGTTGTCGGTCGGGTGAAGAGTGCCGTACTCTATTCGGCCATCCTTTTGGCTTTGATGCTCATCACTTTCTCGCTCCTCGAGCCTGTAATGAACAATGTTTCGCAACCCTATTCGGGGTTGATTGTCTTGGCAGCAGTGTTGCTTATCCTTTCGCCGTTCATTTGGGCGCTGGCCTTCAGGCGTGACTTGGACGAGGACACGGAAAAGATGGTTAAGGAAAACAAGGCGAACAACCGAATGGTCAGGATTTTGTTTGCCTTGGGTTTTGTTATCGCATGGGGGTTCACGGCGCGTGTTTTCCAGCATAGCCTTAACAATGGTTTTTGGAGCGCGATTAACATTCAGATGGACGACTTCGTCATAGCCATTGTCGCTTCCTTGGCTTATCTCCTCATAATGAGGGGAATAAGTCCCGTGATGCACTGGTATGAGCGCATCGAGAAACGTTTTTTGGACAATATGAACAACCGTCAGACGCTGCAATCGTTTGTGGTGCCTGAGATTTTGCAGGAAAACTTCGTTTTGGAGAAAATGACGCTGAGTGCCAAGAGCATATATGCCGGCAAACGCATTCGCGAGACCGACTTTCACGACGTTTACGATGCCAGCGTGGTGAGCGTCGACCGTGCCGATGAGGTCATCGATCTGCCGAGGCGCGACTTTATGCTGTTCCCGATGGATGAAATCACGCTGCTTGGCACTGAGGAACAGTTGGCCAAGGTGCGTTCACGCATTGAGGTGGAGGACGAAGTGCTCGTCAAGGAACGCCCCGAAAGTGATGTAGACATTTATTGTTCGGTGGTGACCAAAGGCGACCGCTATGAGGGTGTGACCTTGCACGACTCCGACCTGCGCAATCGCTTCAATGTCTTTGTGATAGCCGTGGAGCGCGGCGACGATTTTATCCTCAATCCCGAATCCTCCATCACCTTCCTAGATGGCGACAAGGTGTGGTTCGTTGGCTCCGAAAGCCACGCCAAGGAATTGCTCAATAGCGCCAAACAACCCGTCACTGATGAAAATCATTAAACTCTAAACTCAATTATAATGGAATCCCTACCCGCATTATTCTCCGACCTTGCCTTAATACTCGTCACAGCTGGTATTACCACGGTGATTTTCAAATGGTTGAAGCAGCCCGTTGTGTTGGGCTACATTATTGCAGGTTTCCTCATCGGGCCGAATTTTGAATGGTTTCCCGTCATCCGCGACCACACGAGTGTAGAAACTTGGAGCGAAATCGGCATGGTGTTCATGCTGTTTGGTATCGGTTTGGAGTTCAGTTTCAAGAAATTGAAAAAAGTGGGCGGCACGGTCGGAATCACTGCGCTCACGGAATTGGTCACTATGTGTGTGGTCGGTTTCCTGCTCGGCAAAGCTTTGGGCTGGACACAGATGGACAGTATTTTCCTCGGCGCCATGCTCTCAATTTCGTCGACGACAATCATTGCCAAAGCCTTCGACGACATGAAGTTGCATCGTGAGAAGTTCAGCGGCAATGTTATTGGCGAATTGGTGGTGGAAGATCTTGAGGCTGTCCTGCTGATGGTCATTCTCTCGACCTTGGCGGTAAGCAAGACCTTCGATGGTATGCAGTTGGTTTCCAGTATGTTGAAACTTGGATTCTTCCTTTTGGTGTGGTTCGTCGGCGGCATTTTCATTGTCCCAACGGTGCTGAAATGGGCAAGAAAGTTCATGTCGGAGGAAACACTGACGGTCTTTTCGGTCGGTTTGTGCTTCATGATGGTGGTGCTGGCTAATTTGGCGGGGTTTTCGTCGGCTTTGGGTGCCTTCATCATGGGTTCTATCTTAGCGGAAACCCTTGAGGCTGAGATGATTCATAAGCTCACGACACCGATTAAAAACTTGTTTGGTGCCATTTTCTTTGTGTCGGTGGGTATGATGGTTGACCCGCAGATTTTAGTCGATTATTGGTGGCAGATTTTGGTGGTGACAATTATATTGCTTATTTTCAAGCCTTTGAGCAATGTCGTTGGTCGGTTGATTGCTGGTTTGGGCTTGAAACAGGCCATGCAAGGTGGTTTCTGTTTCAGCCAAATCGGGGAGTTTTCGTTCATCATCGCCACGCTCGGCTTGAGTTATGGTGTTATTGATGATTTCTTGTATCCCATCATCGTTTCGGTGTCCATCATTACCACTTTTCTCACGCCATACGCCATCAAAGCCGCTGTGCCATGTTACCATTGGGTGACGCAACACTTTCCCAAAAGTTGGATTAACCGTTTGGAAAACAGTGATTCAGGCATCAAAGTGAAGAGTGGCAAGAAGGTCAATATGGGGAGTTTTCTCGCGCGGCAGTTCAAGAATATTGTCATTTATTTGGCCATCATCATTGCTGTGGTGCTCATCGGTTTTTTCATCGGCTCGTTCATCATGAAATATGTGCCGCGGCCTTGGGGACCAGCCATCAGCACTGCGGTGGTTCTTGTGTTGGTTTCGCCCTTCCTTTGGGCGATGGGCTTCAAGCACACTTTGCTCTCTACAACCCATAAGTTGATGGAAGTCAACAGGTTCAACAAGTCACTGATACGTTTCGTATTCGTTTTGCGCTTCGTGATTGTGGCCGTTATTGCTTATAGCGTGATACAGCATTTCCTGAACGTATTGTTCTGGGAACGACTGAACATCAGTTCGCCGCTATTCCATTGGATTAATATCGGTTTTGCTCTGATTTACATTGTTTTACTGCGCGTTTTGGGTCCAGCCATGAAATTCTACAAGCATATCGAGGAGCGTTTCATGGACAACCTCAACAAACGTCAGTCGATGCAAGTGTTTACTATCCCTGAGATTTTGCAAGAGAACTGTCACCTCCAGAAGATGACATTAAGCCCCGACAGCGTCTATTCCGGTCAGCTTATCAAGGAAACCGATTTTCGCGACAATTACAACGTGAGCGTGGTGCGCGTGGAGCGCGGCCAGCATGTTTTTGAGTTGCCGAAGTCTGATTTTCAACTGTTTCCGTATGATAAGATTACCTTTGTCGGTCATGAGGATCATTTGCGGTTGCTGTTGCCGAGAATCGAGGTGCTCAGCGACCAACTGATTCAGGAACATGAAGATAGCGAGGTGGATATGTATAAGGTGGAAGTGAAACCCAATAGTCCTTTCATCGGGGTTGCCTTGATGGATTCCGGCTTGGCCGACAAGTACGAGACGATGGTGATTGCCATCGAGCGTGACGGACAATTCATCTTGAATCCTTCGGCGCGAATTACGTTCCAACCCGCTGATTTGGTGTGGTTTGTGGCGCAAAAAGATAGGGCAAAGGCTTTAATGAAAGTCTAAAGTTTCCAAATCGCTTCCACTTTCAAGTCTGTTTTGTGTTTGCCTTCAATCAATGTCAGGCCACTGCTGATTTCGTCTCGGTCAGTGTAGATGATGCTACCGATACGGGTGTAGAGTGTCAAGCTGTTGAACGGCTTCCATTTTCCCAAGAGATAAACGCGCATTCCTTTGCCGTAAAGTGCTGGAACTGAAAACGAATACAGCACATCGTTCTCGTAGGCGTACACACGCGAGTCGTAATCCTTTGTGTCGAAAAGGGCATAACGGAATGTGAGGCTAAAAGGCTTGTTTTCAGGCTTGTAGGACACGTCTTGACAAATGAAAAAGCCTTGACTGTTGCTGCCGTCATCGTTGCGGTAATGGGCATATTCGGCTTTGTTGCTGAATACAAGGCCGTTGGCAAAGCCGTAATTGATGTTGAACCGTACAGAATTTTTGGTGTAGAAAATGGGGTAGTGGCTGAAAACCAACCCGTCGGTCGAGTTTTTCATTTTGGTTTTCGAGCGGATCTGCAGGTAGGCGGTGGTGCGGCGGTTGAAGCTGTGGCTGAGGCGTAGATAATAATCGTGGCCCCAGCTGGGTGCGTAGGCTTGCGAGGTCAGCCAAGTGAAGCGAAAATGGTCGGCATAAGCCAAAAGGTTCCAATACGGCGCGGGTGCGACCTCCACACCAAGATAAACACCCCGTTGTCCTTGATTGCGGCTGCCTTCGCAAAAGGCATTGGAAAACAGGTTTTGATAGGCCTTGCCGTAATCGTGGTAAAAGATAGTAAAGTTCAGATAACCAGTGGGTTTTACGGTCATCCCAAGCAAGCCAGCAAAACGTGAAAGAGCCGTAGCGCCTGTCGAAGTGCTCAACAATGTTGTGCTGTCCGTATTAAAACTCATCGCGCCTTCGCCAAAGAACGCAAACTTACCTTTAACATACTTGAAATCAATGCCTTGGTTGGTGAGTTGAGTGCCTTGGAAATAGAATTGGTTGTAGTTCGATGGGGACAACTGCAACTTAGCACTGAGCCAGGTGTGGTGTAGCGTGTAGCCCACCTCGAAATGCGAAACGGCATAAGCCAAATGTCCGCCCACAACTTGTTGCCGTATGGCATATCGGTCAAGCAACTCGCCAATAGTGCGGTGATATCCAGTCTCTTGCAAGCTGCTGACGTATTCTGCAGCTTCAAGGGTGTCTGTTTCGGTGATGTTGGCGTCAATCTTGCGGTTGGAGTAGAAAACGGTGCCTCGAAACGGTCCGCCGCCAAGGGTGACGGCTGTGCCACGCATGAAGGAATACTCTGAGGCTGAGGATTTTGGCGTGATGCCACGACCTTGTTTCATCACGCTGCTGCCTGTCTCAATTTTGCCAAAGTTCATGCCAGTCCACATTGTAAGACCCTGACCGAAAGACAATTGATAGTCACCCAAAACGGCAGCCTTCACGATACCGAGGTCTTTGGCATAAAGGTGAAAACCGATAAAATCGAAGCCACGATGGTACTTGTCGCCCAACAGCGCTTTAATCGTATCACTCACATGGTCAGTGAAAAACATCTCGCCAGGGTCTTTCTCCAGCACGAACCCTGCACGAATCCTGTTCCTATAATTATAGGTGTATTTCAGTTGGTAGCGTTGCGGACTACCCAAAAAACGCGAGTTGGGTTTGGCCAATAATGCAGAGTCGCTGATGGGGTCGTAACCTTGTTGATGCTCAAGGATTTGCTCGTAACGTCCTACCACTTGATGTTTGCCGTAACGCGCCATTTTGCTGAGCGTAATCTTGTCGCGGCTGTTATCCTTCCCGATTTGGACGATGGGCGCGATGATGGCTAAAGTCTGCTCGTCGAAGCCTTCCACCATCTCCAACTCCTCAAGAAACAGAAAATCACCGTAATAGCGGCGGTATTTTTGTAGTTCCTCGTATTGGAAAACATTGATAAGATGCAGTTCCAAAAGTTTAATGATGTCGTCGCTGTTAAGGTTGACGGGATTCTCAACCAAAAAGATGTATTGCTCCAAAAGTTCCTCATAGTCAACATCTTCATCGCTGTCTTCAGCCAAACGCTCCACTTGCTCGATGAGCAGTTCGTTCAAGGCGTCGGTGCTGAGTGTGTCGATGACAGTTTGAGCCTTTGCGAAGAAGCAGAGACTTAGGGCTACTATGGTGAGAATCAGTCGTTTCATGCTCTTTTCCCAATGCTGAAAATCATGCCAATTTGGACGGAGGCACCGAGTATTTGGTGCAGTTGTGCTGCCACATCGATTCGCGCGAAACGGATTTCGTAGCCGAGGCCGAAGGAGAGTAAGCCGGGGTTGGTCTGTGCACCAGCACGGAGGTAGAAGTTTTTCAAAACCTCGTATTCCAAGCCGCCGCGCAAGCTAACGCCTTCATGGTCAGTGTTTTTCTCAACTTCGCACAGCCCGACAAAGTCTTTTGTAAATTGATAGGCCGCGCCGAAACGGAATACGATAGGCGGTTTCTCTTGGTTAATGCTTTGTTCCAACTTGAAACTGACAGGATTGAAAATGTAGGTTCCAAGTCTCAGTTTTTCAGTGACTTGCGATTGTATGCCCAATTCAAAGGTGACTGCACTTTGGCGCCCATATTCGTTGCCGAGGCTAATTAGCAAGTAGTCCAACTGAAGCCCAATTTGCAGGTAGGGTCCAAAGTCTTTTGCATAAGCCAAACCAAACTTATTCTCGCTATATTTTGAAGAACCGAACTGGTTGAAACTCAGTCCTAAACATCCGAATTTGGTAGGTACGGCCAAAGCTGCGCTTTTGTAGGCCGTCTCAGGTAAAAGCCAACGGTTTTCATAGTACAAGCCGAGGCTGAACTTGTCCAAATACGCCATGCCAGCGGGGTTGTTTTGCATGGCCCAAAGTCCGCGAGAGGCCACTGAACAGCCACCCATCGCCGCCGCACGTCCGCCGATGGGGTTGACGAAATCATGCGCGAATAGACTGAAAGTCAGTGTAATAAAAACTATTAGGAGTAGTGGTTTTTTCATGGAATAGGTTTTAATGCTGCAAATGTAGCGTAGATTTCCATAAATTCAAAATTATTGGCCTGAAAAGAAAAAAATTCCTATTTTCGCAAGCTAAATTAAATACAATGACTTACGTACTCATTGCAGCGGCTATCATTTTGATGCTCATCGGCTTGGTGGGTGCTATCGTGCCAGGCATCGCCGGACCGCCGTTCAGTTTCATGGGATTGTTGGTTGTCTCTTTTGTCAAAGGAATAGATTATCCAACTGATTTTCTAGTGATTATGGGTGTGATCGCAGCCGCCGTATTTGCTTTGGATTACATAGTTCCCGCATGGGGAACGAAGCAGTTAGGTGGCACCAAAGCGGGTGTCCGAGGTAGCACTATTGGCTTGGTTTTGGGTTTGTTGATCACGTTTGTATTTCCCATCGGCTTCATAGCGGTCCTATTGGGGCCGTTTGTCGGGGCATACATTGGTGAGAAATTGGCTGGCACTGACGACCATAAGGCATGGAAGGCTGCTTTTGGTTCCTTTGTCGGCTTTTTGGTCGGGACGGGTCTGAAAGTGATTTACGCCTGCGTTTGTATCTATTTCATTGTTAAGCCTTTGTTGATTCTTGTTTTCAAATGACCATTTGAACTGGAACAAAAATATTTCTATTCTGTAGTCATCAAACCTTTTCTTAGTATCTTTGCGGCCAAAGCACTTTGCTATGCAAACAAAAGACACAAAATCCCAATTTCATGCGGTGTTGGCGCAATGCCGCAAGTTGTTTGTCGACAAGATGAAGGACTATGGTCCAGCTTGGCGCATTTTGCGTACACCTTCAATAACGGATCAAATTTTTATCAAAGTAAAGAGAATCAGGACTTTACAGACAACCGAAGAGCGTCTTGTGGATGAGGGCATCGAGCCGGAGTTCATCGGCATCGTCAACTATGCGGCAATGGGCATCATCCAATTGCAACTTGGTGTAGTCGACCAGCCAGATTTGACAATCGAAAAGGCCACGCTCTTTTACGATAAGGTCACCAACGAGGCTTATGAGCTGATGACGCGCAAGAACCACGACTACGACGAGGCTTGGCGCGACATGCGTGTTAGCTCCATCACTGACCTGATAATGAGCAAGGTGTTGCGTACCAAGTCCATTGAGGACAACAACGGGAAAACCCTTGTGAGTGAGGGACTTGACGCGAATTATTACGACATGATCAACTATGCTGTGTTCGCGCTGATTTTGATGGGTGAGGAGGCATGAGATGAAACGGAGTCCTGCTCTTAGTTGGATCAGCATTGGCGTGGCTTTGGCGTCAGCAGTTGGGATTTATTTTCTACCAGGCTTTACCCTATGGTTTCTTGCTGTTCTTGTGATTAACTTACTGATTCCTGTTGTTTTTTATAGGAGGTATAGTAAGCTTGTGCTAACTGTTTGTCGTCTTTTGGTGGGTGCGTTGTTCATTTTTAGCAGTTTCACCAAAGGTGTTGATCCTTTGGGAACCAAGTACAAGATGCTCGACTATCTGTCCGTTTACGGCATGACTTGGCTCAACGACGTGGCCATGATTCTTGCCGTCCTAATGATTTTGGCGGAGTTTTTGGTCGGTATTTGCTTGATGACCAATGTTTTTCCGCGTTTGGCGGTATTGGGTGCCACCTTATTAATGCTGTTTTTCACCACAACGACGCTGTTTGACGCACTTTATGACCTTGTGCCTGACTGCGGCTGCTTCGGTTCTGCCATCAAGATGAGCAATTGGCAGACCTTCTACAAGAACTTGGTCATTGATGCGGTGCTTATTCCACTGATTTTGAACAATAAACAACTGAAGAATCGCCTTACTTGGCGTGGCCAATTCGTTATTGGCTGTGTTTACGCATTGGCGTTTTTGGGTTTCGAGGTTTTCAATTACCGCCATTTGCCTGTCATTGACTTCATGAATTGGAAAGTGGGCAAGCAACTGAGCACAGAGTCCGAGGAACCGATCCGTATCTATCTGAAATACAGAAATAAGACGACTGGAGAAATCCAAGAATATCTTTCTCCTGACTATCCGTGGAACGACTCGGTTTGGATGAGCCAATGGGAGTTTGTGGACCAAAGGACGGAAGGTGGTGCCAATTACTTAGGTTTCAGTGCTTTGGATGAATTTGGCGACGATGCCACAGACATGATTCTTAGCACCGAAAACTTGCTTATGTTCACCTCGCACGATCTGACCAAAGTTACGGAGAAAGAATGGGATAAGATAAGAAACATCACTGATGCCGCTGAAAATCATGGTTTTACGGTGGTTTGGACCGTGGCCGATACGCCAGAGTTGGTGGAACAATTGCGCGAAAAGCAGGGTTCCCTCAATGAAGTATATTACGGAGATGCATTGGAAATCAAGACGATAGTGCGTTTCAATCCTGGGTTGGTTTGGCTCGACAACGGCTTGGTGAAAGACAAATGGAGTGCCATCGATTTCCCGCAAGGGGAGCGGTTGCAAAAGCTTTTTGAACGATAATGGGTGCCTATATCATAAGGAAACTGCTGTACGGAATCGCGGTGCTGTGGGGCGTCGCGACGTTGGTGTTTTTCCTGTTCAACATTCTGCCTGGTGACCCAGCCCAGATGATGCTTGGTCAGCGTGCTGACGAAGCCTCAGTAAACGCCATCCGCGAAGAGTTGGGCCTCAATCAAAGTCTAGGGAAACAATATATTGACTATCTGAACGACCTTGTCCCGATTTCGTTTTACGATGTCTCGCAAGGTGAACAGAAGCTAGAAAAAATCGGTCATTATGCCAAAATTGCGACACTTGGAACGACTGCCATCGTACTGAAAGCGCCATATTTGCGCATGTCGTACCAAAGCAAGCGTCGCGTTTCCGATGTGCTCGGCGAAGCCTTCCCAAATACCTTGCTTTTGGCAGCGGTCTCCATCTCGATCGCTATGATTTTGGGCTTGGCCATCGGCATCCTGACGGCAGTGTTTAACACAAAGTTTCTCAACAAGTTAACCCTATTTGTTACTACGATAGGTATGTCGTTGCCTTCGTTCTTTGCGGCTATTCTCATGGCGTGGATTTTTGGCTTCTTGCTTGAACATGTCACGGGTTTGAGCATGACAGGTAGCCTCTACACCGTTGACGAATACGGCAGGGGAGAGTTCTTGAGTTTGCGCAACCTCATCTTGCCCGCCTTGACCCTGGGAATGAGACCTTTGGCCGTAGTTACGGAATTGACGCGCACCTCGTTGTTGGAGGCTCTTTCGATGGATTATGTTCGCACAGCGCGCGCCAAGGGCTTGAAGCCGTTTCGTGTTATTTGCATCCATGCCTTACGCAACGCCTTGAATCCTGTCGTGACGGCGGTTTCAGGCTGGTTCGCCTCGCTTTTGGCGGGTGCAGTTTTCGTGGAGTACGTCTTCGACTGGAAGGGTATCGGCGTGGTTGTGGTCGACGCGCTTGACAAGTATGACTTTCCTGTCATCATGGGTGCAGTGTTGCTCATTGCGGTCATGCTTATCATCGTCAATATCGTCGTGGACATCATCTATGGGTTCATCGACCCACGTGTAAGGATAACATGATTATGGAAAAAGTCGGGAAATATGAATTCATAGCCGAGCCGTTCCATTGTGATTTTTCGGGACGGATGTTTCTGGGACACCTTGGTAATCAAATGCTTAATGCGGCGGATTTCCATTCCACCGACCGAGGTTTTGGAATGAAGTACCTGATGAACATCCAGCGTTCATGGGTGCTGTCAAGGTTGGCCATCGAAATGACGGAAATGCCTGGGCAACATGAGTGTTTCACAGTGGAAACCTGGGTGGAAAGTGCGATGAAGTTTTTCACGAACCGTAATTTCTGCGTTTCTGGTAGCGATGGTCGTGTATATGGCTACGGTCGTTCCGTTTGGGCGATGATTGACACCGAGACGCGCCAGCCGACCGATATACAGAAAATCGACAACGGTGCCATCAACAATTGGATTGTGGCCGATAAGCCTTGCCCGATTGAGAGAGGTGGACGGGTAAAAATGTCGGAAAATGCTGATTTTGTGCGTGCCATCGACATCCTTTACAATGACATCGACATCAATGGACACGTCAATTCGATGAAATACATTGAGCATGTGCTGGATTTATGGGATGTGGATTGGTATCGCGAGCATCGGATTAAACGCTTTGAGATTGCCTATGTCGCCGAAACACACCAAGGCG
>CAMZEK010000006.1 GCA_947305795.1 uncultured Bacteroidales bacterium | reverse complement strand
ATGCTATTGACAGCGACATTCGCATCGGCACAAACGGCAAATGATTATTGGTTAGCGGCCGACAAAGCACTGGCAGCGGGAAACATTGACAGTACATTTTACTATCTCAATCTGTTCAGGGAAAAGTTCGGCAGACAATATGCATTTGCTTATACGTCGTTCTTAACAGAAGAAGACTACAGAACACTTCACAATGATGCACGGTGGACGGCTTTTATGGACTCTATGCGTACTTACAAGCATGAAGCCGAGGATAAAGAGGAAATTGCTTATCCAAGGAAAACGGTTGTGGAGGACGACAGCGCCCCAACCGTCAAGCGATACGATATACAGTTGAACATTGACGTGGATAAAAAGACACTCATAGTGACAGCAACGGCACAGATTGATTTCAAGGGTAGGGAGAACATTGATTTCACGCTTTGGAAATACTCGACCATCAACTACATCCATTGCAAGAAGAAGGAACTAACATACTCATTCGACACTAAGGCCAAATCGCCTAACACCTACATCCCGCAAGGAGCACTGCTATGCCTAACCGCCCCAAAGAAGAATGGCCTTTGCAGCATCACCTTCGACTATTCCTGCAACCTCGACAGTCTTGACGCTTGGATGAGTTCGATGGAAAGGGATTGGGTGCAACTGGGCTATTACATGGCATGGTTTCCCATCAACAGCGACAGCCGCGACTTCACGGCAAAAGTCTCCGTTTCCATCAACGACGGCTATACGGTTAGCGGTTCGGGTATCGTACAGCGTAAGGGTGAAAAGTGGGAAATGTCGCAACCGTGGGGAGGGTTTGACCTTCAGATTGTGGCCTCGCCAACACTCAAATCGAAGAAGATGACAAGTGATGGGCGTACATTCGAAATAGTCTATACTGACTTCGCCGATGCAGATGCCGACTCTGCGTTGGTTGCATGTAGCGAGGCGCTGCAATTCTATACCCGCTTGTTCAAAACCAATCCCAGCAACGACTATATGAAATTCCTTGTTGTACCACGTCGTGGTGGTGGCATCAGCCGAAAGAACTTCATTGCCTACCAAACGAGACACTTCAACGAGGATTTCAAAACTGCTATTGGCCACGAAATGGGGCATTTCTGGTGGAACAAGGCACCGACATTCAGTTGGGAAGACTGGCTCAACGAAGGCTTTGCAGAATTCAGTATGTTGTGGTACATCAAGTGTCATTTTGACAGGCACGTTTTCGACTGTTATCTGGAAGCCTGCCGCGAAAATGCCCGCCATGCCTGTCCCATCTACGAGGTTGACCGTGATGCTCCTGAAGCTTACGATGCCCTGTATAATAAAGGTGCCTTGCTTCTGTATGACTTAGAGCAGGAAGTCGGTGAAACGCGCTTCTTCGAGTTTATGCAGGGTGTGGCTGAACGTGAAATAACCTCAACAGCCCTTCTTTTAGATTATGCAGAAGAGAAGTTTGGGAAAGAGACAAGAGAATGGATAGAGAGCAGGATTAAATCATAAGCAAAAACAACATCTTTCTCCCGACAAATCCACCATTAATGGGGACATTCTTACACCAAAATCGCCAAACATTGGGATTTCACGGTTTTTGGAATCGCCGTTACTTTGCGTCAGATTTTTGTCACAAGTAATTAGAAAGAATTTTGAGTTAGTTACCGATGCGGGGCAAAGGTCTTTGTCCTGCATCTTTTTTTAATTTTGCAACATCGATTCAAGCTTATGAAATATGTTCGTCACATAACATCAGTTTTGGTCATCATTCTGATTGCCGTCCTGGCCTCAGGCACCATCGTTGAGAAGCAGCACGGCTCAGAGTTCGCGCTGGCTCATGTGTATGGTACATGGTGGTTTGTGGGGTTGTGGGCATTGGTGGCAGGCCTTATGGTCTATATGGCGGTGAAATGCCGCTTGTGGAAACGGGGGGCGGTCTGCGCGTTGCATGTTTCCATTCTGCTGATTTTGGTCGGGGCACTGCTCACCATGCTCACGGGGCAACACGGCCGCATGAAACTCGAACCTAACCGTCCCAACAGCCAATTCTTCATCAAGGACAAGGGCGAGATCACCAAGGAAGCCCTCCCCTTCAGCCTCACTTTGAATCGGTTCGAAATCGAGACCTACGAAGGCAGCAGCAAGCCAAAAGACTATGTGAGTTACCTCCGACTCAACGATGGCAAAACCCAACAGGACATTGTCATCTCCATGAATCACATCCTGAAACACAGGCATTACCGATTCTACCAAAGCGACTACGATGAGCAAGGCAATTCCATCCTCGATGTCGCACGCGACCCTTGGGGCATCGGCGTAACATACGCGGGCTATTTGCTGCTTTTTTTCGCTTTGACGGCCATGCTTGTTGAACGGCGCAAAGCCTTCCGTGCCGTCACCATTTCGTGGTTGGCGGTGCTTGTCGTTTTGCTTGTAGTGTTGCATGTCAGGATGCTCACCCGTCCCCTGCTGCCCGTGCTACGCTCGCCGTTCTTCAGCATCCACATCTCGACCATCGTCACGGCCTATGCCCTGCTGCTGAGCATTATGGTGGTTGGCATCATTGCCGTAATTAAACCAAAAGACTTGCCTCGTTTGGAGCGATTGAAAAACCTCAGCACAGCAATGCTCTATCCTGCTGTGACCTTGCTGGCCATCGGCATTTTCATTGGGGCGGTGTGGGCCAATGTCTCCTGGGGCAACTATTGGTCGTGGGACCCGAAAGAGGTGTGGGCACTCATCACCTTGCTTATCTATGCCGCACCGCTACATGAAAAATTATGGAAATCGTTCCAGAAGCCGATATTTTTCCACGTTTACGGCATTCTTGCCTTTTTGAGCGTGGTCATCACCTATTTTGGGGTAAATCTGCTTTTGGGCGGGGTACATGCATATAATTAAGAAATCATCATGGAACATCATCATCACCATCATCATCACGCGCCAACGCAGACGCTAAACGGTATCTTCATTTTGTCTATCATTCTCAACGGGCTTTTCGTGCTCATCGAGGCAGGTGTGGGTCTATGGCAAAACTCACTTTCGCTTCTTAGCGACGCGGGGCACAACTTGAGCGATGTATTCAGCTTAGTGCTTGTGCTGATCGCTTTCCGTCTGGCAAAAGTGCAGCGCAACGAGCGTTTTACCTACGGTTATCGTAAATCCACCATCCTTATCTCGTTGCTTAATGCGGTCATCCTATTAGTGGCGGTTGGAGCCATCGTCATCGAGAGCATCCACAAGTTCAGTGAGCCTGCCGAAGTGAATGGCATCGCTGTGTCGTGGACGGCAGGCGTGGGCATTATCATCAACGGCGTGACAGCCTTGCTGCTCATGCGCAGTCAGAAGAGCGACCTTAACGTGCGTGGCGCCTTTCTCCACATGGCTGCCGACACTTTGGTGTCCGTCGGGGTCGTCATCAGCGGCATCGTCATTTATTTCACAGGTTGGACGGTTATCGACCCTATCGTGTCACTTATCATCGCTGCAGTCATCCTCTTCTCCACTTGGGAACTGCTCTCCGACAGTTTGCGGCTTGCGGTGGATGGCATTCCCGAAGGGCTGGACTTGCATGAGATTGAGCAATTAATTGTTAAAGATGAGCATGTAAAAGAAACACACCACATTCATGTGTGGGCCATCAGCACTACCGAGACGGCACTCACGGCACATATCGTCCTTGATGACCTTAACTGCTGGCCACAAATCTCAGAACAACTCAAGCACACCCTCGCTGAGCATGGTATCACACACGCTACCCTCGAACCCGAGACAACAGACTGCCATTGTCACGACAAAGAGTGCTAAGTGATAGACTCCATAGAGAAAAACAATAGAAGAAATCCAACTATCGTTCGTCGATAATCTTGGCATTGGGGTAGTTAGCGGGATTGAAGGTGACTTGCGCTTCCGTCACCCCTAACTTGAAGTTCTCCATAGAGATTCCGATGCCTTTTGCCTTGGTCTTCATGTAGATGGTCGAATAATCGGCTTTAGAAATGGCGAGGTCAATCCGCTTCGGATCATCCTTGTCTTTGTTCGACTTGTTTTTCTTGCATACGATGTACCACACTTTGTCGTTGGTTTTCTTATCAAAAGAAAGGTCGTACCCTTCGGAAACACTGGTGACGAGGTCCGTGTTGCCTGAGTTTTCATTATCCTCTTTAGGTTTTGCCTTGGTGATTTTCACCTCGTTCTTCTCGGAGTCATACTCCCATTCAGTCGTGCCATCGTTCCATGTGATGACTTTATTGCCCTTTACGTTAAGCTCTATCTTCAATTTGTCACCTAGCGTGTAATTGGTGCTTCTGAACGTACCAAGGATGGGAATTGACATGACAAAATCGAAAGACATGCCGAGGGAGTCGCCTTTACTAAACTCGGTGTTCATGCGCTCGACGACTTCTTCAGGTG
Source organism: uncultured Bacteroidales bacterium (assembly GCA_947305795.1). GTDB lineage: Bacteria > Bacteroidota > Bacteroidia > Bacteroidales > F082 > Limimorpha. The sequence continues at coordinate 80,158 of CAMZEK010000006.1, read as the reverse complement.
TCTGTGCGCGGAGATTCATTGAGGCCATCGTCGCCCCGATAAAGCAGATAATCAAAAAGATACGTTTCATTTCTTGTTCAATCGCACAGGTTTGGTTGGCAGTGCGGTGCGGCAAAAGTAGAAAAAAAACGCGATTCCAGTTTTTTGTATGAAAAGAAATCCATAATTCAAGTTGTGTTTTTTGTACTTTTGCGCCAATTTGAAGTTTGACTCTGCCCTCTATGACATCATGGTCATTGAAATAGATTACAAACTTGTTTTTGAGTTATTAAAGATATGACAAGTATGAAAAAAACAAATGAAAAACCTTCGTTTTTGAAGATGAACGGCCGCGTTCTGACCGCCTTGATTTCTGTATTGATGATGCTGAGTTTCAGCGGATGCCACTCCCATCAAAACCAATCTGGCTATTGCACCGTTAAGGGCACCGTCTTAAAAGGGCTGAAAAACGGCACAAAACTCGAATTGGCGGATGCATTCGATTATTTTAAAGTTATAGAGACCTCCACTGTAAAGGATGGAGCCTTCGAGTTTCATCCCGACATAGCTTCACCAACCCATGTATATTTATATGTACACAATGGCATGCAGTTAAAAGACTTCATTCTTGAGCCAGGAACGATTCTCGTGGAAGTGGATGCCACCGACGAGGAGGATTACGCCACGGGAGCCACTGGCACGACTTCAAATGACACGGAGCGCAAGATCAGAGACTATATGCTGAGTGGCGACCACGACACCGAGAAAGCCTTAAAGGCAGAGGTGATGAACGCCAATCCAACCGGAGCTTTGGCGTTGGCCAATATCGAATACTGGTGCGATTCGTCGGCTCAAGCGCTGGATGCTTTAGATCGTCTTATACCCGAATTGGCATCGTTGCCCTATGTAGATGAACTAAGAGATGAGTTTACCCGTCGCATGAAGACCGAAGCTGGTGGAATGTACATCGACATGGAATATCCCGATGTGAACGGCAACCCTATCAGCCTGAGTTCGGTGGTCAACAACCCTGCCAACCGCTATGTGCTCGTCGATTTTTGGGCGTCATGGTGCGGCGGATGCAGAGAAGCTCTGCCCCGGTTGGTGGAGATATACGCAAAATATCATGATAAAGGTCTTGAAATATTCGGTCTCTCCACGGATTCTAAAAATCGTTTCAAATTTTGGAAATCCTGTCTTGAAGAAAATAGCATGACCTGGATCAACGTGTGTGACTTCAGCGGAGGAGGGAAAGGCGAAAGCAAAGTTCGTGATGAATACGCCCTTCGAGCCTATCCTTCAACCCTGCTCATCGATTGTCAGACTGGCATAATCATCGCCCGCGACAAAGAACCTGACGAATTGGATGTGATACTCGCTGAGCTGCTTCCATAACGGTTACGCAACTATTCCGGTGTTCTTTGAGACACTGAACCACCGGTAGTTTGAATAGCGCAAAAAACAGAACATGAATAGTGAACAAAAAGAAAAATGAGCAGGAAAGGGACTTTTTGTATTTTTGCACCCCGAAATTGACATAGTATAGTCATGCGTCTTTCGGAATTAGTTGTAAGGAAACGTCTTGTGCTCCTCGTAGCAGCGGTTGTCGTGGCAATTGCTTGCGCATTGATGATTCCTCACACCAACATTAATACCGACATGACGCGTTATCTGCCCAATGACTCACAGATGAAACAAGGTTTAGACCTAATGTCGGAAGAGTTTGGCGCAGACGCAGTAGGTACTGGCATGATCAGGGTAATGTTTTGGTCACTTCCCGACAGTCTAAAGACAGCTACCCAAGTCGAACTTTCCAACATTGATGGCGTTTCCAATATATTGTACCAAAATGGCAGCGAAGAATACAACCGTGGCGAAAAGGTACTGTATGAACTTTTATGCAGCAGCCAACGCAGCCAACAGGAGATTGCCGATGAGATTTCGGCTCAATACGGTGATCGGATTATCGTTGAGAAAAGTGAAAATGGCACTTCGGCACCTATAGGCGTAATACTCATCGCCTTTGTCTTGCTTCTTATTGTGCTATTCATCATGTGCGAGTCGTGGCTCGAACCGCCCATATTCCTTGCCGCCATAGGTGTGGCTGTGGCCATCAACATGGGCACCAATGCTCTGTTCGAGAGCGTTTCGGTTACCACAAATTCTATTGCAGCCATTCTTCAGCTCGTCCTTTCCATCGACTATTCCATCATTCTCATGAACCGCTACAGGCAGGAAAAGTTGTTGGGGAATGGCGACAAAATCACTGCCATGACCAATGCGCTCAAAAAGGCGTCGTCGTCGATAGTTAGCAGTGCCTTTACCACCATTGTCGGGCTTATGGCTCTCGTGTTCATGAAGTTGAAAATCGGTGCCGACATGGGAATCGTTTTGGCAAAAGGCGTTCTTTGCAGTCTGGTGTCAATTTATACTGTACTGCCAACGATCATATTGGCTTTGGACAGCGCCATCACGAAATCGACAAAAAGGGTGTTGAAATTCAGGACCGACCGCCTTGCTGGTTTCAGCATGAAATTCCGCATCCCGTTAGCCATAGCTTTCGTGGCCATCTTCGCCGGCTCCTACTATCTTCACAAAAAGACCGAAATCTCGTTTTCTTTCGAACAAAAATCCGAGATTGAAAAATATTTCCCGCCGAAAAACATCATCGTGCTTCTGTACGAAAATACAGATTCCACAAAGGTGATAGAGCTTTCCGACAATGTGACTGAAAATCCGAAAGTGAAGTCCTTCATTTCGTATCCGTCGCTGATGCAAAAACAACTTACGGCAGCTGAAACAAAAAGCGTGGTTGGGGATTTGTCGGCAATGGCTGGCGATATGATGTCGATGGCTGGCGATAATGACTACAATATCGCTGATCTTGACCTTAATACGATTGTGGATGCTATTTACTACATAGGTTCGAGAAACCCTAACGAAGAAAAAATGAGCCTTCATGATTTCGCCTCGCTCGCTGCGGAACTGAGTGCTGACACTACCCTTTCGGCATATCTTGGAGACGCGTCAAACATCAGCAAGGACGAATCGCAATACCTCGACATCCTCGTTTCGCTTACCGACACATGCCTTATTGACAAAAAGTTGACTTCAAAAGAAATTTCAGGCATTATTGGCATTGACCAGGAACTCATCGCGCTTCTATGTCCAGCGGGCCAAAAGACTACTATTAGAGAAATTGTCAGATCATCCAAGGAATTGCTCAACGAAAGCATGATGCCTTCGCATAAAAGTAGCAAAACGCTAAAACCTCAACTTGTTGAGCAGCAGGTTGTTCTTCCCGTCGAAAGCGATTCCATCGAAACCGTTGTGAACATAGTCCAAGACGAAAACATAGGCGTTTCAGACGAAGACGATGAGGATGCGATTTACAAGGATTCGACCATTTTCCTGAGTCAGTATACTTCGTCCGAAATCGCCCAAATGATAGGAATGAACGAAAAAAGTGCATCCATCATATTCAACCTTTACGGACGTACCATGAAGCAAAAAACAAAAACCATGTCGGTGTACGATTTTATACATTTCGTCATTAGCGACATCGCCAACAGAAAGATTTTTGCTTCGCAGATAAACCAAGAAAACCGCAGATTGTTGAGGCACAAGGAAAATTTGATGTTGATGACACTTCAGTCTGGCAAAACCGAAAGTTCCGAGGAAAAAGTCGAGGAAGAAATCATAGCCGAGTTGGAGGAAAGCCCAACGGAAGTCTTTGAGCCTGCCGATGAGCAGGAAGAAGAGCTTGACTTTGCGATGCCAACAGTTGACAAGGAAAACATAGAAAAGCTCAACATGGCTGAAAGAGTCATGGCCATCGCCAAGAAAGGGAACCGTTTCGATGCTGCCGAGATGCACGCCCTGCTCACCACCTTTGGCGCCAAAATGGAAATGCGCGACATTGAACTTGCCTACCTCTACAATGGCATCATCCATTTCGATGACGACAGTGTGAAAATGTCGGCAGAAGAGATTCTCAAAACGCTGAATGATTCTGTAATTGACAATCCACGGTTTGCTTCAATAGTGAACGACGAGATGAGGTCTGGAATGGACAACGTTAATGTCCTGATAGATGAGAATTTCAGCCAGTTACGCGGACGAAAGTATTCGCAAGCCATCGTTTTCACCGAACTGCCAAAGGAATCAGATGCAACCCATAACTTTGTGGAAACGCTTGCCGCACAATGCGACAACCAGCTTGAAAGCAGGCATTATCTTATCGGCGAATCGGTGATGATAAACGAAATGCGCAATCAGTTCGGCAATGAAATGCTTCTTGTCACGCTCATCACTGTATTGTCCATTTTCCTCATCGTGGCGATCACTTTCCGTTCGTTTGCCGTGCCTGCCATACTGGTAATGACGGTAATGTCGGCTGTGTATATCAATGTGATAGTGAGCGGATTGAACGGTAAGCTGTTATATCTGGCCTACCTCATCATGCAGAGCATTCTGATGGGGGCAACCATCGACTATGGCATACTTTTCACCAACAACTACCGTGAAGCCCGGGCCTCGACGAGTAAGATAGATTCCATTCGCAAGGCCTATCTGGCATCAACGCACACCATTTTGACCTCGGGAACGATAATGACGCTTGCCCCATTTGCAATGTCGCTTATGATAGACGACACGACCATTGCAACGATACTGCAATGCATAGCAGCAGGCGCATTGGCCGCCGTATTGCTGATCATTTTCGTTTTGCCAGGACTTCTTGCCGCATTCGACAGGTTTTGTTGTAAGGAAGTGAAGTGAACGCTTGCTTGCCCATCTTGAGGCTTCGGAAAAGGAGATTATGAAATTGCTGAAGTGAGGGAAATCTATCGCATGGCACACCACTTCTTTGATTTTGGCAAATATTTGTATATTTGCACCGTCAACCTTGAATCGCGCTATCACGTTGCAAGAATTTGTCAATAAAACATTGTAAATCAGTTGGGATTTGAATAAAAATAAGGTAATATGTCTCCTTTGGGTCGTGGCATGGCTCTCCGCAGCCATGTCGTGTGCGAACCATACCTACAAGTCTCCTAATCAAGTGATGTACGACACCACAGAACTGCGCAATGGCGACCTGTTGTTCCGAAACGGCATCGGTTATGAGAGTCGTGTGGTAACCGGCTTGAGCGACGGCAAATTCTCACATGTCGGGATAGCTTATCACAATGGGAGACAATGGAATGTGATTCATGCAGTGCCAGGAGAGAATGAAAAAGACGAGCCGGAATACCTAAAATGTGAGCCTATCTCAGATTATTACTGCAATTCGCGGGCAAAGCTTGGTGGATCGGCACGAGTAAATTGCTCCGACTCAATAGCCAACATCATAGCCGAAAGGGCACTGCAAATTGTGAACCGCAAGATTCTTTTCGACAACAACTATGATATCAACGACACGACCGAGCTTTATTGTACGGAACTTGTGCGCCTCGTCTATCTCGCACAGCACATTGACCTTTGCGAAGATCGCTGGCACAGGATTCCTATCATCAACACAAAAACCCATGTGATATTTCCAGAAGACATCTGGAATAGTCCTTTGATCATTAAGAAAAACATTTTTGACATAGGAATCAACAAACTATAACTCATTATTAATTAAAAATTTACCACCATGAAAAAAGTTATTTTAGGATTTGCAGTTATCATGTTAGCTGTAGTTTCGATTAGTTGCTCAAAGCCAAGCACACCCAAAGACGTCGTCACCTCGTATCTCCAAGCGATGAAAAACAAGGATTACGAAAAAGCTGCTGATTACTTCTATTATGAAGGCACCAAAGATGAAATCAAGACCCATAAATCCCAAATGGTCGACTTGATTGAAAAAGGCGGAGATGCCCTTGAAGAAAGGGGAGGAATTAAATCATTCAAAATTAATTCTGTAGAAGAAGATGGCGACAAAGCCGTTGTAAGGGGCGAAATCACCTACGGCAACGGAGAAGTGGATGATGATGAGGTAATTGAGACCAAAAAGGTCGATGGTAAATGGTATATCGACACGGATAAATAACAACCTTAGGCCTCAAGTACAATTCAAATTCGTGCCTTAAATGCAGAAAATCCGGCTTGGAAGTGGAATTCCTTGCCGGATTTTTCGTTCCATGAACCAGACTACCTCGAAAGCATACGAAGGAAGCAGCATTGGTCAATAATTCATCTCAAAAGCCTTTTTAATTAGTTTTGGACTATGCGCACCCATCCTAACCAACCATAAGCCAAACCGACTGTAAAACAGGCGTGTTATATAAACCTCTTTCTTTTTCTTCCGGTATATCTCTCGATTGGTAATGGCAAATTCCTTTCCTTCCAATATGGCTTTGTATGCATTCCTACCCGTTGCAATGGCGTAGTACAACCCTTCATAGGTCAACTTGTTTGCAAATCCACCGGCATCACCAATAAGGATAACATGGTTTTTCCCTGATTCAACGGTGTCCACTGAAATATAGGCTCCCTTTAAAACAAAACCATTTGCAGCGGCTTTCCCCCTGATTGTATTCATGCTTAACTGGGATCGTATCTCATCAGCTGACGAGTAAAAACCTCCCATTCCCACAACATCCCTGTTTACGCTTGGGAAACTGAAATAATAGCCTTTTTTATACTGATTTGAGAACTCGAAGATGAACTCGTTCACGCCTTTCTCCACATATTGCTCCATCCAAAGTGTGTTTTTGGGACGACGTCCCGTCAGTTGCTTCCTAACTTGGCTGTTGGCACCATCCGCACCGACAAGATAATCACAAACCATTTGTTCCCCCGACTTGAGTTTGACCAAAACCGTCCCATCCTTCTGTTTCTCAAAACACGAAAAAGCATCTTTGACCAGTTTCCCTCCAACAGCCAAATATTGCTTGAGCAATTCATTGTCAAAATCCTTCCGGCGTACCATTCTCAATTCTTTGGCGATATCGACCTCACAAAGCGTCTTGCCGTCCATCATCAATCTAAAGTGCTTGACACCTTGAAATTCATAACGAAGATCTGGCATCAATTCTTTCAATAATTCATACGCTTTAGGAGTCAGTCCTCCCCCACAGATTTTCTCTCTCGGAAAAGTTGCATAATCCACGATGACACAATTCACCCCCGCCTTCTCCAACAAATAACCACAAACACAACCCGCTGGTCCTGCGCCAATAATAACCACATTGTTTATCTTCGTCATACCATTCCTTTCCTTTTTCGTTGCAAAGATAGTCGTTCTCTTGATGGCAAAAATAACAAAATACAAAAGAATAATGCACAGATTTCATCTTAATCCATTACTTTTGCTGCATGAACTTGTTTATGATGAAAGGCAAAAGAACATATATCCTCTTCATTTTCATGTTTTTGGCAGCATCCTCGCTCCATGCCCAGAAACTCGGCGGCGGCCTGATGCTCGGTCCGACCTTTTCCACCATGAAGATGAGCCTCAACGACAGCACCACTTTTCGCCCCGATTTTTGCGCAGGTGTGCGCATCGCGTTCATTCCCAAGCGTTTCATTCTTGGTGCCGAGGTGGATGTCATTTATTCACGGCAGGGCACAAGCTCGAAGAAAGGCCTCGATTTAGAGGATAACACGCTCCGCTACAAGGAGCAATCGCACTATATCAATGTGCCGCTACTGCTGAATGTCTATCTCCGCCGTTGGAACGAAGACGACGAAGACGAGTCGAAGATTCCGCGCCTGCGCATCGGGCCGCAAATCGGGTTCTGCTTGGGTGGCAATGAAATTTTGGACATGAAGGGCAAGAAAAAACAGCAATACATCACGCCGTGGGAAAAAGGCAGCTTCAACCGTATCGATTATGGCCTTACCGCCGCACTAAGCTATTGGTTCATCGAAGTGCGCTACACCTTCGGGATGGCCAACGTCTTCAAGGTCGGCGAAAAGTCGACCAACCATGTGATTTCGGTGACTTGGTCGGATATTTGGTGATGGATTTCAGAAAAAAACATACATTTGCAGTTTAAAACCAAAGTGAAATGAACATAGTCATAGCTGGAGACGGTGAAGTGGGCCTGCATTTGGCCGAAGCTTTGGTGCGCAGCAACCACGACATCACCATTGTAGACCCGCATGAGGAACTGCTGAAAATGATGGAATCGCACAGCGACTTGATGACCATCACGGGCGACTCCACATCGACCGCCGTGCTGCAACGCGCCAACGTGAAACGCGCCGACTTGGTCATCGCGGTGTTGCACGACGAGCATATCAACCTGTTGACGGGCATCATCGCCAAAAAACTGGGCGCGAAGAAAGTCATCGCCCGCGTCAATACGATGGAAAATCTGAGTCCAGAGGTGTGGCGCATGTACCAAGACCTTGGCATAGATGGCTTGCTCTCGCCAGAAGACATTGCCGCACAGGAGATTATCTCTTTACTGAAACAAAACGCCTCTTTGGAGACCTACGACTTCTCGGGCGGCAAGCTGCAACTCTTCATGGTGAAATTGGAATCGGAGGCCGCCATCCTCGGCAAAACCATCGATGAGACACTCAACCAATATGAGCACTTGCAGTTCCGCGTTGCGGCCATCCACCGCCGACAAAACACTTTCATCCCGCAAGGCGACGACGTGTTCCAACTCGGCGACATGGTGTATGTGGTCACCAAGCCCCACGCCATCAAGGACATCATCAAACTGAGCGGCAAAAAGCAAATCAACATCCACAACGTGATGATTGTGGGCGGCGGACGTGTGGGAAGAATCACTGCGAAACGCCTTGAAAATGAACTGAATATCAAAGTATTGGAGAACAACAAGGAGCGCTGCATGGACTTGACCAACTACCTTTCGGAAGCCCTTGTGGTGAACGCCGATGCCCGCGACCTCGACCTCTTGGAAGACGAAGGCATCAAGGACATGGACGCTTTCATCGCCGTGACTGACAACACCGAGACCAACATCCTTACCTGTCTGCAAGCCAAGACGTTCGGTGTGAAAAAGACCATTGCGTTGGTCGAAAATATCGACTACATCGACATATCCCAGAACATCGGCATCGACTCCATCATCAACAAGAAACTGATTGCGGCGAGCTATATGGTCAAATATACGTTGGGTGCCAAAGTTTCCTCGCTGAAATGCTTGAGTGGCATCGACGCCGACATTGTGGAGTTTGACGTCAGAGACGGCTCAGCGGTCACGCGCAAGACCATCGGACAACTGCCCATGCCCACCGACGCCATCATCTGCGGCATCACCCGCGACGGCGAGAGCTACATCGCCACCGAAGACTTCCAAATCGAAACCGACGACCAAGTTGTGGTACTGGCCCTGCCCAATGCCATCCCTGCAGTCGAACGTTTGTTCTATTAACCATGCGATTCAAAAGCAAAATAAACATCCCTTTAGTACTCAGGATAGAAGGCTTCCTGCTATTGCTCGAAGGCCTTTTCATGCTGTTGGTGCTACCCGTAACTTACTTGTATCACGGCCTTTACACCTACAGTATGCCTTTTTCCGCGCTCATCACCCTGCTCACGGGGTTCATTTTGCTCATCGCGACCCACAACCACAAAGGCGAAAAAACCACCTCGCACGACGGCGTGTTTGTCGTCTGCATCTCATGGCTAGTGCTGTCGCTGTTCGGTGCCATGCCCTATTTGCTCAGCAAGAGCGTACCCAACTTCACCGACGGCTTTTTTGAAGCCTTGTCGGGATTCACCACGACCGGCGCCACCATCCTTACCCGCATTGAGGCTGTGCCGAAAGACATCCTGTTTTGGCGTAGCATGACACAATGGATGGGCGGCCTGATTATCATCGTGTTCACCATCGCCATCCTTCCCTACTTGAGCATGAGCGGAATGCAACTTTTCGTCTCCGAGATGAACGGCATCACCTACGACAAGCTGCACCCTCGCATCATGCATACCGTGAGGCGCATTTGGGGTATCTATCTGTTTTTCACCTTATTAGAGACCCTCTTGCTTTATTGGGGCGACATGGACCTTTACGATGCCCTCTGCCACTCCATGAGCACCGTCAGCTCGGGCGGTTTCTCCACACGGACAGCCAACATGGGCGCGTTTTCCAACTATTCGCAAGTGGTGGTGAGCGTTTTCATGGTACTTTCGGGCTGCAATTTCTCCCTGCTGCTACTTTCGCTGAGCTGGAAATCATTCACCATCCTTAAAAATCAGGAATTCAACACCTATTTGCAATACATCATGGTTTGTGGCATCGGAATCGGCTTAGTGTTGTTGTTCGGCTGCAACTTTACTTTCGGGTCGGCTTTCCGCGAGTCGTTCTTCAGCACCATTTCCGTCCTGACCACCACAGGTTTCTTCGTCAGTGACTACATGGCTTGGCCGGAGTTTCTTTGGGTCTTACTGTTTTTGCTCATGTTCATCGGAGCTTGTTCGGGTTCCACTTCAGGCGGTGTGAAGATGTTCCGGCACCTGATTTTCCTCAAAAATTCAGTCTTGGAGCTGAAACGTATCATCCATCCCAATGCCGTTTTGCCTGTGAAAATCAATGGGAAAGCCATCTCCACGGGAGGCGTTTACAAAAACACCACTTTCATTTTTGTCTATTTCCTCATTTTCATCCTTGGTGGTATCATTCTTTTGGCCATTGGCACCGATTTCGAGACTGCATTGGGTGCGTCGGTGGCCACTTTGGGCAATATCGGCACGGGCATCGGGCAGGTTGGGCCGGGCGGGTCATACGTCGCTTTTCCGCTTTTTGCCAAATGGCTGCTCATGCTGCTGATGCTCCTCGGCAGGGTGGAACTTTTCTCGCTGATTACACTGTTTTCACGTGGATTTTGGCGGAATTGAGCCAACAAAAATGTGGATTTTGTTTTTATAATCCGTTGATTCTCAACACAGACTTCCAACAAAAATATGGATTTGGCCGAAACCTTGAAATTTTGGCGAATTTTTTATATACTTTTGTGTTTTGGAAAACCTAAGACACAAAAACCATGAAAAACAACTTCCTCATCATGCTACTGCTTTTGTTTGGAGCATCACACCTTTTCGCCCAAGGCACGGTGGGCACCGATTTTTGGGTGACTCTTTTGCCGAATGGCGATGAAGAACATTCACAGTCGCCGATGGAGCCTTTCCTCAAAATCACGGGCGAAAGGCCCTGTTCGGGAACGGTGGCCAACCCCTTCACAGGCTGGTCGGTGCCATTTGAGGTCGTAGAAGGGCAAGCAGCTACCATTGACATTCCATTGGAACAGGCCTACGCTCAGGACACCTCGGATTGCGTTCTTGAAACCGCACTTCGCGTCGTGGCTTCGGATTCCATCTCAGTGTTTGTTGCCGATTATCGGCGAGGCTCGTTCGATGTTTCTTGCGCTTTGCCTGTTTCCTCGTTGGGAAGCGACTATTTGGTGCAGACTTTCAACTCGGCAGGCGACCAAGAGGGAGAACGTGCGGCGCTTTCCGTCATCGCGGTGGCAGACAATACTACTGTAGACTTTCTGCTCAGTTGCGACACCAAGTACGGCCATCATGCCAACGAGCCTTTTTCGGTGACCTTGCAAGCCGGACAATGCTACCAGTTGCAATCCGCCAACTATCAGAATTTCAACGGAAGCCGCGTTTCAGTGCGCAACAGGAAACAAAAAATCGCCGTTTTTGCAGGAAACCGCAACTTGGCCGTTCCAGACATTTCAACCATGTATCTCGACCACTCCCAAGAGCAAATGATGCCCGCCACAGCTTTGGGACGGCGTTTCGTGGTGACGCAAACCCTCCAACGCGATAACGACTGGGTTCGGATAACGACATTGAAAGACCATTGCAAAATCTGGCAAAACGGAACTTTGATAGGCAACATCAACACGAACCAACCATACGATTTGGTCCTCTCGGCAAATGAGCCTGCCTTGTTTCTTGAGACTTCAGAACCCGCCATGGTAGGTTTGTACTTCACGGGCTGCGGCGACCCGTGGTCGGTCGGCGACCCCGCGATGGTCGTCATTCCACCTTTGGAGCAGCAAGTTGAGAATGCCAATTTCTGCACGTTCAACACTTATTATTCGCACACACATTTCACCAACATTGTTTGCGAAACCGCACATGTTTCAGGTATGATGTTGGACAGCACCAACATTGCGGAACAGTTCGATTTGGTGCCGGGCAATACAGAATATTCCTACGCAAGAGTCCCACTCACGAACGGAGTGCATCGTTTGTCGAACAGCGCGGGAGGCTTCATTTCGCACGTATATGGCCACGGCATTTACGAAGGCTATGCTTTTTCGCCCGCGTCGATGACCTTGGCTTCCGAGTTGACGGTGAACAACGAGCCTGAACTGGAACACCCTGAGGGATTTGAGGCCGCCATTGACGAAATGCTGAGTCTGAAATTGCTGCTCAATTACAATCTCAGCGAAGCCCATTGGGATTTTGGCGATGGCAGCACAGCGATTGAAACAGGCACATCGATGCAACATAATTATCTCTCTGAAGGGGATTTTAATTTGTCGTGCGACATCTATCGGATTGGCCATCAAGGACAAAGCATTTTTGCAGGCCGTGTAAGCACCATAATTCACATCCAACCAAACGACCTCGACGAAGCCCACGACAATGGCTTGAAAGTGGCGATTGCTTATCCTAATCCAGGGAAGGATGTGCTGAACATCAGGACGGGATTGCAGGATGCGCGGGTGGAGGTGTATGATATGAGTGGGAGGATGGTTTATGGGCAAGAGATTACGGAGAATGTGACTTCGATAAATGCCGAAGGGTGGCCTGCGGGGACATATATATGGAAGGTGGTTGCCGGCACTTCGACAGGCTCAGTGACCGAAGCGGAAAGTGGGAAGTGGATAAAACAATGATACTATGAGAACAAAACTCAAATTTATAGCTGCTATTGCTTTTGCGGTGCTTTTCGGAAGCAACGCTTTTGCCCAAGAATGGGAACAGTCATACGAATGGCTTTTTTCAGATGAGGAGGAATTCGATTTGGTCAAAGCACATGAGCTTTCTTCGGGCAAGATTGCTGTTTCGACGAACCATTATTACAAATGCGGTTGGGGCGATTTCTACGCGCCACATCCCGCATTGAAAATGTTTGCGGCAGACGGAACGGAGTTGGCGGAAAATCTTTACTTCAAACCTGCCTATTATGGGGGACACCCGCACATCATTGAAAACAAAAATGGTGAATTGTATATGATGGCCTCTTACACTCCAGACCACGACTACACCTCATTCAATTACTTTCTGAACTATGACAATCCGCCAGATGAGGGTATTTATGGATTGTATAAACTTGACGACCAACTGAACGTTGTAGAAGCATACGAACATCATATCAAAATTGACACCTCGGAATACCGTGACCAACAATGGGAAGACGTACCACTTGAACAATGTGGCGCATTGGTGCTGGTTCCTCCTATTGTTGATGATGACAAAATAGTTGGTGCCTATGTGAAGACATACAGCAGGTATCCGACCAACCCGCATGGCCCCGATTCCTTGTTTGCATTTCGGATGGATTTCGAAGGAAACATTCTTGACCAAAAGGGATTTGAACTTCCCTATATGGGTAGTGGTGGCAGTTGTCGGCATCTATTAGGCAGAGAATTGTTGTTCAAATCGGAAAATGGATACATGTTCTATTGCCCGTTTCGTTTCGTTGATGACGGAAACTTGTACCATGTAATTTATCTTGACCACGACCTCAATCTGGAGAAGGTAAGGCCATATAGAAAAATAGAACCGCTTTCACAATATGACGACATAATTCAAGGGATTAAGGTGAAGAGAAGTCGGCACAACACTACTTATTTTACAGTGGAATTGGCTTCCAATAATCCTGCAAAAGCTACAGATTACGATGTGAGGCTTTATGAGTTGGATGATAGTATTGACGGAACGGAGCCATACATTCCTTCGTTGCAATATATCACCCGCACTTCCGAAGATTTGGATTGGCCTTGCGATATTGAGTTGTTGGATGATAATAGTCTTTATTTTGCCTATACCTTAAACATGGGCTTTTGGAGCAATCTTGATTCATGGATGATGATAGAGCACTTAAGTCCAGATTTTGACACGATATCAACGTTGTATTTTGACCATGAAGGCGAACGCATTTATAGTAGCGCAACGAGCATTTTGGCAACAAATGACGGTGGTTTGTTGCTTGTGTACCAATCCAAGAACCTTGATAACACCAACCAACGTTGGACAACGGCCACCAAGTTTCCCGCCGAGGCTTTTGTAGGCATCGACGAAGCCCATGACAACGGTTTGAAAGTGGCCATCGCTTATCCTAATCCGGGGAGGGATGTGTTGAATATCAGGACGGGATTGAAGGATGCGCGGGTGGAGGTGTATGATATAAGTGGAAAACTGATTTGCAATCAAGAGATTACAGGAAGCATCACTTCGATAAACACCGAAAGCTGGCCTTCGGGGATTTATGTTTGGAAAGTCATCGCAAATGGTAAGGAAGCCGAAAGTGGAAAATGGATAAAACACTGACAAACTAATGCGTCGCTTCGCGTCATTGACTACGTCGAATCTTCGATTTGCGAGGAGGTACGACGAAGCAATCCAGACTACAGCCTCAGGTCTGGACTGCTTCGTTCCTCGCAGTGACGACAAGCACAACCAAAATGGTAAAACATCAAAACTATAACACAATGAAAAACATTAGACTTTACACCCTGCTTGCGTTCGTGCTGCTTTTCGGGAGCATGACTTTCGGGCAGGAATGGGAACAGTCATACCAAATAGACTATTCCGAAAATGAGATGTTCAGCGTTCAAGATGTTTTTGAGACATCGGCAAACGAAATTATCGTATCATCTTCCTATTTCTTCAGAAGCGGTGCCGGTGATTTCTATTCCCCTCATCCAGTGTTGCGCAAACTTTCATCGGACGGAATCGAGCAAGCGCAAAACGTATTTTTCAAGCCTGCCTTTTATGGAAGAATCCCTTATCTGTTGGAAAACGAAGCAGGTGAACTGTTTGCGATGATGGCCTATACCCCCGACCATGACTCAACTTATTTCAATTATTTCAAGAAATACGACAATCCACCCGACTATGCCATTTTAGGACTTTACAAACTAGGTAATAACCTTGAAATTACGCAATCATACGAGCATCAAATAGAGATAGACACCTTTGAAAAGAGAACTGACGCATGGAATCTTCTTCCTAATGAAAACAGTGGTGCTTTGACGCTCATCAATCCATTTGTAGAAGACGGTGTGATAGTTGGCGGTTACATTAAAGGATATAGCCGTGACGCGAGTAACCCAAGAGGCCCAGACTCGTTGTTTATGTTTCGAATGAGTTTTGAAGGAAACATTATTGACCGAGAGGGTTATGAACTGTCCTATTATCATGGATATGGCGGTAGCATGAACGTGCTTTTGTCGGGCAAGCATCTGCTTTTCCCTTGTGAGATAGGGTATCTGTATTATTTTGGTCGCATATTCGACCCTTCTGTCGGCAGTGAGAATTACCAATGCAATTACCAACTTGTTTATTTCGACCATGATTTCAATGTAATTGATGTGAAAAGGTTCAAGCATCAAGGCAGTTCTGACCAAATACAGGCTTATTCTGCCGTTAGAAGCCAGCAAGGAACAACCTATTTTGTTTCGGGAATGCCGAGGGACGGGGATGTACATGCTGATGTCAGGATTTACGAGTTTGAAGATGCTATTGACAATCCGGCTGCATTTTTGCCCATTGTTCACATGCAAGAGCGTTCGTCGGAAGAGATGGATTGGCCAGCCACTATCCAAGCGGTAGATGTGGCTGATGATGGCACTTTATTCTTCGGCTATACACTAAATTTGGGCTTTTGGGAAGATTTTGACTCATGGATAATGATAGAACACTTGGATTTGGATTTCGACACGATTGCAACACTCTATTATGACCATGAGGGAGAGCGCATCTATAGCACAGCAAATTGCATTTCGGTGACTCATGATGGTGGTTTGTTGCTTGTCTATCAATCCAAAAACCTCGACAATACCAACGAGCGTTGGACCACCATCACCAAATTCCCCGCCGAGGCTTTTTGGAGCATCGACGAAGCCCACGACAACGGTCTGAAGGTGGCCGTCGCCTATCCTAATCCGGGGAAGGATGTGCTGAACATCAGGACGGGATTGAAGGATGCGCGAGTGGAAGTGTATGATGTCATGGGGCGATTGGTGCATGTGCAGGAGATTACCGAAGGCGTTACGGCGATTGGCGCTGAGGCTTGGCCTTCGGGAACATATATATGGAAGATGGTTGCCAATGGCAAAGAAGTGGAAACGGGAAAATGGGTGAAAGAATGATGATAATTTCTTATCTTCGCGCCATGAAACGAATTATCAACCTATTGGCCTTTGTCCTTGTATTGCTGTCGGGCATTTCCGCCTGCCAAAAACGCAATGTGCCGCCTCCTCAAGAGGAACTGCTCTATGATGTGGAATGTTTTTACCAGCAACGCCCCGATAGTGCTTTGCAAATCCTTGACACCCTGAATGTTGCCATGCTTTCCGAAAAGGAAAAGGCGCATTATGGCCTACTGAAAGCACAAACCATCCTCCAATTGGATTTCGGTAACCCCGAGGCCGACTCGCTATTGCAACTGTCAGCGGACTACTTCTCGCGCCACGATGAGCCTTATTTCGAGGCTCTCACCTGTTTCAACCAATCTCGGTTGCTGGGCGTTACCTTGGGAAGAGAAACCCAAAACGAAAAAGAATGTACCGAGTTGATGCTTAAGGCCTTACATTGTATTGATGCTTGCCAGCACCTCGACCCGAGACTGCTATGCTGTTCGGAAGACGAGGCAGATAAGCAGTATAAAATCGGCTCGCTGAGGAGCCAAATCTGTATGGGGTTGAGCAGTCTTTACGCCAGCACCGGATTCGTGGAAGAATCCATCCATTACACGAAAATGGCCGACCAGTTTTATGCCGACCACGACCTGAGTCGAAAACGTATCAGGACCTCTTTCACACTGGGAAACAACTACTTGGAACTTGGCGAATACGACGCTTGCCTGATGTATTACGAACGAGGTCTGCACTTTGCCGAGACCGTCGACGACGACGTGGAACGCGCCTATTATTATGTGGCAACCAACCTTTATTACATGACCCTTATCGATTACGAGCAATACGAGACAGAGGAAGAACGGCTGCAATTGCTCCGCAAGGCGGTGGCAACCAGTCGAAAAGGCTTGGAAATCCTCGGCGACTCCATCAACGCGCCGTTGGCGGTCACTTTCAGGGCGCAACTCAACCAAAGCCTCTGCGACGGCTATTTTGAACTGAAACAATACGATTCCGCGCTGTATTTCGGCCATCAGACCGAAACATCGGAGGACGATGACTTGTTGTCGGCCCAAACCTACAAATACCTGCTGCTCTCCTATTTGGCTCTCGGCGACATCGAAAACGCACGACATTACGCCGACCTCTATTTTGCCAAAACTTGGGAATTTGAGTTTCTCGGAAAAGATGTTGCCGAAGTCACCGATGAGCATCAGAAACAACTTGAAATCCAGCAAATTCAAAACGAGCAGCATCTGAAACGGATGAGGCTCTACCTCTTGATGGCTACCCTTGTCATTGTGCTTTTGGTAGTCGTCTTCCTGTTTTACCGCCACCAAAAGGAAAACGAGGTGAAAAACCTGAGACTGAGTCAAGAGAAGCTCCAACTGCAAAAGGATTACAACGACAAAGAACGCCTTTCTACAGAGGCCCTTCGGCAGCGGATGAAGACGATTTACAAGGAGCATTACGACAACCTTTTCGACCGCCTCGTCAATGAATTCAATGCATTGTATCCCAATACTTTGAGCGAGTTTTCAGCCGCCCATCCCGAGTTGAACGAAACCGAACGCGCCATCTGTCTGCTGTCGTATTTCTCGTTCCGCGTGAAGGAAATCGCCTACATCCTCGACCTGCGCGAAAACACGGTGAGCAAAAGCCGCCTCGCCATCAAGAAAAAGACTGAAATTGAGGACCTTGCAGAGATTGTAAGGCCGTTTGTCGAACGGATTACTTCTCCCGTTTCAGCATGTTAAAATACGCATCCAACAGCTTTTGTGCCCCGATGTAGGCACTCATGCGCTGGCCTCGCACGTCGCTTTCCACCAAGGGAAGCAGGTCAGAAACAAGCTGGTTTTGGTAGAAATCGTTTTTCAGGGCGCTGTCCATCGAATCGAACATCATTTGCACATCCTGTTGCGCACGTTTCCTATAAAGAAAGCCGTTGTCGCGGATGGCCTGCACATGATTGGCCACCATCTGCCACACTTCATCGATATTGAAACCTGTTAAAGCTGAACAAGTTAGCACTTTGGTTTCTTGTCCCGACTCAGGCAAGGGGAAAAGATGCAGCGCATTACGGCACTCGGCAGCGGCGCGGTTGGCACGCATCACATTGTCGCCATCGGCCTTGTTCACCGCGATGCCGTCGGCCATCTCCATGATGCCAC
Organism: uncultured Bacteroidales bacterium; assembly: GCA_947305795.1. Lineage (GTDB taxonomy): Bacteria > Bacteroidota > Bacteroidia > Bacteroidales > F082 > Limimorpha. Next base: position 61,718 of record CAMZEK010000006.1, on the reverse strand, counting down.
GCTTGATGCCCTGCAGTTCGTCGCCAGCCCCGCTGATAAGAATCAAAAGGAAGAAATCGACCATGGAATGCACCGCCGTTTCCGACTGACCCACACCCACCGTTTCCACAAAAATGGTATCGTAACCCGCTGCTTCACAGAGGATAATCGTCTCGCGCGTCTTGCGAGCCACACCGCCTAAGGTACCTGCCGAAGCCGAAGGACGAATATAGGCATTGGGATGCACCGAAAGGCTTTCCATGCGTGTCTTGTCGCCCAAAATACTCCCCTTGGAGCGTTGGCTCGACGGGTCGATGGCCAAAACCGCAAGCTTTTGTCCCTTGTTGCAGAGATGCACGCCCAAAGCCTCGATGAAGGTGCTTTTTCCCGCACCTGGCACGCCTGTGATGCCCAATCGCAAAGCCTTTCCCGCATGGGGCAGACAGGCCGCTATAATCTGTTGGGCCAAGTCCTGATGCTTCGGCAAAGCACTCTCCACCAATGTGATAGCCTTGCTCAACGCCACACGGTCACCAGCGAGAATGCCGTCCACATACCATTGCAACGGCATGAGTTGCTGCTGGTTGCGCTTCAGGCGGTCCAAAGCGTTGGGATTCACTTGGATAGGGCCTTCCACGCCTTCTGTGACTTTCAGGTTCGACTCCCATTCGTGATCTTGGTTTTCAAAGTGTTCGTATTCCATAGTCGGTTAATCTCGGCTGCAAAGGTAATGATTATTTCGTTCACCTCACTATGGTTTTTGTGGCCACGCCGTCTACTTTCACCACATAAAGACCTGATTTGAGGTAAAACTCGCCATGTGTGGCTTGTCGTTTTTGTGCCACCGCGCGACCAAGCATGTCATAGACTACAATATCGGCAGGCTCGTCGCTTTCTACAGCCAAACCGCCTACGATGTTGAAAACACGGGCGGGGAACTCAGGTGCTTCGGAAAGGCTGTAAGGATGATTGGAATAGTACAATGCCACATTTGCATTAACAGGCGAGATGATGTCGGGCAAATCGGGGTCGCTGAACTTCCATGTTCCTGATTCCCATTTGTGATGGATCGGAAAATGGTCGTTTTTCCAATAATAAGGTTCGTATTCGAGTATCATACGGAATTCGTGGTTTGTCATGAAACCAATGAAATCGTTCCAAGCCCTGTTCAATCCTAAAATGTTGTCGGATGGTGTGTTATAGTCAAAACTCTGCTTAAAATAGAATTCCAAATAGTTCTGAAAATAATAGTCCTGAAGATATTCCCATTCTGAAACCAAGTTTCCATGGTCATCAAACTCATATTCCACATGGGAATCGCTCAACAATGCTCCATCAATCATGCTATAATTCATGTGACGTTTCATGATGATGCGACCCTGTTCGTCATAAGTGTTTTCGTTCCTGAAGCGGGGCTGTTGTCCATTGGCCCAATTGTCGAAACAGGTTTCTGCAACGATGCGGTCTTGCTCGTCGCGCTCGTATTCGTATAGCACGGGATGGTCTATCGCCCCATTGTGATGGGTGAAGTTCTCCAATTTCCAGACGAGGCTATCGTGTTCATTATAAGCAAATTCGATAGTATCTTGTTCCCAAACGAAATCAGGAAGCGTGGTTTGGCAGAAATAATACCAAATCGGGTTGTTGCGCTCATCATAAATATACTTTGTCTCCTTTTCTATGTTGTTGCTTGAAATGTAATATTCTCTCAACAGGAAGCCATCCGAGTTGTACTCGTATTCGGTGGTGGTCCCTTCCGAATCCCATGTGCCTGTGTTGGCGTTCCAAAGGAAGTATTCCTCGAAAACCAGTTGATGCAGACCGTTGTAGGTGTAAACCAGTTTGCTATAGGGCTTCCAGTCGTTGCCCTCGGGAAGATAATCAATTTGTTGCAGGCAGTTGCCCAAAGCGTCATATTCCCAAGTGAGGCGGTTGTATGGTTCCCAAAGCGTGTCGGTAGAGTGTGCGTCGTAAATCCTTCGTTCCGTGCAGTTCCCGTTTTCGTAGATGTATTCCCTTTTTTCGTAGTTGGAAAAGTAACTGCTATATGAATAGTTCCTAAGGAAAACGCACTCTCCCATAGCGTTGAAAGTGCTGTCTGTTTTTCGGTCGACAATCCATCCGTTCTCCCAAAAGGAATGGGTATATGAAAGGCAGCGTCCATAGTCGTCATAGGTGTAGTTCTGATTTTCGTAATAATGCAAGTCGGTGGAATATTCTTCCACTTTCGAGAAAATGACTTGGTTCAGGCGTCCTTGATTATCGTAATCGTAGTTGAACTTGGCCCTTACAAAATCTCCGTCAATATCAGTAATGACGAGGCTGTCCAACACTTCAGTAAATTCGTCAGTTTGTTGCGCCATCAATGTGATTGTCGCAAAAGCCATGATAATAGTAAAGACGATTTTCTTCATAATTGCTGGTTATTTTAGGTGAATAGGCGGCAAAATTAATAAAAATTCTATTGTATTCCAGAAATAGTTATTACCTTTGCAACCGAAAAACAGTTGCATTATGGATACGCTAAAATACAAAGGATTTATCGGAAGCATAGAGGCCGAACTCGATAGTGACACTCTCTATGGAAAAGTGCTCGGCTTGGACAAAGGAACTTTGGTGACTTACGAAGGAAACACCCTTGCCGAACTGAGAGAAGACTTCATCAACGCTGTGGAAGACTATATCGCTTTCTGCAAAGAGAAAGGACTCCCTTTACATAAGTCATACACAGGCAGTTTCAACATCCGCATTCCCATCGAACTTCACGCCAAGGCAGCGGCCAAAGCCCAAGAAGAAGGCATCTCGCTCAACGCTTTTGTGAAAGAAAGTCTTATGCAGGCTGTAGTTTGAACATTTGGATTGTTTTTTTACTACTTTTGCAATTTCGTTCAACAGACAAATCTTAAATCTTGAATTTTAAATCTTAAATCTCGAAAATATGTACAGAACGCATACTTGTGGCGAACTTCGTCTTGCCGACGCTGGCAAGGAAGTGACATTGGCCGGCTGGGTGCAGCGCACCCGCGACAAAGGCTCTCTCGTTTGGATTGACCTCCGCGACCGTTATGGCATCACTCAACTCTTCTTGGATGGCAGCAGCGACCCGAAACTCTTGGAACAAGCCCGTTCCTTCGGGCGTGAATACGTGATTCAGGCCAAGGGCACCGTCATCGAGCGTGAGTCGAAGAACCCGAACATGCCTACGGGCGACATCGAGTTGAAAGTGAGCACCTTCCAACTACTCAACAGTAGTAAAGTTCCGCCTTTCACCATCGAGGACGTCAGCGACGGTGGCGATGACCTTCGCATGAAATACCGTTACTTGGACATCCGTCGTAACCCCGTGCGCCAGAACCTCGAACTGCGCCATCGTATGGCCATGCTTGTGCGCAACTATTTGAGCAACCTCAACTTCCTCGAAATTGAGACCCCGATGCTCATCAAGAGCACGCCCGAAGGTGCCCGCGACTTCGTTGTGCCGAGCCGCATGAATCCTGGTGAGTTCTACGCCCTGCCGCAAAGCCCGCAGCAGTATAAGCAGTTGCTGATGGTGGCCGGCATGGACCGCTACTTCCAAATCGTGCGTTGCTTCCGCGATGAGGACCTCCGCGCCGACCGTCAGCCCGAGTTCACGCAAATCGACTGCGAGATGTCGTTTGTGGAGCAAGAGGATGTGCTGAACACCTTCGAAGGCTTGGCCAAGCACCTCTTCAAGGAGATGAAAGGCCTCGAATTTGGCCAATTCCCGCGCATGACTTGGCACGACGCCATGAAATATTACGGCTCCGACAAGCCCGACATCCGTTTCGGGATGAAGTTTGTGGAACTCAATGATGTTGCCAAGGGCAAGGGCTTCGGCCTCTTCGACAACGCCGATCTCGTGGTCGGTATCTGTGCTGAGGGATGCTCGGAATACACCCGCAAGCAACTTGATGCCCTCACCGAGTTCGTGAAGCGTCCGCAGGTGGGTGCCGGTGGTATGGTCTACATCAAATACAACACCGATGGCACGTTCAAGTCGTCCGTCGATAAGTTTTACACGCCTGAAGACCTGAAGCTCATCGCCGACAAGTTCGGTGCCAAGCCTGGCGACCTGATGCTTATTCTCTGTGGCGAGGCCATGAAGACCCGCGTGCAGTTGAACGCATTGCGTCTCGAAATGGGCAACCAACTTGGTCTCCGCAAGCCTGATGAATATGCGCCTTTGTGGGTCATCGACTTCCCGCTCTTGGAATGGGATGAGGAGACGCAACGCTACTACGCCATGCACCATCCCTTCACCGCACCGAAGCCCGAGGACGAGGCTTTGCTCGACGACCCGACGAAATGGGGCGACATCCGCGCCAACGCCTACGACATCGTGATGAACGGTGTGGAGGTCGGTGGCGGCTCCATCCGTATCCACGACCGCACCTTGCAGAACAAGATGTTCCACACCCTCGGCTTCACCGACGAGAAGGCCCAGGAGCAGTTCGGCTTCCTGATGGGTGCCTTCGAGTACGGTGCACCGCCTCATGCTGGTCTGGCCTTCGGCTTCGACCGTCTCTGCTCGCTCTTCGGTGGCGCCGACAGCATCCGCGACTTCATCGCCTTCCCGAAGAACAACGCCGGCCGCGACGTGATGAGCGGCTCGCCTGCACCGATTGCTCAGGAACAGCTAGATGAATTGCAGATTGCGCTGAATTTGAAATAATTATGATTGTAGGGCTGTCATGGTATGGCAGCCCTACAATGTCCTATTATTAAATTTATAAACCATGGATGAAGACAAAGGATTGACACACTTGGAAGGCAATCGAATAGATGCTCTTTCCGACCGTATTGCCAAACTCATGGCCGAAGCACGAAACAAAGTCGTCACAGCCGTGAATACCGCCATGGTTTACACTTATTATGAGATTGGTCGCTATATCGTTGAAGATGAGCAAGAAGGCGAATATAGGGCAAAGTATGGAAAGCAGGTGCTGGTGGAATTGTCGGGAAGGTTAACAGATAGACTTGGAAAAGGTTGGTCGGTGGAAAACTTAAAGTCGATTCGCAAATTTTATCTTATTTATTCCAATTCCGTAAACATTGGTTACGAAATTCAAACTAAAAAAGGTAACCAGCGGTTACCCAATTTAGGTCATTCCAAAATCCAAAACACTGGTTTGAAAATTCAAACTGAAAAAGGTAAACACTGTTTACCCAATTTCATGCTACTTTGATTGAATTATATTAACTATTTGAATTTTAAGTAATTATTAAATATGAAACGATTATTAGTCCTAACCGGTGGCGGTGATTGTCCAGGCCTGAACGCAGTGATCCGCGCCATCGTCAAGAGAGCCTCCCAAGAAAAGGATTGGGAAGTGCTCGGCAGCATACAGGCCTACAACGGCATCCTATGGGAACCCACCGAGGTTGTCAGGCTTACACCCGAGTCGGTGCGCGGCATCCACTTCCGCGGCGGCACCATCATTGAGACCACCAACAAGGGCGGTCCGTTCAGTTGGCCCGTCAAGAATGCCGACGGCACTTGGAGCACTGTTGACCGCAGCGACGAGATGCTCCGCAAACTGCAATACATGGGCATCGATGCGGTCATCAGCATCGGCGGCGACGGCTCGCAGCGCATCTCCCAGAAGCTCTACGAAAAGGGCCTGAACATCATCGGTGTGCCCAAGACCATCGACAACGACCTTTCCTCAACGGAATGCACCTTCGGTTTCCAGACCGCTGTACAGATTGCTACTGAGGCGGTTGATAAACTCGTAACTACCGCGGCTTCGCACAACCGCGTCTTCGTTCTCGAAGTCATGGGTCGTGATGCGGGCTGGATTGCCTTGCATTCCGCTATCGCGGGTGGCGCAGAAGTGTGCTTGTTGCCCGAGTTCCCCTATGACATCAACATCGTGAAAGAGCGTTTGGAACATCGCTTCAACCACGACCGTGGCTTCGCCGTGGTAGTGGCATCAGAGGGCGCACGCCCCAAGGACGGTCAGCAGGTGTACGAAATCAGCGCCGAAGTCGGATACGAGAACAAGAAACTGGGTGGCATCGGTCGTCGTTTCATCGAGGAGATGAAGGCGGCAGGCTTCACCCACGACATGCGCGAAACTACTTTGGGTCACCTGCAACGTGGTGGCGTGCCGATTGCCTACGACCGTGTGTTGTCCGCCGAGTTTGGCGTGAAGGCCTTCGAGATGGTACTCAACAAACAGTTTGGCCAGATGGTGGCCTACCATCATCCTGACTTGGTGGCGGTTTCGCTCAAGGAAGCTGTCTCCAAGCCCAACCTTGTCACCTTTGACAGCGACTTGGTGAGAACAGCTCAAGGACTGAATATCTCATTGGGAATTTAATGTAATTGTTTGAGAAACAAATCTTACATAAATCTAAAACAAATGTTTTTTTCGGCATCATCCTAATCGGACTTGCCGAAAAAAAAGAAAATATTTAGGACAGATTTGTGTAAGATTTGCTTCCAAAAAAAAGACCATGAACATTAGCGTTATTTCCACCGCGCAACAAGCCCAAGACATCGATTTCAGCGGGAAAATTGCCGTTGTGATTGATGTCTTGCGGGCGACGAGTGTCATCACCACGGCCTTGGACAATGGTGCAAGTGAAGTCATCCCCGTAAAGACTGTCGAGGAAGCGCAAAGCCTTTACGCCACTTGCAATGCCGCCAATACTTTACGCGGCGGCGAGCGCAACGCCCTAAAAATCGAAGGTTTCGACTTGGGCAACTCGCCTTTGGAATACAAGAAAAAATCCGTCGAAGGCAAGACCCTCATCCTGACCACCACCAACGGCACCAACGCCCTTAATAACGTAAAAGGTGCCAAAGTGGTGGTTTTGGCCTGTTTCAGGAATGCTCAAGCTGTTGTGAAACACATTTTGGTACGACTGCCACAATGTGACAGACCTACACAAGACATCGTCATCGTTTGTGCTGGCACGGAAAGCCATTTTTCCTTGGATGATGGCCTTTGCGCAGGGATGTTGATAGAATTGCTAAAGCAAAAAGCCCCCGTCGAAACTGACGACTTGGGGCTTTTATTGAACCATTATTATGTTGAAAATCAAGCAAATTTGTTAGGCGCATTGGCGGGTTGCCACCATGTGAAACGCCTGTTTACGTTGGGATTTTATGACGACATCAAGTTTTGCCTTGAAACGAATTGCGTGGAGACGGTGCCTATCGTAAATAAAAGTGGAGACGGTGTGCACTCCGTCTCCACAAAACAATGAATTCAAGACGATTACAATTTTGATTTACATTGTCTTAGCCCATGTGTCCTTCAACGCCACAGTGCGATTGAAGACTAAATGATTCGCTGTACTATCTTTGTCGACAGTGAAATAGCCAATGCGCTGGAATTGGAAGTGGTCGAGCGGCTTGGCATCAGCCAAAAACTCCTCCACATAGCACACGGGGCGCACCTCAAGCGAATTGGGGTTCATCATTTCCTTCATGGCCTCCAAGGAAGACTTGCCTTCGTTCTGCAGACGAGCTAATTCGTCGCGTGGATTCTCCACCTTCCAAAGACGGTCGTACATGCGCACTTCGGCTTGGAGGCAACGCTCGCAACTCACCCAATGAATGGTACCCTTTACCTTACGGTTGGCACCAGGCATACCGCTCTTTGTGTCGAGGTCGTATTCGGCATAGACTTCCATGACCTCGCCGTTTTCGTTTTTCTTGCAGCCCGTGCATTTCACGATGTAGGCATTCTTCAGGCGCACTTCGTTACCTGGAGTCATGCGGAAATATTTTTTCGGTGCGTCCTCCATAAAGTCTTCCTTTTCAATCCACAGCTCACGGCTGAAGGCAATCTTGTGGCTGCCAGCACTCTCGTCCTCGGGGTTGTTGATGGCTTCCATCTCTTCAATCTGCCCTTCGGGATAATTGGTAATGACCAACTTCACAGGGTTAACTACGGCAGCTACGCGGGTAGCAGTGGCGTTGAGGTCTTCGCGGATGGCGCTCTCCATCAGGGCGAAGTCGTTCAAGGCATCGTAGGTGGTATAACCAATCTTGTCAATGAATTTGTGGATACCGCTCGGGGTGTAGCCACGGCGACGGAAACCACAAATTGTGGGCATACGCGGGTCGTCCCAGCCGCTCACCAAACCCTCGTTGACGAGGACGAGCAAGTTACGCTTGCTTAAAAGGATATAGTTGAGGTTCAGTTTGTTGAACTCGGTCTGACGCGGACGATTGTCGTCCATGTTGTCGCCTTCGCCACGAATTTCTTTCAGCCAGTCGACGAACAAATCATACAACGGGCGGTGCACCACAAACTCCAAAGTGCAGAGCGAGTGAGTGACGCCTTCGAAATAGTCGCTTTGTCCGTGGGCGAAGTCGTACATCGGGTAGGCGTGCCACTTGGTGCCCGTGCGGTGGTGCGGCGTGTCGACCACGCGATAGATGATCGGGTCGCGGAAGTGCATGTTCGGGTTGGCCATGTCAATCTTGGCGCGAAGCACCATCTTACCCTCGCCAATTTCGCCGTTATTCATCTTGTTGAACAGGTCAAGCGATTCCTCAATAGGACGGTTGCGGTAAGGGCTTTCCGTGCCAGGTTGCGTAGGCGTACCCTTTTGGGCAGCAATCTCTTCCGAACTTTGCTCGTCGATATAGGCTTTGCCGCGTTTAATCAGTTCTATGGCAAAATCCCAAAGTTGCTGGAAGTAATCGGAGGCGTAGTATTCGTTACCCCATTGGTAGCCAAGCCATTGGATATCCTCTTTGATGGCATCGACATACTCCATGTTTTCCTTAGTGGGGTTGGTGTCGTCGAAGCGCAGGTTGCACACGCCGTTGTGCTGCGCGGCGATGCCGAAGTCGAGGCAGATGGCCTTGGCGTGGCCGATGTGGAGGTAACCGTTCGGCTCTGGGGGGAAACGTGTCTGCACACGTCCGCCGTTCTTGCCGTTAGCGAGGTCTTCTTCCACTTTCGCTTCAATGAAATTGAGCGATTTCTTTTCCGTTACTTTTTCTTCTTCTGGGTTTGTCATAGGTCTTTTGGATTGAATTAAGGCGCAAAAATAGTAAAATGATTAAAACCAATACCCAAAAACTCGTATTTTTGCAAATCAAACCCATACTATGGCCATCCCAAGGGAAACCGTCGAACAAATCCTGCAAACCGCTCGCATTGAGGAGGTTGTAGGCGAGTTTGTCACGCTGAAGAAACGTGGGGCAAACCTTATTGGCGTGTGTCCTTTCCACAACGAGAAAACGCCGTCTTTCAACGTCAATCCCGCCCGAAACATCTTCAAATGCTTTGGTTGCGGCAAGGCTGGCGATTCGGCCAAGTTCCTCATGGAACACGAGCACTTCACTTATCCCGAGGCTTTGCGCTATTTGGCCAAGAAATACAACATCAAAATCGAGGAAAAGGAACAGACCGCCGAGGAACTGATGCAACAGAGCATCCGCGAGAAGATGTTCAACATTAACGAATTTGCTGACAAGTATTTCGTTGATACCCTATGGAATACGGAAGAAGGCAAGACCATTGGCTTGGAATATTTCCGTGAGCGCGGCTACCTCAATCCCATCATCGAGAAGTTCCACCTCGGTTACAATCCCGAAGCTCCCAAATGGGATGCCTTCACCGAACATGCCAAGAAAAATGGCTATTCCGAGGAGCTTTTGGAACAGATTGGCTTGTCCATTAAAGGCTCAAAAGGCCTCTACGACCGCTATCATGGTCGCGTGATGTTCCCCATCCACAGCCTCACGGGACGTGTTATCGGTTTCGGCGGGCGCATCCTTGTCAACGACAAGAAAAGCCCGAAATACCAAAACTCGCCCGAGTCAGAGATTTACGACAAGAAACAGACGCTCTATGGCATTTTTTTCGCCAAAAACGCTATCGCCAAGGCCGATGAATGCATCCTTGTAGAAGGCTATTTTGATGTGCTAAGGATGCATCAAATTGGTATTGAGAATGTGGTGGCCAGCAGCGGCACTTCGCTCACAATGGAACAGATTCGCCTCGTCAAGCGCTACACGAAGAACATCACCATGCTCTACGACGGCGATGCAGCGGGACTTCATGCAGCTTTGCGAGGCACAGACATGATTCTCTCCGAAGGTATGAACGTGCGCGTTGTGGTACTACCACCCGAGCACGACCCCGACACTTTTGGCAAGGAGTTTTCGACGGAATATGTCAGCAACTACTTGAAAGAAAATGCAAAAGATTTCGTTCGTTTTAAGACGGAACTCTTGCTGAAAGATGCCCAAAACGATCCCATCAAACGCGGGCAGGTCATCCGGGAGATTGTGGAAACCATCTCCGTCATCCCTGACAGCATCTTCCGAATCACCTATGTCAAGGAATGCAGCCGCCTTTTGGACATGCCCGAGCAGACACTCACCAATGAGCTGAACAAGATTCTGCGGGCAAAATTCAAGAAGTCGTTAGGAGTGGAAGGTGAAGTAGTTCCCGAGACGGAAACCACGACGGTGACGCAACCTAAACAGGAGGAAACCCTTGAAGAACAGCTTCCTGCGGGCTACTACCAAGAACGTGAATTGGTGAAACTGCTGCTCATGTACGGTCGGGAGATGATTACTGACGAGCGTTTCGATGAGAACGGACAAACGGTTTACGAGCAAGTCTCCGTGGCGCAGTTCATCATCGATGACCTGAAAAACGATGAGTGCCTCTTCGTTGACCCCGTCAACAAGAAAATCTTCGACCTCTTCGACCATGCCATCGACGAGGGCAGCATCCCTGATGACCAATATTTCACCTCCAACGAGGACGAAAACATCGCCCAGTTGGCTGCCGACCTACTTTCTTCGCCCTACAAACTCGACCAATGGGAAAAGTACGGCATTTTCGTCAAACGAGAAGAAGATGTGTTGAAAGCCACCGTTTTATCCTCGATTTACCGCTACAAGGATCTCATCATTGAGGAGCGTCGCAAGACTGTCGAAGAGAGTTTGAAAAACGCAACGGAGTTAGAGAATCAGCTCATTCTTTTGAAGCAAAAGAAAGACCTTGACGAAATCCGCAGACAACTCAACCGCCAGTTGGGCATTGTCATTGCCAAATGAATTGAAAAAATCCCTATTTTTGCGCGAAATTTCAAAGCAACATGTTTAACAGACGTAAAAGATGGCGTGTCCCAGCCGGACAAGAACCGACAGCATTGGACCGGAAAGTGATGTATTTGGAAAGCAAAGGCGTGATGGTGCCCAAACGCACCCTCATCCGCACGCCTGAAGAGATTGAAGGCATCAGGAAAAGCGGTGTCATCACCACAGCCATCCTTGACCTTGTAGGCGAAAAAATACACGAGGGAATGAGCACGTTGGAAATCAACGAGTTGGTTCATAATTATACCATCGAGCATGGTGCTATCCCAGCTCCTTTGGGCTACGAAGGCTTCCCGAAAAGTGTCTGCACTTCCATCAACGAGGTGGTATGCCACGGCATTCCCTCTGCCAAGGAAATCCTAAAAGAAGGCGACATCATCAACGTGGACGTCACCACCATCTTGGACGGTTTCTATTCTGACGCTTCGCGCATGTACTTCATCGGGCAGACCTCTACGCGCAAGCAAAAACTGGTGGACGTGGCCAAGGAATGCCTTTACATTGGCATGGAGGCAGCCAAGCCCTTTGGCTTCGTCGGCGACATCGGCAACGCCATCGAGAAACATGCCCATAAGAACGGTTTCAGCGTGGTGCGCGACCTCTGTGGCCACGGCGTGGGCCTCAAGTTCCACGACGACCCTGAAGTGTTGCATTACGGCAAAAAAGGCACGGGAATGCTACTCGTGCCAGGCATGGTGTTCACCATCGAGCCGATGATCAACATGGGCACATGGAAAGTCTTCATCGACAGTGCCGACGGCTGGACCGTCATCACCGAAGACGAGCTGCCCTCAGCCCAATGGGAACACACCTTCCTCATGACTGAAACAGGGTTGGAAATCCTGACACACTAAAATTATTGCAGTGCCCAAGCCACAAACGGCGGATTGGGGTAGTCTTTTTTGCTGTATTCCAAAGGTTTGCCGTCATTAATACGAAGCACTTTGCCGCCTGCGGCACAGAGAATAGCCTCGGCTGCAGCGGTGTCCCATTCTTTCGTTTTGCTGTAACATACGTAAACATCTGCCGTGCCTTCGGCTAATCGAGCGAATTTCAAACTGCTACCTTGCGAGTCGATGACCAAGTCGGGATGGGTGGGACGTAATACCTTATTAATAAAAGCGTCCACCTCAGACGTTCGGTGCGAGCGGCTGACCAACACCGTGAAAGGCCTTTTTGTATGGCTGTCACAATGTGGTAGCCCAACATGTATCGAATCCCACATTTTATCCATCACCGGCGCATAAATCACGCCCAAAACAGGCCGCTTGTCATCGATGAGGGCAATGTTGACCGTAAATTCACCGTTGCGCTTCACAAACTCTGCCGTGCCGTCCAACGGATCGACAAGCCAATAGCGCCCAAATTTGGAGCGGTCGGGAGGCAAATCCTCCTCGCTGACGAAGGGTAAACCCGTGGGTTTCAGCATTTCCTTAATGATTTGACTAGCTCTCAAGTCGGCCTGTGTGACAGGAGAGTCGTCATCCTTGGTATAGACCTCAAACGACGTGGCATACACTTCCATAATGGCTTTGCCAGCCTTGAGAGCAGCTTCGATGGCATATTGCAACAATTCTTCCATGCGACAAAATTACAAAATTATCTCTTTGTTTATCAATAAAATAAGCATTTTCCTCCAAAAAAATTTCCTTTGTCCGCTTTTATTCTACTAATTTTGCACGCGAAAATTGGGGAAGATACTGCCTTCCCGAGATTAAATTTGAATCTATGGCAAAGAATTTAGTAATCGTGGAATCACCGGCCAAGGCCAAGACCATCGAAGGTTTTTTGGGCAAGGAATACACGGTGAAGGCAAGTCAAGGACACGTCCGCGACTTGAACAAGAATACGTTAAGTGTCAATATTGAAAATGATTTTGAGCCAGAATACGAGATTTCGGACGACAAGAAGGCCATCGTTGCCGACTTGAAGAAGCTCTCAAAGGCGGCTGAGACTGTTTGGCTCGCTTCCGATGAGGACCGCGAAGGAGAATCTATCTCGTGGCATCTTTACGAGGCCCTTGACTTGAAGAAAAAAGACACCAAGCGCATCGTTTTCCATGAAATCACCAAATCGGCCATCCTGAACGCCATAGAGCACCCGCGCGAAATCAACATGGGTTTGGTGGCCGCCCAGCAGGCGCGCCGCGTCCTCGACCGCCTTGTGGGTTATGAGCTTTCGCCTTTGCTGTGGAAAAAAGTAAAGCCCGCGCTTTCGGCAGGTCGCGTGCAGTCGGTAGCCGTGCGCCTCATCGTCGAGCGCGAAGAAGAAATCAAGAATTTTGTGCAGACCAGCAACTACCGTGTCACGGCTCTGTTCACCTTCATCAAGGACGGACAAGAATACACCCTGACCGCCGAACTTCCGCATCGCTTTGATACTGAGGAAGAAACGAAGGCGTTCGTGCAATCGTGCGTCAATGCTTCCTACAAGGTGGATTCCATCGAGAAAAAGCCGGCTACAAGGTATCCTGCACCGCCATTCACGACCTCTACCCTACAACAAGAAGCCGCGAGAAAACTCGGTTTCTCGGTCGCCAACACCATGCGTATCGCCCAGCAGCTTTACGAGTCCGGAAAAATCACTTACATGCGTACCGACTCGGTCAACCTTTCGAGCCTCGCCCTCGGCATGGCCAAGAAGGAAATCGCAGAAAACTACGGTACTGAGTACGTGAAGACGCGCCAATACCATACTAAGAGCAAAGGCGCACAAGAAGCACACGAGGCCATTCGCCCGACTTATTTGGACCGTCACGACATCAAAGGCACCGCCGATGAGCGCAAGCTTTACGACCTGATTTGGAAACGCACCATCGCCTCGCAAATGGCTGATGCACAGCTTGAACGCACCAACGTGAACATTAGCGTTTCGTCTACCGACAAGCAATTTGTGGCCAAAGGCGAGGTCATCCTCTTTGATGGCTTCCTGAAAGTCTACATGGAAAGCTATGACGACGACACTTCGGAAGACACCGTCAGCCTGCTGCCGACCGTCGAGGTGGGCACCGCGCTTGAGTTGGACAAAATGGAAGCCCAGCAACGCTTTACCCGTCCGCCCTTCCGCTATAACGAAGCCAGTTTAGTACACGAAATGGAGGAACTCGGCATCGGTCGCCCCTCCACATACGCACCCACGATTTCAACCATCCAGAAGCGCGAATATGTCACCAAAGGCGATGTGAAAGGCGAAATCAAAACCTTCAAAATCATATCGTTAAAGAACAACAAAATCACGGAAAAGACCGGAAAGGAAAACTATGGTGCCGAAAAAGGCAAGCTGTTGCCCACCGACATCGGCGTCTTGGTGAACAAATTCCTGATGCAGTATTTTGAGAGCATCATCGACTACAACTTCACCGCCAATGTGGAGAAGGAATTCGACAAGATTGAAGAAGGGAAACGCGAGTGGAACGCCATGATCAAGGACTTCTACAAGGATTTCCACAAGCAAATCGTCTCCACCACGGAAAATTCCGGCAAATTCAGCGGAGAGAAACTCCTTGGAACCGACCCTGCCACGGGCAAGAACGTCTATGTGAAAGTCGGGCGTTTCGGTCCGGTGGCACAAATCGGCGACACCGAATCGGAGGAAAAGCCTCGTTTTGCCGGTCTGAAAAAGGACATGAGTATTGAGAATGTCACCTTGGCGGAAGTGCTGAAATTGTTTGAATTCCCGCGTTCGCTCGGCGAATACGAAGGCAAGGAAATCGTTGTGGCAGTAGGTCGTTTCGGTCCCTACGTGAAACACGACAATAAGTTTTACAGCCTGGCCAAGACCGACAATCCGGCCTTGATCGAACATGACCGTGCCGTGGAAATCATCAACGAGAAGCGCGAAAAAGACCTCAACAACATCATCCTCACCTTCGAGCAAGACCCGGACCTACGCGTGCTGAACGGTCGCTTCGGCCCCTACATTGCCCACAAGAAGAGCAACTTCAAAATCCCGAAGACCACCGACCCGACAAAGCTCTCATACGAAGCATGTATGGCCATCATTGAAGACCCCAACAACGCACCCAAAAAACGGACAACAAAAAAGAAATAATTACACCTCTTAAAACTTTAATCATCATGGAATCAACGAACAAACCTTTCAAGCGTTACACAGTAACCACGGCCTTGCCTTATGCAAACGGCCCCGTCCACATCGGTCACTTGGCCGGCGTCTACATTCCCGCCGACACCTACGTCCGCTATCTGCGAATGCGCGGGGAGGAAGTGCTGTTTGTCGGTGGTTCCGACGAGCACGGCGTGCCAATTACGATTAAAGCTGAAAAAGAGGGTGTTACGCCTCAAGATGTCGTCGACCGCTACCATGAAATCATTAAGAAGTCGTTCGAGGAACTGGGTATCAGTTACGACATTTATTCGCGAACCTCTTCGAAAATGCACCGCACCACAGCCCAAGAGTTCTTCAAAAAGCTTTACAACGAAGGCAAGTTCATCGAGAAAGAGACAGAACAATACTTCGACCCAGAACGTCATAAGTTCCTGAGCGACAGGTACATCGTTGGAACATGCCCAAAATGCGGCGCTGACGGTGCCTACGGCGACCAATGCGAGAAATGCGGCTCATCCTTGAGTCCTGATGAACTCATCAATCCCCATTCGCAACTCAGCGGCGCCGCTTTGGTGAAAAAGCCGACCAAACACTGGTATCTGCCTCTCGACCAATACGAAACCTGGCTCCGCGAGTGGATCCTCGAAGGCCATAAGGAATGGAAAACCAACGTTTACGGCCAAGTGAAAAGCTGGTTGGACGGTGGCTTGCAACCCCGCGCCGTCACCCGTGACTTGGATTGGGGCGTTCCCGTCCCGATTGAGGGTGCCGAGGGTAAAGTCTTGTACGTCTGGTTTGATGCCCCTATTGGCTACATCAGCAACACCAAGGAGATTTGCGAAAAACGTGGCGAGAATTGGGAGAAGTGGTGGAAAGATCCCGAGACCAAGCTGGTGCACTTCATCGGCAAGGACAACATCGTGTTCCACTGCATCATCTTCCCTTGCATGATGAAGGCCTACGGTGACTATATCATGCCCGACAACGTGCCCGCCAACGAGTTCCTCAACCTCGAAAACGACAAGATTTCGACCTCGCGAAACTGGGCCGTATGGCTTCACGAATACCTCGAAGAGTTCCCCGGAAAACAAGACGTGCTACGTTATGTGCTCACTGCCAACGCACCTGAAACCAAGGACAACAACTTCACCTGGAAAGACTACCAAGACCACAACAATAACGAACTTTTGGCCATCTTCGGCAACTTCGTGAATCGCACGTTGGTGTTGACGCACAAGTATTATGAAGGTGCCGTACCCGCTTTGGGCAACCTCAACGATACCGACAAGGCCGTCATCGAGGAAATGAATGCCTATCCCGCCAAAATCGGCCGACTCATTGAAACTTACAAATTCCGCGAGGCTCTCAACGAATTGATGAACTTGGCCCGACTTGGCAACAAGTATCTCACTGACAATGAGCCTTGGAAACAAATCAAGACCGACCCCGATCGCGTGAAGACCGTGATGGCCGTATCATTGCAGATTGTGGCGCATCTCGCCATTCTGAGCGAGCCTTTCCTGCCTTTCAGCGCGAAGAAACTGCAAAAGATGATTGGCTTGAAGTTCAATATGTGGGACGATGCCGAAAACACCGTCTTGTTGACCGAAGGCCATGTCATCGGTCAGCCGGAATTGCTGTTCGAAAAAGTGGAGGACAGCGTGGTGGAAGCTCAACTGAAAAAGTTGGAAGAGACCAAGAAAGCCAATCAACTGAACGCTTGGAAGCCTGCCGACGTGAAGCCCGTGGTCAGTTTCGACGACTACATGAAGGTGGATGTACGCGTGGGTACTGTCCTCGAATGCCAAAAGGTGCCGAAGGCCGACAAGCTGTTGCAGTTCCTCATCGACGACGGCATGAACAAACGCACCATCGTAAGTGGCATCGCCAAGTATTACACTGAGCCTGAGAAACTTGTGGGCAAGCAAGTATGCTTCATCGCCAACTTCGAGCCACGTAAACTGAAGGGTGTGGTCAGCGAGGGCATGATTCTCTCTGCCGAGGACAAAGATGGTCGCCTCGTATTGCTCACGCCGAGCGACTTGGTCGCTCCAGGATGCAACGTGGGATAATTATTCCTGTTCCTGTTCTACAAATTTCAAGCTGTAAAGAATCGCTTCCAATTGCAACAATTGGTTGCGTTTCTTTTGGTTAGGCTCGTAGTAGTAGCCTTCCACCGTAACGAGCTTGCCCGTTCTGTCGTCAGCAAAAGTGTACGACACAAAGGGGCCGCCCATGTAGTCATTCTCCACATTCCACATGCCGCGCATTTCCATCGCATAACCTGCTGGAAAATCAGGGACATAAGTCACCAAAGGCGGCACAAACTCGGTTTCGGTGCTCATGTAGGAGCCTTCCGAAGGGCCAGGAATATACTTTTGCAGCATCATATTGCGCATGGCCACGAGGCTGTTCGTGCTGAACTGTGCCGTGTCGAGATAAGGTGTCTGGTAAATGAGGATACACGCACTCGAACGCTCCAATTCCTTGCGAAGCCACATGAAATCAGGCTCGTTCTTGGCGATATAAAAGCCTTGCGGGACGGTCAACGTGAACCCCATTTTCTCGGCAATAGCGTTGGTGACGTTGTTGTCAACGGAAGGCCTGAACACGCTCATAATGCGTTCGCGTTCCACTTTGTCGTACCAAAGCTTGTACACTTCCTTTTGAGAATCAAACAGTTCCACCCATGAAGCGACATCAGGTGCCGTGATTTTCACATAGCGTTGCGGCGCGGCCCAAAGGTCTTCGGCGGTCTCGGCCTTGGCTTTTTCAAAGCTGGGATTAATCTCCACCTCAAGGATGCACTTGTGCTTCTTGAACATGTCCGAAAAGCCCGAAACATTGATGTGCGCCAAGTCGTTCATCGCCTCAGGCTGCGGCAAACCGTATTGGTAATCAAGGAAATAGTGTCGGATGGAATCGCCGATTCTGCCGTCCCATTGTTCAACATTTTGAGTGACGACCAAAATTTCGGCAGTGCCACCCGCCGAACGGTCTTTTTTCGCCGTTCTCGGCTTGTCGGTGCAGGCCGCAAGGAGGGCAAGAGTCAGGAGAAGAAGGGTTGTTTTTTTCATAGCTGTTCAGTTTAGTTGATTTGTTATATGTCTGCTGTAGGTCACGACCTATGGTTACGGGATGTTGCGTCCCGTTGGGACGCGGGGTTATTTCTTGATTTTCAGCTTTTGTCCAACCTTGATATTGTTATTCTTCAGGCCGTTCCATTTCTTGATTTGATTGGCACTGCAACCATATTTCCGTCCAATCGAGGAAAGGGTCTCGCCTTTTTTCACCGTGTGTGTCTTGACGGTCGATGACGAAGTCTGACCGCTCGACTTCCCTGAAGATTTCGACTTCCCAGCCTGAGCCATAGGGGCGCCCGAACGGTAGATGACCAATTTCTGACCCACGTGAATCGTATCTTTTCTCAGGTGGTTCCATTGCTTGACATTCGACACACTGACATGGTATTTCTTCGCGATGCTGCCCAGACTTTCGCCTTTTTTCACCGTGTGCGTGAAGCTGTCGCTCACCTCTTTCACCTGCTCGACGATTCTCTCTTGGGTAATGGCTGCCGTAGACTTATAATTGTAAATGCTGTCCTCCAACTGCACAAAACGCAGCGCATATTTCATAGGCAGGCGCAAAGCATAGGGATTGTCGGACGAGGCGGGGATAATTCGCTTAGTGTATTGCGGGTTGAAGAACACGATGTCCTCCATCGGGACACCCACGCACTCGCTGATTTGGTCGAAGGCAACATGGTCGCGCACCATCACGGTGTCGGTGCCATGCATCAGCAAGCCCGGATTGATGGGATAAAGGTTGTGCTCGGTGGCGAAGTTCATCACATAGGTCACAGCGATGAAAGCTGGCACATAACCGCGCGTCTCCTTGGGCAGATAAGGCCAAATTGCCCAATAGTTCCTCACGCCTCCAGCGCGCAAAATGGCCTTGTTGACCGTGCCTGGACCCGAATTATAGGCCGCCAACACAAGGAACCAGTCGCCGTAACGGGCATACAAGCTTTGCAAGTATTGGCAAGCCGCCACGGTTTCCTTCATTGGGTCGTAACGCTCGTCGAGCAATGAGGTGACTCTCAAACCATAATCCTTGCCCGTAGCGAGCATGAACTGCCACAAGCCTTTGGCACCAGCCCGCGAACCCGCCGTGGGATTCAGCGCCGACTCCACCATGGCCAAATACTTCAATTCAAGCGGCAGATTGTATTTGTCAAGCAAGTCCTCGAACAGAGGGAAATAAACATGGGAAAGGCCCAACATGCGACTTGATTGTGTCCGGCGACGGTTGGCATATAGGTCAATGAACGATTTCACATGGGTGTTGAACGTCAGCGGGATGGTCGTTTCGCGCGCCAAAGCCTCGATGCGTTGCGCATAGACGGAATCGTCAAAAACGGGTATCTCGTCAGGTTCGTAACCGTACACGTTCATCACCGCCGAATCGATGTCAAGATAAATGTCTTTGAAATAGGTAATGCTACTCACCGCCTCCAACATTTCTATCACCGTCGACTCTTCCACTACAGCTTTTCCCGAGTTCAAGTCCTTGATTTCCTGTTCGTCATATTCCATGTCAATGCTATCATTGACGGTATTCAAAGTGTCGACTGTCTGAGCGAAAAGGTGCGACAAAGGCAACCATAGCATTAATATAAGGTACGTTCTTTTCATAAAAACAAAGGGGTTATCTGTTTAAAATAAACGGCAAAAATAACAGAATATTTTCAAAACCGTCAAAACAATCCGCATTTTT
Source organism: uncultured Bacteroidales bacterium (assembly GCA_947305795.1). Taxonomy (GTDB): domain Bacteria; phylum Bacteroidota; class Bacteroidia; order Bacteroidales; family F082; genus Limimorpha. The sequence goes on along the minus strand of CAMZEK010000006.1, from coordinate 41,794 downwards.
TGGAATCAAAGAATATTCAACCGATTGGCATCCTGTTTGACGAAGATGGCCAACATAATGGTGAAGGCCAACATGCTTGACCCACCATAACTCAAGAATGGCAATGGGATACCAATGACAGGCATCAAGCCGATGGTCATGCCGATATTGATAGCAACGTGTACAAACAGTATTCCAGCAATGCCATAACCATAGACACGACTGAAAGTAGATCGCTGACGCTCGGCCAACACGATAAGCCGCACAAGCAAAGCCACATAAAGCAGCACCACAACCGCTGTACCCATGAAACCACCCTCCTCTCCTATCGTACAGAAAATGAAGTCAGTGTGCTGCTCGGGAACAAAGTCGTATTTGGTCTGGGTGCCTTGTAGAAAGCCCTTCCCCGTCAAGCCGCCTGAGCCGATGGCGATTTTCGACTGGTGTACGTTGTAACCGTCACCTTTGGGGTCGTCTTTCATACCAAGAAGCACCTCAATTCGCGAACGCTGATGGTCCTGAAGGACGTTGTTGAAAGCGTAATCGACCGAAAAAACGAAGCCGAACATGAAGACAAAAACAGCAATCATCGGGATAAAGCCACGCTTTCTGGTCAGAAAGAAAAAAGCCAAAGCCAAGACAAACAATACTCCAAGGATAATGAACATGGTTTTTTGTCCCCAAAGCAGTGTCAGAATGAAAAACAATACTGCCGTCACGCCGCACAGCATCAAGAACCCCGCTCCAGGCATCCCTTCCCGATAGAGCACAAAAATGAACGAAACAAAAACGATGGCCGATCCCGTGTCGTTTTGCATCAACACAAGAACCATGGGGATGAGGATAAGGGCATAGGAAACGAGGCGATCTCTGCGTTTTTTTAAATCCACGCCAAGACGGTCGAGGTAGCCCGCCAAAGCCAAGGCCGTAGCCATTTTTGCAAATTCAGATGGTTGGAACTTTATAGGGCCAAAGTTAATCCAAGATGTGGCACCATTGGTTGCCTTGCCATATACCAACACCGCAAACAATGCTATCAAAACGGCAATATAAATCCACAGCGAAAAGGCGTTGAAGAACTTGGCATCGATGAGCAGAATGACAAAGCCGATAAACACTGCCGCACCAATCCAAATCAGCTGTTTGCCGTATTCCATCGAGAAATCGAAAATGCTGGGATGTAATTCATTATATTTGGCCGAAAAAATACTGAACCATCCAATAATGGCCAAAGCAAAGTAAATCAGCACCGTAACCCAATCTATTTTCCCAATGATTTTATTCCTATTGTCGTTTTCGTTGATCATCTCTCGTTCTTATATGTGATTCGTCCTTCCATCATACGTTTTTCCAAATCCTCACGCACGCTATAGCCACGGATGTATTTCTCTATCATCAAGCTGGCGATAGGCGCTGCCCAAGTGGCACCATAACCGCCGTTTTCGATAATGACAGCTAGGGCAATTTTAGGGTTGTCAGCTGGGGCAAACGCTATGAAGTTGGAGTGATAATTACCATGCGGGTTTTGCGCGGTTCCAGTTTTGCCACATTGCGGGATGTCTTTCATCTCGTATCGCCGTGCCGTACCTGCCGGTCCGCTAAACACGGTGCGTAAACCGTCTTTCATCACCTTGACATGACGTTGTTCGATGCCTGAGTTGACTTTGGTCGTCATCACTTCGGGGATGGCCGTTGAGTCGCCAAAACATTTGATGAGGTGGGGCGGGTAATAATAGCCTTCGTTGGCAATCAAAGCAGCGATGTTGGCCAATTGCAAGGGCGTCACCAAAACTTCACCTTGACCGATACCTAATGATCTGATGGTCACTGCATTCCATTGATCTTTATACATTTTGTCATAATACTCGCGAGAGGGAATGTTACCCGGACGCTCGTAAGGGATGTCGGTGCCAAAGGTATGGCCAAGCCCCAACTTATAAGTCATGTCCTTCCAATACTCGTAGCCTTTCTTCACACCGCCAAACTTGGGATTGTTAATGGTGGCTTTGAAAGATTCGTAAAAATAAGGATTACAGGAATTCATGATAGCATTGGCAAAATCGGGAGAACTACCGTGGTGGTGGGTGCATTTGATAGGCAGTGACCCAGGGCCATTGCAATGAAAAACGGTTTGTGGTGTAATGCTACCACTTTGCATGGCAATCATACCGATGACGCTCTTGAACGTGGAACCTGGCGGATACGTACCACTGATAGCACGGTTGATAAGAGGTTTCATCGGGTCTTGCTGCAATTCTTTGTAATGGGCTCCACGCTCACGACCTACCAGTAGATTAGGATCATAGGTGGGACTGGAGACAAATGCCAAGATTTGTCCTGTTTTTGGTTCAATGGCTACGATGGAGCCGATTTTGCCCACCATAAGCAGCTCGCCATAAGCCTGCAATTCGGCATCCAAACCGAGATAGATATCTTTTCCAGCCACGGGGTCGCGATCGAGTTCACCGTCCATGAAACTACCCATTTCGCGATTGTGTACGTCAACCATCACCACTTTCAAGCCTTTTTTGCCGCGCAGTTCCTTTTCATAGGAACGCTCGATACCGGACTTGCCAATATAGTCTCCTTGCTTGTAATAGTCGTCTTTTTCCAGTTCGTTCGGACTCACTTCGCCGATATCACCTAATGTATGCGCAGCAATAGCTTGGGGATAATGTCGCACGGTACGCGTCTGAAAATAAAAACCTGGATAGCGATATAACACCTCCGCCACATGCGCATAATCCTCTTTGGAGACCTGCGTCACGAAGGGCGTTGGTTTCATATACGACTCTTTCCGTGCTTTCTTCATCCGCTCGATGTACGATTCCTTTGAGATTTTCAGCAGACGACAAAATTCTACCGTGTCGAAGGGATGTAAAGTGTCAACCTTACAAGCTTGCCTGGGCACCACCATCAGATCATAAACAGCTTCGTTGAACACCAAAAGTTGGCCGTTGCGATCATACACCTTGCCTCGAGCAGGATATTGTGTTACGTAACGAAGTGCGTTGTTGTCGGCCATCGCTACATATTTTTTGTCGATTACTTGCAACCAAAACAACTTAGCCAAAAACGCCACGCCTACGGCAACGAAAACGCCAATGATGAGAAACTTTCTCGTTGTCAAATTGTTACTATTCTGTCGCATGGCTAAAAAAAGTCGTTTTCACAATTGACAAAAGTAATGATTTTTCCATTTCCAAACATAATGAAGAAAATAATATTTTCAGTTTTTCGTTTTTATTCCGAAAAAAGTTGTGATAACAATAGTCCATATCTGAATTTTCTTTATTTTTGCACGATTTTAAACAAATGAAGCGAATAGTACCAGTCATAGTGATACTTTCATGTTTTGTACTTCCCTCCTGCCAAAGACAGGTTGGCGAGAAAACCTTGCTTCAACGTAGCTTTTACAATGAAACTTGGGAACGCTTCGACTATGTACGCAATGACATCGCAATCAAAGCTGAAACCACATACGATTTAAGTTTGCACATCAGTTTCACTGACGATTATCCATATGATTATATTGACTTGATTTTCACGGTTTTCACCCGCGATGGTGAACCATTTAGGAGCAAGGAATACAAACCAAAAGTGAAAGACGACAAAGGTCAGTGGAGTGCGGAACTAAAAGATGGGTGCTACACTTTTACACTGCCCATCAACAAGCAGTTGCGCCTTGAAGAGCCTGGCGTTTACTGTTTCCAAGTCGAACAAAAAATGCCAATCACACCACTTGTCGGTGTCAAGAAACTGGCCTTAGTCAACAACGAATAATTAAATAAATGCAAATATGAATCACATCAAAAGAATCAACAAGTACAGCAAATTAGGCGTTATTGCTTTAGTTTTTGTTGCTGTTTTCGCCTCATGCGTACCACAAAAGAAAATGCTTTATCTGAAAGACGCTGAAATGGTTGCCGAAAGGCTTTCCAAAGAATACGTCAACGACCGCACGCTCAACTACAAACTTCAACCCGGAGATAACCTTTACATCCGAGTGATCAACACTATCGATGAAAGAAGCGCCGCTTCGCTAAATGGTGAAACTTCTATGAGCCGTGCCAATTATTTAACAAACGATGCGAGCATCTACCTCCAGACCTACACTATTGATGAACAAGGATACATTGATTTTCCCCTTACTGGCAAAATCGAATTGAAAAACCTGACCATCGACGAGGCTAAAGACAAAATGCAGACCGCTCTCAACCAATATGTCAACCAAACCATGCTTGTTGTCAAATTGGCCAATTTCAACATTACCGTGCTTGGTGAGGTGACTAGGCCCGGAATGTACAAGGTCTACCAATCGCAAATCAATTTGTTTGAAGCCATCTCCTTGGCTAGCAATATGACCAATTTCGCAAAAAAAGACGAAGTGAAAATCATCCGCCAAACCGACAACGGCTCTGAAATCATCACTGTTGACATGGGTCATGCCGACATTCTATCATCGGATTACTATTATTTAAAGCCCAACGACATCATTTACGTTGAACCGATGGCCGCCAAGCAATGGGGCTTCACCACATTCCCATACTCAACAGTCATCTCATTATCATCATTGGCAGTTTCAATCATTACTATGTACATGAATATGAAATTATTAAGCAAATAAGAAACAATAAAATCAAAATAAATAACTAGAATAAAATATAAATCATCATGGCAAACGACGACTACACATACAAAGCAATTCAAGAAGATGACGAGCATCAATATGATGGTTTTAAAAAAATAGCATATATTTTTCTTGACAATTGGTATTTATTTGTGATAGCTGCAGTTGCGGCTCTTGCTATAGGTTTCGTCATCAATCGTTATTCAACAAAGGTGTACCAAACTCGCGGTACTGTCATTGTTAAAGATCAACGTACAGGTATTGATCCAACAGAGATTATGACCAATATATATACCGGTAATGGAAACAATGTTGAAAACGAAATCGCAATTCTCCAATCGTATATGCTTACTGAACGGGTGGTCAAGAAAATGGGTATTGAAGTATCATATTATGGCAAAGGGAGAATTACAGGTTCCGAGTTGTACAAAGACGAGGTACCATTCGTAGTGGAATTTGACCGCACCGTGCCACAAGCGGTAGGTTTGGTGTACAATATCGCTTTCTCTGATAATGAGCATTTCACGCTCTCCGCTTATGGAAAAATCTATTCCCTTTACGATTATATTCTAGAAGAAAATATCAATGACAGCATATATGATTTTGAGTTTACCCAAGAGTTCAAACAAGGAGAATGGTTTGAAACAGGATACAACCGATTGCGTGTTGTCCTCAAAGACGATTGCAATCCAGAGACTTTGCCAAGTAGAAAAATCTCTTTTTGGCTCAACAGTTATTCTGACCTAGTTAAACAGATGAAAAGTTTTAGCGTTAACACTATTAACAGGCAATCGTCAGTTGTAGCTGTTACTATGACGGGAAGCAATAAGCAAAAGATTGTCGATTTCACCAATATGCTCATGTACGAATTTGTGATGAGAGGATTGGAAAAGAAAAATATGATTTCGGATAATACTATTGTGTTCATTGACAAAGAGTTGGGAGATATTCAAGAATTGTTGACCGCTGCTGAAATAGAACTGAAGGATTTTCGCACTCAAAACGACCTAACAAACTTCGATGTTCAAGCCAATCAAGCCTATAGTAGACTACAAGCCTTGGACAAGGAACGGGCGGAAATGCAAGTAAACGTCAAGATTTATAAGCGCTTGCAAGATTATATTAAAGTACAAATTGATGACCCAGAGAATCTTGCAGCTCCCAGTACAATGGGTATAGCAGACCCCTTGCTCAACCAGTTAGTGAGAGACCTTGTCTCCTTGTCGCAGACCAAGGCAACGCAATTGCTTACCCAAACCGAACAACACCCTCAGATTGTGAAGCTCAACGAACAGATCGTCACCACCAAAAAAACTTTGCTCGAAACGGTGAATAACCTTGTACTGAACGCCCAATTGAGTCTCAACGAAATCGAGAAACGTATCTCACAAATCGAGTCAGAGACGAGGGTGTTGCCTGAAAAGCAACGTCAACTGTTAAGCTACCAACGTAATTTCAATTTAAGCGATGAGACATACAAATATCTGATGCAACGTCGTGCCGAGGCCCAAATCCTTAGAGCATCCAACACCCCTGACAACGAAGTCCTTGATGAAGCTCGACTTGTACTCGTCAGATTAATCAAGCCAAGAAGGTCGGTGAACTATCTCATTGCCCTCATTCTTGGTTTGATGATTCCTGCCTTGTACCTTTTCTTGAAAGAGATTTTCAATGTTTCCATCAGCGACCGAAATGACATTGAAAAATTGACCCAGTTCCCCATTATTGGACAAATATCCCAAGTAGGTGACAAAGATCCCCTCGTGGTCATCAACAAGCCAAAAGCACCTATTGCAGAGTCGTTCCGCTCCATACGTACAAATGTCGAGTTCCTCACCCAGGGCAAGACAAAGACTACTATTCTCGTCACAGGTGACATCCAAGGTATTGGAAAAACCTTCTGTAGTATCAACATAGCATCCATCTATGCATTATACAACAAAAAGACCGTTCTGCTCGGCTTTGACATGAGAAAGCCTAAGCTGTTCCAAGAGTTCAACCTGACCAACAACATTGGTTTAAGCTCCTTCCTTTCCAACAAGGAACCATTGGAAAACATCATCCAACCTTCGAGAAAGACTCCAAATCTCGACATCATCACTTCTGGTCCCATTCCGCCCAACCCCGCCGAATTGATTGCCTCCAAGAAATGCGACGAACTCTTTGAGAAACTAAGAGAAATGTACGATTATATCATCATTGATACGCCGCCTTTGGGCCTCGTTACTGACTCATACTTACTGATGCGCCATAGCGATGTCAATCTGTTCGTCGTGCGTCAAAACCATACCAACAAGAACATCTTCGGCAGTATTATCAAGGACATTGAGAATCGTGGTATTGAGATGGCCATCGTTATGAACGGCATCCAAGCTGCCAAAGGCTATGGCTATCGTTATGGCGGTCGTAGATATGGATACGGTTATGGCGGTTACGCCTATGCCTATGGCGGCTATGGCTACGGCAAATATGGATATAACGAAGATTCGGCAAGTTACTATGGTGAAGATAATGAAAGTGAAGGCGATAAGAAAAAGAAACACCGCCATCACCACCATCACAGCAGCGAGAAATGAATTCTGACAAGCATTGGTATGCACTGTATGTCAGGTCGCGTTCGGAAAAAAAGGTGCTGATGCAACTTGATGATATGGGGGTGGAAGCTTTTCTACCCCTTATCACTCGAATCAAACAGTGGAGCGATCGCAAGAAAAAAGTGGAAGAACCGCTGTTCAAGTCTTACATCTTTGTGCATTCCACCCCGAAGGACCACTATCCCATCTTGAATGCCTATGGCGTGGTGAAGTTCGTCACTTTCGAACACAAGCCTGTTGTGGTTCCTGACAACCAAATCATCGCCATCAAACGCTATATTGACGATTTTGAGGAAGGAGAATCCAGCCTGAAAAATACAGAGCTTAAAGAAGGTCAAATCGTACGGATTACCGCTGGCCCGATGATGGGCCTCATTGGAAAACTGCACTCCGTGAAGGACAAAAAACGACTTACAGTTTATATCGAGGCTGTTGGACAATACATCTCCGTAAGTATTCCCCGGACGAAAATCGAGCCAATTACCGAAAAAGCCGTCGAAAAATAAGTCACAAAATTGTTTGTATTTTAAAATAATACTATTTTTGCACAATAAATCAAACACAAACAATATGGATACAGAGAAGAAAAACAACAAAACCGTCTTGTACGCTGTGTTGGGAGCCTTGGCTGTGGCTATTGTCGCGCTCATCATTGCATTGGTACGCATGGCTTCGGTAAAAAGTGACCTCAAGGATTTGGAAGCCGAAAAGGAAATGCAACGCGTTGATTTCCAGGCCGAAGTCGATAGCTTGTTGCGTGTTCATAACGAACTCAAGGAAAGCTACGGCGAATTAAGTGCCGAGCTGGCTGAAAAAGACAGCATCATCCAAGCCGACGCCGTTGAAATCAAAAAGCTCCTTGACTCGCAGTGGGACTACAACCGCATCAAGAAGAAAGTGGCTTCTTTGCAAGCCATCTCACAAAAATATGTGCGCCAGATGGATTCGCTTTATACCGTTAACCGTGAATTGGTGGCCGAAAACGAACGCATCCGTGAGGAATACCAAGCCGAAAAACGGCAAAACTCCAACCTGACCCGCCAAAAAGAGGAACTGACTAACAAGGTGAATCTGGCTTCAACCTTAAAAATCTATAGTCTGACTGCCAATCCGGTCTATTTCAAAGGCGGAAGCAAAGAAACCCAAACCAACAAAGCCAATCGCACCGAACGCGTTAAGATTGACTTCACACTCGCTCAAAACGACCTTGTTCAAGCAGGCACCAAATTGTTCTATGTTCGCATCGCCGATCCCGACAAAGCCATCATTTGCAAAGGCACTGGTGATGAATACGCATTTGAATCCAACGGCGAAATGCTCCAATACACCGAAAAGGTCTCAGTCAATTACGACAACAAAGAGAAAGACGTACGTGCTTATTATATCAAACCTTCTGGCATTCAGATGCAGCCAGGCTATTACTTCGTTGACATTTACGAACAAGGCGGCAAACTCGTCGGACAGACTTCGTTTGAACTGAGATAATAAAAGTAATCGCTTGTTTAAGCCGACCAGACAAGGTCGGCTTTTTTTATTGCATGACGGTTTTCAGCACCTCATGTGAATGAAAATCTTTCATTACCGGGGCATGTAGCCGCATAAAGATAATGAGGCCATCAAGCAACTCGCGTCGCTGCGGCAAAGACAAACTTATTGCGCACACTTCATCAATACTCCTACCCAACAGGCTACCAAACAAAGCAGCCGTTTCAGACCCCAAATAATAAGGATGCATTGGATAACCGTGTACAAAATGGCCTTCTATCATGTCGAAACAATCACCTGAGTGCCAGTTTGTTTGAGGATAAAACCCAAGATGCCGTGTCAATTCCAAAGTGAAAAACAAAGAGAAGTTAGCATAATGCGCTTCCACCAAATCAAGCCACTGCAACGACTGCACAACGAAGTCATATAAGGGAACATTTTGCTCCTGACCCACCAGGGTTTTTGAAAGCAATTCGCTAGTGTACAGAACGATGGCACTTTTCTTCATCTCAAAAGGAAGGCTTCGGTAAACGCACGTAAGCTGTACATCCTTCAAGTAACCCAACGACGCAACAATGGGCTTGTCGGACTCCACGTAACTAATAATGTTCAGATTTTGGAAAAGCGCAACCTTGTTCTTTGCATTGTGGTTGAAGGCTCCCTTCACCATATACGATCGCAAGCCGAAATCACGAGTGAATACTTTGACAATCAGGCTTGAATCGCCATATCTAAGGCTTTGCAGGACAATGCCTTGTGTCTTGTTTCCCATCAGTTTAGGACGAGTATCTTTGTGGCAAACTTGTTTTTACCATCCTTGGTGCTGGTGAAAATCAGGTAGACACCAGGGCTGACTTTCTTTCCGTCAACGGTAGTACAGTCCCAAACAGCTTGGCCGCCTTCTGACATGAGTTGAGTGACAAATGCGCCATCAACCGTGGTAATACGAACCAGCGTATTGGCAGTCAGTCCCTTGATGCCCACATAACCCTCATAACCCTTAGGCACGGGATTAGGATAAGCCACAACGTCTGTCACTTCAGGTGAAGGCGGTGTAGACTGGGCGCGATAAGAAATGACCCCACTGCTCGTCCCGAAAAACACTTCGCCGTTGTTGTCGATGGCCATGGTGGTCACTGCGTTTTCAAGCAATGGGCTATTGTCTGTATTGAAATATTCCAATTGCGTCGCGTTTCTGTCTTGTGCCACCAAATAGACACCCGATTCGAGACCAAACCAAACATTATTTGATCCATCAACAGCCATGGAAAGCACTGTAGAACCGCTAAAAAGATAGTCGTATTGGTCAGTACCATCATTGCGTGGCACCCTTTTCTCTACGGCATCAAAGTTTGAGCCGTCGAAAATCTTTTTTGAGTCGCTGATTAGGCAGGGGCCGTTGTCTGTGCCAATCCAAACGACACCGTCTCTATCCACGGCAAGGCTCTTCACCGAGCCAAACAAACCGCCACTGCCCGCAGCAGTATTGAGGGTTTTCGCCACATCGTCAGCGGTATTGTCAAGCGTACCATTATCGTTGAATACGATGATATCGCCACTACGCCTTATGAGCCATTTGTAGTCGTTATCGTCCACCATAAGCGTGCCGACATCAATACCAGCAAGGCTTCCTCCCATGTTGAATGAGCGCCAAGTTCCATTAGGCCGCATCACAGAGAGGAGGTTGGTGGCTCCTGAATTGGCCACCCAAAGATTGCCGTGGCTGTCAAAAGCAAGGCCGCTGATGAGGATTTTTGACGGGTCAGACGTCCAATAATCGAGAGAGCTATTATCAGCGTTGTAGACTTCGCTCAGTTGGCCATCCTTGAATTTCAGAAGTCCGTTGCCCCATGTGCCAACATAAGTCACTGAAGGGTCAGATGGATTGGTAACACTACACACCATATCCGAATAGCTGTCGAGATCGGGCATGTTGTCAGCATTGAAAACCGTCCAAGAACCATCGAATCGAGCCACGCCGTCCCTTATGTAACGCTTGCTCCAGTCGGCGGCATAGCCACCCGTAGCAATCCAAACCTGATCGCCACATGATTGTAGTTGAAATACATTCTTCGAAGCTGGGCCGTTGGGCAACACGTCCATGTTGTTCCAACCGTTGTCAGACTTGATCAAACCGCGCTTGGCATCGCCAATCCAATAGTTTCCAGCATTGTCGATGGCTGTCGAAAGCGGCTCAATGCTACTGCCAGGCATATAAATCTGCATGGTTTGGGTCATGTTCCTGTCGTAAATGTTGATAGAATATTTGTTGGTAACGACAAAACAATCCTCATAAGCGCGAAGCTCATTTTTCTGACTCACGCTCTGCTTATCGAAATAACCCCAGTGGTTGCCATCGAAAACAAACAACGTGTCGGCATTGAAACCACCGTCATAGTTCAGATATAGTTTTCCGTTGAACACTTCCATCTCAGTATACGCCAAATGCGGATAGATCAACGAATTATCAAAACTCCACGAGGTGTAGTTTGCCAAATTGGGTGCGTCAAGCCTGGCACGATATACGCCATTGTCCGTGCAAGCATAAATCATGCCGTTGAAAAACTCTATGTCTGTAACATTTACCGCATCACCTTGATTCCCAATGTAATAAGTATCCTTTACCTCCTCTTTCTTTAAATCGAACACTACAATACCGAAACCACAGGCAAGGTAAGCCAAATCGCCATCGAAAAATACGCTATTAATACTTTTGTTACCAATAATGGTCTTGTCCTTGATATCGCTCATGTTCTTGATGGTGCCATCGTAATAAATGAGGTCGACATTGGCGTTGGTGTAGGCCACAAACAGTTTACGTTGGCTCGAGTTGTAGCGTATCGTGCTGATGCCGATATCCGATAGGCCTTTCACCTTGTTCAGGATGTTGATGGAGTTATCTTCTTTGTCATAATAGAACAGCTCATATTCCGTGGCAGCATAGACTTTCTGCCCAATAGGCTCAACACCAATCACTTTCTGATACGGGAGATGAGTGCGCCATTTGCCGATGGAAATGCCGTTTTGGGCGAAGAGATTGGCCGAAACGAACCACGAAGTTATGATGAGGGTAAAAATCTTCAAGTATTTCATACAATGTAATTTTAGGCGGTAAAAATACAAATTTATGGGATGATAACGCTGTTTTCGTCGAAATGTTTTAACTTTGCAGGAAAAACTGAACAAAATGAAAAAATTATTCCTTTCCATCTTTGTCATGGCATTGACATTCAATGTGGTGGCAACCAATGTTTGGGACGGCTCATCTGAGTCATGGACCCAAGGTGACGGCACGTATTACAATCCTTACCGTATTGAAACGGCGGCACAATTGGCCTATCTCGCTGAGAAAGTCAACGAGGGCTACCAGTCCACGGGACAAGGCGTTTTTGAGGGAGAACGGTTTTTGCTCATGGACGACCTTGACCTGAACAATCTCAACTGGACACCCATCGGCAATGTTGATTACGACATGAACGGTTTTTACTTTGCTGGATTTTTCGATGGCGCCTATCATCAGGTTGAGAATCTTCAGATTCAGACTAATGCCGATGTGTCGGGTTTGTTTGCTGCTGTTGGTGGCGAAGTGGGCTGCGTTTGCAATCTTTCGGTTAGCGGCACGGTCAATTCTACAGGCATAGGTGCCTCGGGTGTGGTGGGTGGTATCGCCGGCCATGCTGTAGTTAGCCGATGCTGTTTCTCGGGCTCGGTCAGCGTGACCAATATCGGCAACTTCTGCGGTGCTGCTGGTGTTGTGGCAGGTGTCCAAAACGGTCGCGTGATTGAGTGCTCGTCGTCGGCAAGCATAACGGTTACCAATACCAATTTCATGGGTGCAGCTGTGGCTGGTGGTGTGGTATGCTTTGCACGTGAAGACGCTTTTATTCAGCATTGTTATAATACTGGAACAGTCACGGCAAGTGCCATGTTGATGGGCATTTCTGCTGGCATTTTGGGTGCCACGGTGGAGTCGGCGAATGTCAATATCTATTCCAGTTACAATGTCGGATCAATCAGCGGCAGCACTTCGGGAGGTGTTTTCGGTATGGTCAGTCCCATCGACCCGACTAAGGCAGAGAACGAAATACAAGTCTCCAATTGTTACTTCCTCACCTCGGCAAGCGGTAACAACGGTTACGGCACAGGCATGGCTGCCGAAGAGATGCAGACCGAGGAGTTCAAGAACCAACTCGACCAGAGCGCACATGCTTTCGTGATGGACAACGGTACCAACAACGGCTACCCCATTCATGGTTTGGCAAGTTTTGTGCTTTTTGAGGCATCTGACATCACCCCACACACGGCCATGTTATCTGCTTGGATTCACGAGGGCAACGATTATTTTGCGAGGGCTTATTTCAAGTATCATAAACTGGACGACACCGACTGGATTGAGGTGGATGTGACCACCGATGGCTATGTGGAGGCCGTTCTCGAAGAGCTTGAGGAGGATACTTATTATGAGTATACTATGGTCTGTGAGTTTGGCGACAGCATTTGGTTAGAATGCGGTCCGTTCAAGATCTTCCAAACAGGCTACGATGCTGTCAATGAAAAAGTGCTCTCGGTAATGGTTTATCCGAATCCTGCTTCGGAAATGCTTTATATTCAAGGTTTTGAGTCTAAGGAAGTGCAAGTTTTCAATGCGCTTGGCCAAAAGGTAAAGACCTTCAAAAACGTGAATGAAATCAATGTCAGCGATTGGGTTGAAGGCATGTATTTGCTGCGCATCACTGCTGCTGACGGGAAGGTTTTTGAGCAAAAAGTTTCAGTAAAGTGACAACCATTGGTGCAAACAGAAAACCCCTAACTTGTTTTTCAGCAGGTTAGGGGCTTTTTCTGTAGCCCAACTAGGACTCGAACCTAGATTTAAAGTTTAGGAAACTTCCGTTCTATCCCTTGAACTATTAGGCCATTGGTGAAAACCGCTGCAAAGGTACTACTTTTTCTGGAATGTCGGCATGTGTTTTTGAAAATCGTTTTGCCATATCATTGTTTGCAGGCCTCAATGGGTATGTCATAGGAAGGCCTTTGAAGCCATGTCATTCCTGCGGTGGGCGGTGCGGTAGTGTGGAATCTATGGTTTCAAGGGCCGTCATGTATGGTTCTTGCTTTTTGTGCCGCCGTGCACAGATTCCCTCTCTCGCACAAGCCTACGTTGGAATGACATGCACGGCTGATTTTACTTCAATTCCAAAACAATAGGGCAATGGTCAGAATGCATCACCTCGGGCAAAATGCCGACGTTGGCAATGCGGTCACGAAGGTTGTCAGTCACCATATGGTAGTCGATGCGCCAACCGAGGTTTTTTGCACGGGCACCAGCGCGGAAACTCCACCAGCTGTATTGGTTGGGTTCCTTCACCAAATGGCGAAAACTGTCGATGTAGCCATCACTGAGGAAGTCGGTCATCCATTGCCGTTCTTCGGGCAAGAATCCTGACGATGTGTCGTGCTTTCTCGGGTTGTTGATGTCGATGTCCTCGTGACAGATGTTGTAGTCACCAGAGAGCACGAGGTTGGGACGTTCTTTGCGCAACTCATTGACATACTTGCGAAAAAAGTCGAGCCAAACCATCTTGAAGGCTTGGCGTTCGTCACCCGTAGTGCCCGAGGGATGATAGACGCTTACCACCGACAAGTCACCGAAATCAGCACGTAGAAAGCGGCCTTCATTGTCGTAAAGTGGATTGCCCATGCCGTAAACGACATTGTCGGGTTCCTTTTTCGTAATCAGGCCTACACCGCTGTAGCCTTTTTTCTGTGCGGGAAACCAATAATGGCGGTAGCCCATCATCTCAAAATCCATCAAAGGAATCTGGTCGGGCGTGGCTTTCAGTTCCTGGAAGCAGAGCACGTCGGGCTGATAGTCGCTAATCCATTGCAGCAGACCCTTGTTGATGGCTGCGCGGATGCCGTTCACGTTGTAGCTGACAATTTTCATCGCGTTAAATTGTTTATTGATTTGACGGTGCGAAGATAGGGAAAAATCTCTACTTTTGCCGTATAAAAGTTGAAATCCATGCCCAACCTCAACATCGCCTACATCCAAGCCGACCTGAAATGGGAGGACAAAACCGCTAATTTACAGCATTTCAATGATTTACTAAAACAAGTGCAGCCCGAAACGGACTTGATTCTCTTGCCTGAGACCTTTACCACGGCCTTCCCCGTCAACCCAAAACAGTTTGCCGAGACCCTTGATGGTCCGACCATGCAATGGCTGAAAAACCAAGCCAAGGCCAAAAACGCCGTGATTTGCACCACATTCCCTTTGGACATTGATGGGCATTATTACAACAGCCTCGTTTGGATGCGACCTGACGGTAGCTATGAACTGTACTTCAAGCGGCATACTTTTACCATGGGTGGTGAAGACCAATTAGTAGAACGCGGTGATAAACAATTGATTGTAGAACTCAAAGGCTGGCGCATCAGGCCGATGGTGTGTTACGACATCCGTTTTCCCATTTGGGCAAGAAACCGTTACGCAAACGGTCAGTATGAGTATGATTTGGGGTTCTATCTCGCCAATTTCCCCGATTCGCGGATGGTAGTTTGGAACACGCTTCTCGTGGCTCGCGCCATCGAAAACCAAGCCTATTGGATTGGCGTGAACCGTGTCGGCGAAGATGCCAACGATTTACATTACAGCGGTGAATCACAGGTGATTAACTCCCGTGGCGAGATTATTTCCAAAGCAGAACCTTATCAGGAAGCTGTGCTGCACTGCACTTTGGATTATGAAAAGTTGCAGCATTTTCGGGAGAAGTTTCCTTTGGGACCGGATTGGGATGGGTTTGAAATCAGTTTGTAAGGATTGCTTATCAACTGCCGAGAGTTTCTCGGTTGTTCAACTTGTGCAATAAACGCATAGATTGGTAACTATCGCAAAAAATGCGACAGTTGAAAAGTTTTCAGTTGTCGCATAATTTGCGATAACTAAACGAAAAATCATTACTTTTGTCGGATAATCTACCATTAATTATGCAGCAAACCGGGGAAATTATATTGTATCAACATGACGAAAATGTACAACTTGAAGTTCGCTTGGAGGAGGAAACTGTCTGGCTTAACCGTCAGCAAATGGCTTTGTTGTTTGACAGAGACATCAAAACCATAGGTAAGCATATTAATAATGCGCTTGTTGAAGAATTATTAGGTCTTCCAGTTGTCGCAAAATTTGCGACAACTGCTACAGATGGCAAAACTTATTTAGTTGAGCACTATAATTTGGACATGATTTTATCCATTGGCTATCGGGTAAAATCACAACGCGGTATCCAATTCCGCCAATGGGCCAATAAAGTTCTAAAAGACTATTTACTAAAAGGCTATTCTCTGAATCAACGACTTATAAAAATCGAAAACCAGTTGGAAAACCAACAAAACCTGCTCGCTGAACACTCCGAAAAGATAGACTTCTTTGTCCGCACCTCGCTTCCACCTGCCGAAGGTATCTTCTATGAAGGCCAAGTGTTTGATGCCCATGTTTTTGTCAGCGATTTGATTCGCTCCGCAAAAAACAGCATCACTTTGATTGACAATTATATAGACGATACTGTTTTGAAACTACTTGACAAGCGTTCTGCGGGTGTAAAAGCCACCATATACACCCGTCAAATAAGTCCCACTTTACAAAACGACATCAACTTGCACAATACACAATATGAGCCAATTGATGCCATAGAATTTGCCCAATCACACGACCGCTTCTTGATGATTGACGAAACCGTATATCACATCGGCGCATCAATGAAAGACTTGGGCAAAAAATGGTTCGCTTTCAGCAAGATGGAGATTACTTCGAGCCAACTTCTATCCAAAATGTAAAAATATGGCCTTTAGCGTTTTCTCCGACGAGTACTATATGAAACAAGCCTACCAAGAGGCTCAACTGGCCCTTGAAGCCGACGAAATCCCCATCGGGGCGGTGGTGGTGTGCAATAACAAAATCATCGCCCGCGCTCACAACCAAACGGAAACCCTCAACGACGTGACCGCTCACGCAGAGATGCTGGCCATCACTGCCGCAGCCAACGCTCTGGGTGCCAAGTATCTGGACGAATGCACACTCTACGTCACCTTGGAGCCTTGCCCCATGTGTGCTGGAGCCTTATGTCATACCCATATCGGTAAAATCGTTTGGGCCGCCAACGACCCGAAAAACGGTTTCTCGCGTTTCGGCAACATGCTGCATCCCAAAACTAAAACTGAAACAGGTGTGATGCACGACGAATGTCTTGCCTTACTAACGGATTTCTTCAAGAAGAAGAGATGAAGTTTTCATGCAGAAACAGTGTGCTGGAATCAACTTTTTTGCGCAAAATCACTATTTTCGCGCAATTATTTTGGCAGTTTTGTTGATTAATAAAGTATTTTTGCACATTAATAGAAACAAACCCATGATTGGACCTCAACTGCTCATCGTAGCCGTCATTGTCATGTTCGTGATTGCATTCATCATCACGATGGTACTGCTAAATGCCAACGCGAAAAAGATAATTGACATCAATTCGAAGTTGGTGGAGAACCAAAACACTCTATTGGAACATAACAAGCAGCAAGAAGACACGTTGGAAAAACGAATCAACGAACTGGAAGAACAACTGAAGCAACACATAGAGGATGAAGTGACACTGCTACAGGAGCAGACACGACAGCACCGCGAGCGTATCGAATTAACCACCAACATGAGCAACGAGGAACTGATGGCATGGATAGATCAGGAAATGGACGAGAGGCAACTCTACACCGATACCAATCTGACATTGAAGATGATGGCCAAATCACTCGGTCTGACACAAAGACGATTGGGGGCTTTGTTCAAGAACAATGAGAAGTACAACAACTTGGCCGATTATCTGAACGAGAAGCGTTTCCTCTTGGCTTGCCGCCTGCTACGCGAAAAGCCCAATTGGACCATCGAAGCTGTTGGGGCAGAGGCGGGGTTCGGTGGTCGCCGCACTTTCCAGATGGAAGTGAAACGCCGTCTCGGCATCACGCCCTTGCAATACCGACAAGGCATGGAGAATGTGATCGACCAAGAAACGTCAGCGCAAGTTTCAGATTAATACCCTTCTCTGCACCCAAGCATAAATCACTATGACAGCAATGGTGGGAATCTCCATCGGCAGGTTGGCCAGGCCATTCTCTGGGCCAACAAGCAGAAAGGAAACAACGGGAATAATGCTGGAAATCAAGATGTAAAGCACCATCCATAACCCTACTTGACGCAGCCTCCCACGGTAGTTAAAGATGATGGAGCAACCAAAAGGCAAATAGATCAACATTAGTGAAACAGCCACAGGTAAGCCTATGGAATACATGATAGCTGGAATCAGCTCCGTTATGAACCCAGCGAGATTCAGTGCTATGACTATCCACCACCACACCGTGAACGGCCGATACAACGGCTTCATGCCTCGCATCAGGCCAACATACATCACCACAGCCCCAAAAGTCTGAACGATGCCTCGCGCCCACGAAAGATGCGCGTCGTTCATCCAATGCAAAAGCGGCGCCCAGTTGAGGACGGCTTGCAAAAGGTAGCACACAAAAGCCGCCTCAATGAGACAACGTGGCAAGCCGCTGTCCACATGATTCACAAGAGACTGGCTCTCAATACTCTTCACCTTCTTGATGGGGGTTTGATTCTTCGTTTCCATGGCTGCAAAAGTACAATTTTATTGCGAGAACAAGCAAAAACCATCATTTGTCATAAAACAATTTGCCCGACCTCCATTCGTGAAGGTCGGGCAAAGAAAAGGTAAAATCCTCACAGAGTCTTAGTTAACCGACAAGGTATAACTATAGCTCATTAAGTCGGGATGGTTGCCCATATATTCCAAGAATTTCTCTTTGGTAGGGAATGAGCGCACATAATGCTCTTGTGGCACTTGTGTACCACCACCCAAGATATAGACAAGCGCGTCATAATTAATCCTATCCTCAGGAAGATCCGCCTCATTGTACGTCGCAGTTCCTTCCAGTTTGGCTTCAAAAGGAGTCGTCACTGTAATTTCCTTTGACCAGGGCAAAGTGGGATCGTTCACTGTAACCATGGTTCCATTAGCATCCTTGTAACTGAAACTGAAGTGGAAGCAAGGCGAAATTACGAACGTTGTTGATGTCGTCTTATCCACATAGGTGTTATCCATTTTGTACACCACGGTTTTTGTCGTTGGTGTCGACGGTGTGTCGGGAGTTGAAGGCGTTGGAGTTTTTTTGCAGCCTGTCAGCATCATGCCACCAATAAGCAGGGTGGCGAGTAGAAATGTTACTTTTTTCATTTTTTTTGTGTTAGATTTGTTAAACAATAGATTTGACTAAAAAGCCGTGCAAAAATAACGATTAAAACAGATTTGTATGACATCAATTTTTGGCAAATGGGTAAAAAACGTGTTTTTCTGCGCAAAATTGGATTTTCTGCGCAACAAAACAAAAAACAAAAGCCATATCAATCCTCTGAAATCTCGCTCATCATGTTGCGATAGGCCGAGAAAACATTGGCACGCGAGATGTAGCCCAAATACTTTCCACCTTGAATCACGGGGATGTTGTATTTGCCCGACTTCTGAAACTTGTGCACAATCTCCTCCATCGGCTCCTCGGGATGGATGACATAATCGGGAAGGACAGCAAAATTCTGGATGGACTGGTCGTAATAGCTCTCATCGAAGAGGATGGCGCGCACATCGTCGAACAGCACATGACCGCAGAAGAAACCTTCCTTGTCGACCACGGGGAAGATGTTGCGCTTCGAGGATGAAACCAAAGGCAACAAGTCGCGGAAAAGACTGTCTGGGTCAATGGGACTGAAATTGGTCTCTATCAACTGATTGATAGCCATCATGTTAAGAATGCTCTTATCCTTGTTGTGGGTCACTTCCACGCCTTTTTCAGCCACAGCATTGGTATAAATGGAGTGCCTGAAAAACAGTCTGTTGATGGCGTAGGCCAAAGCCGCGACAATCATCAGCGGAACAATAAGAGCGTAACCATTGGTGATTTCCGCAATAAGGAAGATGCCTGTCAACGGAGCATGGAGCATCCCCGCCACCAAACCGCTCATCCCGACGAGGGCAAACTTGGCCGGATCCAACTCGGCAATGCCCAAATAATTAACCAAAGTGGCGAAAAACAACCCCGTAAAGGCCCCGATGAACAAGGCCGGAGCAAAGGTGCCACCCACGCCGCCCGCACCGAAGGTAAAGGCCGTGGCAAAGGCTTTCAGCAGTATCATACTCGCAAAGAGAATGATGACCACGAAATCGAAGTCCTTGAAACGGTCGAACCACGGGTTGCCGAAAATGGGACTATAGTCGCCGCGCAAGGCCGAGTTGATGGCCTCGTAGCCTTCGCCGTATAGGGCCGGAAACAAGAAAATAAGGATGCCCAACAGTGAGCCTCCGACGAGGAAACGCATCCAAGGCGACTTCACTCGCTTGAAACGTTTCTCCACGCTGAAAGTCACCTTCAGGAAATAAGCCGACACAAAACCGGCAAAAACGCCCAAAAGCACATAATACAAGGCATTGGAGGGGATGAAGCCCTCAGTGATGGCGACAGGGTATTCCACCGTCTGGCCGAGGAAGAAATAGGCCGTCAAGATGGCTGTGAACGAAGACACGATGATGGGCACTATCGCGTTGAGCGACAGGTCTATCATGAACACTTCAAGGGCAAAGACAATGCCCGTGATGGGTGCCTGAAAAATGGCTGCCAACGCCGCCGCGCCACCCATGCCGATGAGCTGAATGGTGTGTTTGTAGTCGAGTTTCAAGAGTTGGGCAATGTTGGAGCCGATGCTGCCGCCCGTCGAGACGGAAGGACCTTCCAATCCCACCGAACCGCCAAAACCGACCGTCAGCGCACTGGTGATGATGCTCGACCAAGTGCTGCTGCGGTCCACTTTACCCTTGTTCTTCGAGATGGCGTAAAGGATGCCTGGGATGCCGTGCCCCACGTCTTTTTTCAGGATGTACTTGCAAAACAGGATGGTCAGCAGGATGCCGATGGCGGGACAAACAAAATAGAGCAGATGGGAATAGTTGAACTGCGCGTTGATGACCAAATCGCGGATACCGTGCGCTAATTTCTTGATGACAACAGCGGCAGCCCCCGCCAGAAACCCCGTCGGAATGCTGATAATCAGCATGAAACGCCGGTCTGTCATGTGTGTCGTCCGCCACGCATTGAAACGGTCAATCCATTGGTCTATCTTCTCTTTAAGCACGATTTAGGTCGTTTTGCGGCGGCTAAGATAGGAAAAACGACAAAACGGACGGAAAAAAAGTGATTTCGAAGCCTTCAATTTCCAGCGCAGGCAGCCGTGGCTGCACTGATGACGATGCCAGGAACGCTTTCCAACTGGTGCGCACAGGCCTCCAAAGTCGCGCCTGTGGTCAACACGTCGTCGATGAGAAGCACGTGTTTACCTTGCAATTCCTCGGCATGGCGCACCTCGAAGATGTCCTTCACGTTCTTGAAACGTTCTTCTGCCGATTTTTTGGTTTGCGTGGCCGTATTTACCGCGCGAATGAGGTATTTGTCGCCAATCGGGATGCCCATCACCTCGTTGATACCCTGAGCAATCATCAAGCTTTGGTTGTAACCACGTTTTTTCTCGCGCTTCGGGTGCAACGGAACGGGAATCAGATAGTCAATACCTTGAAACAGAGGAGCTTCCTTGATACTATCGCCAAGTTGTTGGCCGAGAAAAACACCCGCTTCCTTGTTGCCTTTGTACTTCAATTCATGGATGAGATGCTGCACTTTCCCCGACTTGGCGAAGAAAAAACAAGCCGTCACCGCATGGAACGGGACGCGGCCATAGAAAGTTTGCGCCAAAGGATTTTCGGGATTCAGCTCATAGCCCGTTTTGGGAAGCAGAAAACGGCATTTCAAGCACACCGTCTCCTCGTCCTTAAGCAACGGCTCGCCGCAAGCCGCACACACGCGCGGATAAAACAAATTGATAACGCTGTCAAGCCAATCACGGAAAGTCATGATGAAACGGTTTAGTGTCCCAAACGGATGTATTTTTTCCTCGGAACCAAAGGCTTGGTTTTGCCCACTTTGTTTGCAGGATCAAGGTCATAGAGCTTGTAATCAATGGGATAGTCAAGCGAATCGGGAAGCAGTTCATCAAGACGGCCTTGTTCGCGGAGCATCTCATTATAGGTGCGCCATTTGCGTGGCTGACCTTTGTTTTTGCTGATTTCGGCGGCTTCGTCAAGTTCATAAACCTTATAGTCAATGGAATAGTCGAGCGAGTCGGGAAGCAGCTCGTCAAGGCGACCTTGCTCGCGAAGCACCTCATTGAATGTGCGTCGGTTGCGCAAAAGAGTGGCTTGCCTTCGAGCGGATTTGTTGTACTTGTCATACAAATACTGTATCGGATTGGCCGTAATGGTCACCATCCCATTGCTGCCCCCCATCGGGCGGCTCAGCCATAAATCTTCCAACTCCTCGTATGTCTTTTGTATCTCTCTCGGCATCTCAATGGAAGGCATGGTAATAAGCATCTCCTTGAAAGTCTCATAGTTATAGAAGGGAAACACGGCCACTTCGCGCAGGGTGATGGTGTCGCTTCTGAGGCGGATGAAAAGCGTGTCCTTACCATATGCCAAGCTGGAGTCGATGGGGATTAGGCGGCGCGAATAACCCAAACAGCTCACCCAAAGGGTGTCGACGCTCTTGGCCGAGATGAGAAACTTGCCTTGCATATTGGTGACGGTACCACAATGCGCCATCTTACTGATAACGTGCGTATTGCGTATCGGCCTCAAGCTGTCAGCCGAGACGACATAGCCGAAATAAGGCATACGGCCATGCTTCTCGTCTTCGCTTTGCGCAAAGGCGGCCATGCTGCACAACAACAAAAACAATATGACAGATAGTCGTTTCAAAAGGTTGAATAAGTATTCTTCAAACGCAGATTGACCTTTTTTATTTCATGAAGGGTTGCAAGACGCGGTCGAAAATGCCGTTCATGTAGGCCAAGGCCATGCCGTAGTTGCTGATGGGAATACCCTGATTCACAAAGAGATTGGTACGGTTGAGAAGTTGTTTTCGCGTACTCATGCAACCGCCACATTGGATGGCCATAGCGTATTTTTCAGGCTCCGTGATGGGCGCAAGTCCAGCCACATATTCGAAGCTGATGTCTTTGCCCGTGAATTTCAGTATCATCCGAGGTAGCTTTACGCGCCCGATATCTTCGCAGGTGCTGTGGTGGGTACACGATTCGAGTAGCAAGACCGTGTCGCCGTCCTTCAGTTGTGAAAGATGCGGTGTTCCTTGCAAGTAATGGTCGAAGTCACCACGCAAACGTGCCATGATGATACTGAAACTAGTCAACGGAATCTCTGCTGGAACAATTTTGCTGACAAAGCCAAACACCTGACTGTCAGTGACTATCAAGGCAGGTTTGGGCATTTCGTCCAGGTATTGTTGCAAGTGGGTTTCTTTCAGTACTACGCAGATGCACGCGTTGTCCAACACATCGCGGATGGCCATCACTTGGGGCAAAATCAGGCGACCTTCGGGGGCTTCCGAATCGACGGGGCAGACCAAAACGACCACTTCATTCGGCTTGATGATGCCACCGAGCAAGGAGACTTTTTGATAGGCACTTTCAGGTATCGTCTTTTTCAGCAACTCGACGATTGGAGCGATGTCATCGTTTCTCAAAACACTGAAATCCAATATTTTGGAATCATATTCCTTTTTGATTTTTGCCTTCAATTCATCATTCAGCGGCTCCTTATCTGCCTTGTTGTGGACGATGAGGAATGGCACGGCCAAGGCTTTCATGCGACTGATGAGCTGTTTTTCGAGGTCGTCGAAGCAGTTTTCCGTGAGGACGAGAATGGCGCAGTCGATTTCTTCCAACACTTTCATCGACTTTTCCACCCTTTGGCGACCCAGCTCACCCTCGTCGTCGATGCCAGCGGTGTCGATGAGCACGCAAGGCCCGATGCCGAAAATCTCGATACTTTTCTTGACAGGGTCAGTGGTGGTGCCAGCGGTGTCGCTCACGATGGCAATTTGCTGCCCCGTCAACAAATTGATAAGGCTACTTTTTCCACTGTTGCGACGGCCGAAAATGCCGATATGCGGTTTGAGGTCTTTTGCCATGCAGTCTATTTTGGCGCAAAACTAATAAAAACTCGAAAACGCCTTTACGCACAACTGCCACATTTTTTCTATTTTTGCGGCCTAAATCGGAAAGAAAATGAAAATTGCAGTGGTGGGAGCCACCGGATTGGTAGGCTCAAAGATGCTTCAAGTGCTTGACGAACAGCAAGTTCAGATTGACAAACTGATTGTAGCCGCTTCAGAACGCTCCGTGGGCAAGGAAATCGTGTTCAAGGAAAAAACACATCGCGTGGTGAGTGTGGATGAGGCCATCGCCTTGCGGCCTGACATCGCCATCTTCTCGGCAGGTGCCTCAGCCTCAAAGCAATACGCGCCCAAGTTCGCCGAAAACGGTACGTTCGTCATCGACAACAGCTCGGCCTGGCGCATGGAACCCAATGTACCTTTGGTGGTGCCCGAAATCAACGCCGACACCATCACGACGGAAACACGACTCATCGCCAATCCCAACTGTTCCACCATCCAAATGGTGATGGCTTTGGCTCCAATTCATAAAGCTTTCGGTATCAAACGGTTGGTGATTGCCACTTACCAAAGCGTGAGCGGAAGCGGAATCAAAGGAATTAATCAATTGAATGTTGAAGAAACAAAACATTCTCAACTCCCAACTCTCAACTCTCAACTACCCCCCGCCTATCCGCACCAAATTTACCGCAACATCCTCCCCCACGGCGGCGACTTCTGCGAAAACGGCTACACCACCGAAGAGGAAAAATTGGTAAACGAGACACGCAAAATCCTACGCGACAACAATATAGCCATCACCGCGACGGTGTGCCGCGTGCCTGTCACTGGAGGCCATAGCGAGGCTGTCAATGTGGAAACGGAGCGTCCTTTCGAACTTGAGGAAGTGCGTCGGCTCTTGGAAGCCATGCCTGGCGTAGTGGTGCAAGACGATCCTACTCGCAACCTCTACCCCATGCCCATTGAGGCCTACGACAAGGACGATGTCTTCGTGGGCCGCATCCGCAGCGACTTCAGCGTGGCCAACGGTCTCAACCTGTGGATTGTCAGCGACAACCTCCGAAAAGGTGCCGCCACCAATGCCGTGCAGATTGCGCAATATATTATCAATCAGTTCTTTAAGTAATGAAAGTTTTTCACAACATCATAGAAGCACGCAACATTCCGAACGCTGTGGTCACCATCGGCACGTTTGATGGTGTTCATCTTGGGCATCAAGCCATCTTCAACAAAATGAAGAGCTTAGCGCAAATTATTGGCGGTCAGACGGTTGTGGTCACCTTTAGCCCGCATCCGCGTCAGGTGCTCAACATCGACAGCTCCAATCTGCGCTTCATCAACACGCCCGAGGAAAAACTGCGCAAATTCGAGGAATTCGGCATCGACAATGTGTTGATTATCAACTTCACCAAGGAATTTTCGCGCACCCCGTCAGAGACCTTCATCAAGGACTATATCATTGACAACATTAATCCAGCCTACATTGTGGTGGGCTATGACCATCATTTTGGCAAAAACCGCATGGGCGACTTCAGCCTGCTCAGCGACTTGAAAAGGAAGTACAATTTCAAGGTGGAACGTGTTGCGGCTCAGGATGTTGAACATATAGCTATCAGCTCCACAAAGATTCGCAATGCCCTCGCTGTAGGCAACGTGAAAAGTGCCAACCGACTTCTTGGCTATGCCTATTCCGTGACTGCCGAAGTGGTGCGCGGCAACGAAATCGGACGCACTATCGGTTTCCCGACAGCCAATTTGGAATTGCCGAAAGAATACATGCTCTTCAACCAAGGCGGCGTGTATGCTTGTTTGGTGGATTACAAAGGACTGACTTACAAAGCAATGGCCAACATCGGGCACCGGCCCACTATCGGTGACCGTGCTGAAGGCGACATGCTCATCGAAGTGAATCTGTTTGACTTCGACGGCGACCTTTATGGCCAGCAAATCCGCGTACGTTTCATTGACCGCATCCGTGATGAAGTGAAGTTCGACGGTCTGCAAGCACTGAAAGCACAGCTTGAGCAAGACCGAGAAAAAGTAAAGGAAATCCTGAAGTAAATTACTGTAAAATAGACTATTGCGCCGCAAACTGTTTCATGACGCCTTCCGTCATGCGTTGCACCGTCCACTCGTCCAAAGGCACCGCGCCAATGGAACGATAGAAAGCCAATGAAGGCGCATTCCAATCGAGGCAAATCCACTCCATGCGACCGCAATTGCGCTCCACGGCAATATTGGCGAGGTATTTCAGAATGGCCTTGCCGTAGCCCAAACCGCGCTTTTCGGGGATGATGAACAGGTCTTCCAAATAAAGGCCTTTTCGCCCCACAAAGGTCGAAAAGTTATAGAAAAACAGCGCAAAGCCAATGACAATGCCCTCTTCTTCGGCAAAAACGACCTCAGCGGCCTTTTCCACGAAAATGGAGTGGTAAATCGTAGCTTCATCGGCAACAACTTCATCGGAGCATTTCTCGTAAGCGGCAAGTTTCTTGATGAATTCAAGAATCAAACCGGCTTCGTTAGGCTTGGCTGGACGGATTTGAAATTTGGGCATAATTACAAGTTTTTCAGCCACTTCCACTGGAAAATCAGCATATAGAACACGCCTATAGTGATGGCTGCATCGGCGAGGTTGAAGATGGGACGGAAGAAGATGAAATGTCCGTCGGGGCCGATGAGGAAATTCGGCAGCCATGAGGCGTTTTCCTTGGCCACGTCAATGACGGGGAAATAAAGCATGTCAACCACGCGCCCGTGCAGCCAACTAGCATAACCGCCGCCATCAGGGAACAAGGTGGCTACTTGCTGATAGGTGCTTTCGCTGAAAATGCGCCCGTAAAACACGCAATCGATGATGTTGCCCATCGCGCCCGCAGTGATGAGAGCGAGGCCAAATATCACGCCGAACTTGGTGTTTTTCCTCGTCAAACGAAAGATGATGATGAACAACGCGATGACCGCCACAATACGGAACAAGCTCAAAATCAGCTTCATGACACCACCACCGCCCATCCAACCGAAGGCCATGCCCTCGTTCTCGATGAACAAGAGCTTGAACCAGTTCCCCATGACGGGAATCTCCGCGCCCAAAGTCATGTGTGTCTTGACCCAAATTTTGAGGATTTGGTCAAGGAGCAGGACGATGAACATCACCACAAACGACCACATCAGGCCGTGATTGCTGGCCTTTTTCACCGTTTCTTCAGTTTGGCATCAAGGCAACGCGTAGTGATGGGCACACAGCGCAGTCTTTCCTTGGGAATGAGTCTGCCCGTCTCGCAGCAGATGCCGTAGGTCTTGTTCTCGATGCGCATAAGGGCGAGCTCGAGGTTGTGGATATACTTCTCCTGACGGGCCACAAGTTTGGCGTTTTCTTCCTTTTGTGCCACAGCGTAACCGTCTTCCAATACTTTGAAAGTCGGGGCTGTGTCGTCAGTGCTATGTTCTCCGCCAGAAAGGTTGGCCTGCAAGGTCTCCAAACTGGCGTGCGCTTGTTCCAATTTCTCAAGAATCAAGGCCTTGAACTCTTCAAGGTCTTCATCCGAATAGCGCACTTGGGGGTCTTTCTTTTCCATGGTCGTACTATTTTAATAGGGGCGGACACGTGAATTCGCCCCTACGATTATTTCTTTTGTATTTTTAACTTAACATTTACACCCTCAACGAGTTCCTCGGCCTCAACGCCCTCCAAAGCCTCCACCTGAGTAATGGTGGCCAAAGTCTCAGCACAGATGTAATCGCCGAATTGCTCGATAGCGGTATTGATTTTGTCGTTCTTCTCAATGATGAGTTCGATGCGGTCGGTGACCTCAAAACCACACGTCTTGCGGAGGTTCTGCACACGGTTCACGATTTCGCGGGCAAGGCCTTCCTGCAGCAGTTCATCGGTGATGGTCAT
The DNA here is from genome assembly GCA_947305795.1 of uncultured Bacteroidales bacterium. GTDB lineage: Bacteria > Bacteroidota > Bacteroidia > Bacteroidales > F082 > Limimorpha. The sequence goes on along the minus strand of CAMZEK010000006.1, from coordinate 14,076 downwards.
ATCAAGAGCCACGGTGAGATCATCTTGTGAAGTGACGGCCCAACCTGGGATGTCCTGCGTCGAAATCAGGGCGTCTTCGAGGGTCAGCTCGACGTCAACGCCATCCACGTTCAAATGGGTACCGTTATTCTTTTCGAATTGGTGAATTTCCTCCTGACTCATGTTGGCAAAGTAGGCCTGGATTTGCTTCATCTGCTTGCCGTACTTCTTGCCCAAGGTCTTGAAGTTGGGCTTCACGTTCTTCACCAAGATGTTGTTGTCGGGCGAAAGGAATTCGATTTCCTTGATGTTGACCTCGCTCTTGATGAGGTGCGACACCTTTTCGATTTGCGTCTTCATTTCCTCGTTCGCAACGGGAATCATAACCTTCGACAGGGGCTGACGCACGCGGATATTGGCTTTCTTGCGCAGCGAGAGCACCAATGAAGAGATGAGTTGTGCGGCTTCCATGCGCTCCTCCAATGCCTTGTCGATGAACGATTTGTCAGCTACGGGGAAGTCGGTCAGGTGGACGGACTCGGCCTTGTTGCGGCCTGTGACGTTGTTCAGGTCACGGTAGAGCTGTTCGCTGAAGAACGGCGCGATGGGCGACATAAGGCGAGCCACGGTCTCAAGACAGGTGTAAAGGGTCTGATAGGCCGACAGCTTGTCCAAATTGTCCTCGCTCCTCCAGAAACGGCGGCGTGAGAGTCGCACGAACCAGTTGCTCAAATGAGCGTCGACGAACTCGGCGATGGCACGACCCGCACGGGTGGGTTCATAACTGCCGTAGGCTTCGTCAACATTGAGAATCAAGGAGTTGAGTTCTGATAGAATCCAACGGTCGATTTCAGGACGCTCATTGATATCAAGGTCTTTTCCTTTGTAGAAGAAATTGTCGATGTTGGCGTACAAGGCAAAGAAAGCGTAGGTGTTATACAGCGTTCCGAAGAACTTGCGGCGCACCTCATCCACGCCAGCCTCGTCAAACTTCAGGTTGTCCCAAGGCTGCGAGTTGGTAATCATGTACCAACGCACGGCATCGGCACCGTAAGTCTGGATGGCACCAAACGGGTCGACGGCATTGCCCAAACGCTTGGACATCTTATTGCCATTCTTGTCGAGCACCAAGCCATTGGAAATCACGTTCTTATAAGCCACGCTATCGAAACACATCGTGGCGATGGCGTGAAGCGTGAAGAACCAACCACGGGTCTGGTCAACGCCTTCGGCGATGAAGTCTGCCGGAAACACGTCTTTGCCTAACTGGCCTGGCTTGCCCATGTAGTGGTATTGGGCGTAAGGCATGGCACCGCTGTCGAACCACACATCGATGAGGTCAGGCTCACGGAACATCTTCTTGCCACTTGCGGAGCAAAGGACAACGCCATCGATATAAGGGCGATGCAAGTCGAACTTGGTGTAATCATCTGAAGCGTAAGGATTTTCTGTCATGAATCCTGCTTTGATGGACTTCTCAATTTCGTTACGAAGTTCTTCCACGCTACCGATGCAAATCTCTTCCTTGCCGTCTTCGGTGCGCCAGATGGGAAGCGGTGTGCCCCAGTAGCGCGAACGCGAGAGGTTCCAGTCGACGAGGTTTTCCAACCAGTTGCCGAAACGACCGCTACCAGTGGCTTCAGGCTTCCAGTTGATGGTCATGTTGAGCTCAATCATACGGTCTTTCAAGGCCGTGGTCTTAATAAACCAGCTATCGAGAGGATAGTAGAGCACAGGTTTGTCGGTGCGCCAGCAGTGCGGGTAGTTGTGCGTGTGTTTTTCGCTCTTGAAGAGTTTGCCTTCTTCCTTCAACATGACTACGATGTCGACGTCAAGCGACTTGTCCTTCTCGGTCTTGTTGGGATCGTAGGCGTTCTTCACGAATTGTCCGGCATAGGGACGATAGGCCTCCACGTCCATGCAGTTCTTCACAAAATCGGGGTCGAGGTCTTCTATGCGGAAGAACTTGCCGGTGCGGTCGACCATAGGCTGCGGCTTGCCGTCCTTGTCAATCATCTGCAAGGGCGGGATGCCAGCAGCGGCGGCCACACGCTTATCGTCGGCGCCGAAGGTCGGGGCGATGTGGACGATACCCGTACCATCCTCGGTAGTCACATAGTCACCGGAAATGATGCGGAAAGCACCCTCGCCTGGGTTGACCCACGGAATCAGCTGCTCATATTCAATGCCAACGAGGTCGGTACCCTTGCACTCACTGACAATTTCAGGTGCTTCCTTGAACATCGTCTCGATCAAGGCTTTGGCCATGATGATTTGGCAAGGCTGTTCGGTATAAGGATGCACTGTTTTGAGCGTCACATAATCAATGTTCGGGCCAACGCAAAGGGCGGTATTGCTCGGTAAGGTCCAAGGCGTGGTTGTCCAAGCGATGGCGTATGTGTTATCCATGCCTTTCAACTTGAACAAGGCAACACAAGTGAGGTCTTTCACGTCGCGATAGCAGCCAGGCATGTTCAGTTCGTGCGAGCTGAGGCCAGTGCCAGCAGCGGGTGAGTAAGGTTGAATGGTGTAGCCTTTATAAAGCAAGCCCTTGTTATACAAGTCTTTCAGCAAGAACCACAAGGTCTCGATGTAGTCGTTGGTAAAGGTGATGTAAGGGTCATCAAGGTTGACCCAGTAGCCCATCTTGCGGGTAAGGTCGTCCCAAAGGTCCTTGTATTTCATCACCTCCTCTCGGCAGGCACGGTTGTAGTCATCCACGCTGATTTTCTTGCCAATGTCTTCCTTGGTGATGCCGAGTTTCTTTTCCACGCCAAGTTCGACGGGCAAACCGTGGGTGTCCCAACCCGCCTTACGGACGACGTGCTTGCCTTTCAAAGTCTGGTAGCGGCACACCACGTCCTTAATGGAACGGGCCATCACATGGTGGATGCCTGGAACACCGTTCGCGCTCGGTGGACCTTCAAAAAACACGAAGGCATTGTCCTTGTCGCGGTTGTCAAGGCTCTTTTGAAAGGTGTCATTTGCTTCCCAATAGCGACGGATTTCATCAGCAATCTCGGTGAGATTCAACTGTTTATATTCCTTATAGCTGCTCTCCATAAATTATCGATTTCTAATTTAAGGCGCAAAATTACGAAATCTTAGTGAAAGAGCGGCAAATAAAGCAATTGAATTTTCGATTTCACTTCCCCAAATGCATCCGAATCCTCGAAGCGAGGATGTCGACCACCACGGGGCTGGAGCCACGCGGCAGAATGATATCGGCGCTACGCTTGGTCGGCTCGATGAACTGCTGGTGCATGGGCTTCACGAAGGTTTGGTAATGGCGCAACACGTCCTCCCAAGTGCGGCCACGCTCGGCGATGTCGCGGCGGATGATGCGCATCAGTCGCTCGTCACTGTCGGTATCGACGAACACCTTGATATCCATGCGTTTGCGAAGCTCATCGTTGGTCAACACCATGATGCCCTCCACGATGATGACCTCCGTGGGATGGACGTAAATCACCTCCTTGGAGCGCGCGCAAGTGATGTAAGTGTAAATCGGCATGGGGATGGTCTCCCCTTTCTTCAGGCGGTCGAGGTGGTCGATGAGCAAGTCCCACTCGATGGCATCAGGGTGGTCGAAATTGATTTGCTTCTTTTCTTCCGGCGTCTTGTCGCCGTTGTCGTAATAGTAAGCATCTTGGGAAATAACTGATACTGAATTGTTTGGCAACTGATTGACCAATTCTTTTACAACGGTGGTCTTCCCTGAACCCGATCCGCCTGCGATTCCTATGACTAACATGTTCGTGATGGTTTTGAAGCCACAAAAATAGTTAAAAGTTGAAATGGAAAGTTGGAAGTGGAAAGTTTTTCCTAATTTTGCACGATTTTTCAACACCTACAACCATGAACGCCATTCAGAAAACCATGTTCGGACTGCTGTCCGCCGCCGTATTGACTTTAGGAAGTTGCAACATAAAACCACCTGTCATACTCCCTCCTCTTCCGCTTTCGGATGTTGAGCCTTATTTCAATGAAGCTACTGAGGTACAGACGATTGACACATCTTATTACCAAGTCAAGGACGCCGAGGGCAATGTTATTGGAACTGTGCTGCTGTCGGCACCCTACTCCGAGCCGGTGAAAGGCTACAACGGACCTACACCTTTATTAATAGCCTTGGATGCTAAAGGCTGCATCAAGAATGTAGTGCTGAAAGACAACCACGAGACCCCTCGCTTTGCAGAACGTGTGGCTGCTGGAGGTCTTTACCAAGCTTGGGACGGCCTCACAGTCGACGAAGCCTTGGCCAAACCAGTGGATGCCATCAGTGGTGCCACCTATACATCCAACGGCGTGAAAAATAGCCTCACCGTCCGCCTCGAAGCTTACCAAAGGCAGCTCAAAAAAGACTATAGCGCAATGAAACCAAGTTTCTGGCAAAAGCTGTTTATGCCGAAAAGACGGTAATTATTTCCCTTCGTCTTCTGTAGAGACGCAGCACACTCCGTCTCTACCCTCAAGAACGATAACGATTTCCCCTTTGATTTCCTTTTGCGAGAAATAAGTGATAACGTCCGTCAAAGTGCCACGGACGTTTTCTTCATGCAGCTTGGTCAGTTCGCGTGAAACGCTGACCTGCCGCTCGCCGCCACACACTTCGGCCAATTGCTGCAAGGTCTTCAACAAGCGAAACGGCGATTCGTAGAGGATGGTCGTGTATGGATATTCCGCCACGGCTTGCAGCTTGGTCTGACGGCCTTTCTTGTGTGGCAGAAAACCCTCAAAAATGAACTTTTCCGCCGGCAGTCCCGAATTGACCAAGGCTGGAACAAAAGCCGTTGGGCCGGGCAAACACTCCACTTCAATGTTGCGTTTTACACACTCGCGCACCAACAAGAAACCTGGGTCGGAGATGGCTGGCGTGCCTGCATCCGTCACCAAGGCCATGGTCTCACCCGCCTCGATGCGATCGGCAATGCGCTCCACCACCTGATGCTCGTTGCGGATATGGAAGGCCGTCATGGGCTTGCTAATATCGAGATGACGCAGCAGATTGCCCGACGTGCGCGTATCCTCCGCAAGAATCAAATCCACCTCCTTGAGGATTCGGATGGCACGGAGCGTGATGTCCTCCAAGTTGCCGATGGGCGTTGGTACAAGATACAACTTACTCATAACCAGCTTATTCAAACTTTCTTCTCACCAATTCGGAGAGTTTGCGGTAAGCCTCGTTGCTGCTGTTCCACTGCAGTTCTATCTTCAGCTCATTGAGGTAAATCATCGCGCCGTTCAAGGTCTTCAGGTCGTTGAGGTTTTCGATAGACTTGTTGTATTTCTCCATGCTTCCTCCAAACAACTCATTGACAAACAAAAACTTGTCGTTGATTCCGATAACCGATTTCAAATCCCTGACTGGATTTTGCTGCAACTTGGCCGCCAAGGAATGGTCCTCCTGAATCATCTTTTCACCCAAGGTTTCGGGCATAGTCAACTCAAATTCAGCATCTTCGTTTTCCATCTTGGGCATTTCGAAAGGATTGTCCTGCACCAGATGCTCTCCATCCACGCGGTCACGCTCAGGAATCTCCTCCTCGGGCACTTCACTCACGAAATGCACGAGTTTGTCGTCCACGAGAACAGGTTCCTCAACCTTTTCCTCTGTTTCTTGCTGCTCGGTCGGGGATGTATCCTCGAAGCGGAAGAAGAATCCAAATTCATCGCCCGTAAGTGTTTCCGTAGGCTGGATTTCTGTCGTATCTTCCTGTTTCTCTTTGATTTGCTGAATTGTTTCTTCTTCCACCGTCTCCACTTCCGTCATTTCAGAAACAGGCTCTTCTTCTACGATGGCATCCAAAATTGGCACCTCCTCCACTGGCTCGTCTTCGGCAATTTCGATAGGTTCATCCGAATCCGAAACCATTTCTTCCTCTTGATTTTCAGCAGTTTCCACTGGTTCCTGTTCAGCTTCTTGTTCTTCAGTTTGCATTTCTTCAGGCCGCTCCAATTGCTCTTCGTCCGATGGTTCAGGCTGCTCTTCGTCTTGCATCGACACACCGAACAGTCCTGCCAAAGCTTCGGGGTCGATTTCCATGTCCTGATCCTCGTCGTTTTCACCCAGATTAATGCCACAAAGCAGGTCGTAGATGACGTGTGTGCGGTTCATCAACACGTCCAAATCGAGCAGTTCAAGGGCTTTTTCGTTCCTCAAAAGGTAATTGATTTGCTGATGTAACAGGCTGATTTCGTGTTTCAAAGAAACTAATTGTTCTTTTTGGTTCTCAAATTTTTCGCTCATATATTTTTTCTTTTTACTTTTGTGCTTCGACATGCTCAGCAAGCTCTTTGAATAGAACCGCTAAATTACAAATATTCTAAAAACGCAACCATGTTCATAGAAAAAGATTCTCACAATAAGTCGCAAGGCTGGATTGAAGTCATTTGCGGATCGATGTTTTCGGGCAAGACCGAAGAACTCATCCGAAGGTTGAAACGCGCCAAAATCGCAAAGCTGAAGGTGGAAATTTTCAAACCAGGCGTTGATACGCGCTACAGCGACGAGGATGTGGTTTCGCACAACGCAACGGCCTTGCATTCCATCCCAGTGGAGAGTGCCCAAGAGATTCTTTTTTACGCCACCGATGTGGATGTGGTCGGCATCGACGAGGCGCAATTCCTTGACGATGAGCTGCCTAATGTGTGCCAACAGTTGGCCAACCAAGGCGTGCGCGTCATCATAGCGGGCTTGGACATGGACTTCATGGGCAACCCCTTCGGCCCCATGCCAAAGCTGATGGCCATCGCCGAAGACGTGACCAAGGTACACGCCATCTGCGTGCGCTGTGGCGGTCAGGCGCAATATTCGCACCGCATCATCGCGGGTGACAAATTAGTAGTATTGGGCGAGACGGAGAGCTATGAACCGTTGTGTCGGGCGTGCTATCTTGAGGCGCGTCGGGAGCGGGCGGAACAACATCCTTAATTGCCTCCCTCACCAAATCAAACCCCTGATATAAATAAGGTACGGTCATTTCCACATAAGGATATAACTTTGACTCCTTTTTTACTTCCTCCTTAACTACCCCTAACAATTGCAAATTGTTGAGCACCAGCACTAAAAGGCTGCATAACAGCACTCCCTTGGCTGCGCCAAACAGAAATCCGCCCAACCTGTCCCAAAAACCCAAATTTAACGTTTTCACCAACTTTGAGACCCCTCGCCCAATCAGGTTGACGATGACCACCAAAAGGATGAAAGTCAACACGAAAGCGATGGTATTCAGGTATTTTGGGTCGATTTCCATCACTTCTTGCAGATGTTCCGCCGTGAAGTCGGAGAAGTGCATGGCACCGAAAATGCCCACGCCGAAAGCCAGCAAAGTGACCACCTCAATGATGATGCCTCTCCGCAAACCCTTTAGGGCGAAAAGGAGCAAGACGATAGCGATTATGATGTCCAAGTAGTTCATAGTTCTTTATTAATGCGGAATGTGGAATGCGGAATGTGGAATCAACCTACCAGAGGCTATTATTCTGCATTCCGAATTCCGAATTCATCATTTAGAATAATAAAGTATCATCCGTTCGATCGCCCGCTGGCAAACGGGACAGAACTCATGCCCCTTGAAAGTCTTCATCAGACAGTCCATGTGGGGGCTGTACATGCCTTTCGGTTCGTAGCCACCACCCTCGAAGACCCCGATGGTTTGTTCATATTTTTTCTCGCGCGGTGTCGGGACAGGCGTTTTTTTGTCAAGCATGTCGCCCCACTTGTTGCTGAAGTCCTTCATCGTGGTGATGTTCGGTTCCCAAGGCTCCACGTCGAGGTTGTACATGTGGTCGTAGCCCGTCTCATCGTTGTAGTATTCATCCGCGAGGCCCGCGAAACCGTGCCCGAACTCATGGATGATGACATCCGACGAATAGCTATTGCTGCTGGCCGAGGAGCAATAGAAATTATAAATGCCGCCGCCGCCGTATTTCTCTGTGTTGACGAGGATGTAAATCTGGTCGTATGGTACCTGTCCGGCCAAGTCGCGGATGTCGCGGTTGTCGGTGCTCATGCAGTAGCGCTCGGAGTCGAAGGTCCAGAAGCTGAAGCGCATGACCGTGTTTTTATAAATGTGGTCACCAGGCATGGTGCAGCCACTTTCGGCGGAAGGGGCCATCACGCCGCGCACGTTGAAACTCTCGCGGTAACGGTCGTAAGGCGCATAGCTGAATAGACTCTTCACAAAAAAGTCGCAGTCCTTGATGAACTTGCCCATCTCGGCCTGTGTGTAACCCTCGGGAAGTATCACAATGTCAACGGCTTTGGTGAAATCCTTGTTGCCAATCCAAGCGTCATAGATGGGCAAGTTGAGGTCATCGTAATTGCGGATAAAATAGTCGTCTGGGTTGACCGTAAAGCGCATCCCTTCCTTCAACTCGCCCTCCCAAGTCTTGTAAAGCAGAGCAATGTCGATGTTCACTTTCGGGAAAGGCACGATGACCGATTCCTCAAAGCTTTTGGTCAAGGTTTGGGCCTCAAGGGTGGTTTGCCATTCGCCGAAAAGGTTCTGGTAACCTTTGGAAAACAGCAAGTTATCCGTTCCCGCCTCAAAAACCTTGACGATGTAGTTGCCGAATTCAAGGCTGTCAATGAGGTTGGTCGTAGAGCCGCTCCAATAGGGTTCTCGAATCAGTTCCTTGAGAGAGAACGAGGTTTCGTTTTTCGTTCCCGTGAGGCAATAGTCCACACGGAGCGAGGCCTCGGTGAAATACTGGTCAAATTGCGCCCAAGCCATCGCGGGCAACAGGAAGCCCATTAATAAAAGGTATCTTTTCATAGTGAGAGAATTTTGCGCAAAGATAGGGCTTTTTGGATTTCTTTTGTATTTTTGCGCTTACATAACCGAAAAAGACAGCACATGGCAAAGAAAAAAAAGATAGAAAACAAGCTGAGCACGTTCACCAGCGTGATTTTGGGCATTTTCGCCGACGACCCCTTCCGCCCGAAGAACTACAAGCAGGTCTGCAAAATCATGGGCATCAGGGACCAAGCGGGGAAGGATGTGGTGTACAATCTTCTTATCGACTTGAAAAACAAGGGCTTGCTGAAGGAGGAAAGACCTTACAGCTATGTGATGAGTTCCGCAGGCATGGAACAGTTCCGCCCCAAAATGCGTTACGTGGAAGGCACGGTGGAAATGAAGTCGACGGGCAAAGCCTACGTGACCCTTGACGACGGCGAGAGCGAGGATGTTTTCATCGCGGCCAACAACACTTACAAGGCCCTGCACGGCGACCGCGTGCGCGTGGCGATGTTCCCGAAGCGCAACAATGCCAAGCCGGAAGGCGAAATCGTGGAAATTTTGGAGCGCAAGCACACCGATTTCGTGGGCCTGTTGAGCATTTCGCACGGCTATGTGTACGTCCGCCCCGACGTGGACTGGATGCCTGTCGATATTTTTATTCCGCGCGGCGACTTGCATGGTGCCAAGGACGGCCAAAAGGTCATTGCGCACTTGGTGGACTGGCCCGACGGCTCGGGCAATCCCTTCGGCGAAATCACTCGCGTGTTGGGCAAACCAGGCGAGAACAATGTGGAGATGGAAAGCATCCTCGCGGCGCACGAATACCCAATCGAGTTTCCGAAAGAGGTTGAAAAAGAGGCAAGTAAGATTCCTGTCAAAATCAGCAGGGACGAAATCAAACGGCGACGCGACTTCCGCAAGATATTCACCATCACCATCGACCCCGCCGATGCCAAGGACTTCGACGATGCCATCAGTTTGCAAAAACTCAGCAACGGCCATTGGGAGATGGGCGTGCATATCGCCGACGTGTCGCACTATGTCCACATCGGCTCTGCCATCGACCATGAAGCCCTTGACCGAGGCACAAGCGTCTATCTCGTCGATCGCACCATCCCCATGCTCCCCGAAAAACTGTGCAACAACGTCTGTTCGCTCCGTCCCGACGAGGAAAAACTGACTTTTTCTGTTGTTTTTGAAATGGACGACGAAGCCAACATTTTCGACCGCTGGATTGGCAAGACCATCATCAAGTCATGCCGCCGTTATACTTATGAAGAGGTGCAAACCATGATTGAAGGCGGCGATGGCGACTACAAGGCCGAAATTCTGACTTTCAACAGCTTGGCCACCAAACTCCGCGAAAAACGCATGGCCAACGGCAGCATCAACTTCCACTCGGAGGAGGTGAAATTCATCCTCGACGAGAACAAGAAACCGATTGACACCTACGTCCGTGTACAAAATGAGTCGCATGAACTGATTGAGGATTTTATGCTATTGGCCAACCGCACCGTGGCTGAGACCTTCGGCAAGCCCGAAAGCAAGTGGCACAACCATACTTTCGTCTACCGCATCCACGATGAGCCGAATCCAGAGAAACTCAATAAGTTTGTGTTGTTGCTCTCGCGCCTTGGATACACGATGAACCTCAGCAACCGCAGTACTTTAGTTAGTTCGTACAACAAGCTTTTCAAAGACGTTGAGGGCAAGGGCGAAAAGAACCTCATTGAGACGGTGGCTTTGCGCACCATGGCCAAAGCCATCTACAGCACCGACAACATCGGGCATTATGGCCTCGCGTTCGACTACTACACCCATTTCACCTCGCCCATCCGCCGTTATCCCGACTTGATGGTACACCGCTTGATTGAAAGGTATCTCATTGAGGATCAAGGCTCTGCCGACAAGAAAGACTACGAGGAGATGTGCAAGCACGCCAGCGAAATGGAGAAACAGGCCGAAGAAATGGAGCGCCAGTCTATCAAGTACAAACAAGCTGAGTACCTGCAAGATAAGATTGGACAGGTGTTTGAAGGCTTGGTCTCGGGCGTGAGCAAATGGGGTTTGTTCGTTGAGCTGAAAGGCAACAAATGCGAGGGCATGGTGCGCTACGAAGACCTTCCTGGCGACTATTATTTCCTCGACGACGACAACTTCCGTGTGGTCGGGCAGGACACGGGGCGCATTATCCAACTCGGCGACGAAGTGCGCATCCGCGTGAAAGCAGTCGACCTCTTCAAACACAAGATGGACTTTGAAATGCTTGCCGACATGCCCATGAACATCAAGAAAAAGAAAGAGAAAAAACGGATATGACGACAGAAACCGCTTTTATGTGAGAAAAATCGTACTTTTGCAACGCAAATCAACAACACCTAATAAAATGAAAAAAAGAAACATCCTTTTGAATTCGGCGCTTTTTGCTCTTGCTGTGTTCAGCCTCGTGAGCTGCAACAAGGAGTCTATCAAAGTTTCCACACATGAGCTTTGGTTCCCCATCGAAGCCAGTGTCCAAGACATCACAATTACAGCCAATTGCCCATGGTCTATAAAAATCGATGACGATGCAGATTGGTACACCATCAGAGAAAGCTACGACACGACGGTTTTCACAAGCAACGGATCCATGACATATTCTGCCATCGAAACGACTAAAATTGTGACGAGTGGAAGAGGAGACATGACGCTTTCTATCTTAGTAGATCCGCTGGAAGGCGTGCCGAATCGAGCCTCTTCGTTTACCATCACTTCAGCCAACGGACACATTCAAGTGCAGGTGCGTGTCTTACAAAACACCAACGATCCGACCGAACTCCAAAGCATCACCAACATGATTTTTGGCGTCTCAAACGCGGCACACTGGAACACTGACTACTACGGCGAAGTTGTCGAAGACTCCTACCAATATTTTGAATTCAATCCCAACGACACCACGACAGGTTATCTCTTCTATTTCCTTGATGACGGCATGGGAATACAGAAGGACAGCCACGCCGACAGCACCGTGTATTATCTTTACACCTACGAATTCGACCCCTTCAACAGAATCCTGCACATCGAGTTTGAAACGGTTTCGGACACAATTTCAGAGATTTACAACGCGCCAGTGCTTTGTGCCACCGAAGAGGTGTTCCGCATCATGCACGAATATAGACCCAACTTTTGGGAACGTTTCGACATGAAGAAAATCGGCAACTTCACTCCACAACAGAAGGCTATCTTGAAGCGTAAGGCCAAGAAACGTGACGGTCACGAACCGATTTTAATATTTTAAATATCAAATTTGTAGAGACGGTGTAATGCCGTCTCTACCTGTGTTAAGATGAGCCAACGCCTCCTCCGCCATATCTCCATTTTCGGCATCGGCATCTATTTGCTGGCACTGATTGTTGTCAGTGTGGCGTTTCGTCATTATGCCCTGCAACTCAAATGGATACTATGGGGCATCGGAGAGGTGTTGTTTTTCTTCGTTCTCACCGACGTTTTCTATCCCCGATGGAAAAACGACGACCCAAAGCATTTTTGCCCCAAGGTGTTTTGGACGGCCTTGGCCATCAGGGCCGTATACGCCTTTGCGATGTGTTATTACTATTATTACCAAACTGGCCTTCCGTTTGAATACAATGCTGCCGACAGCTTTGGCTACCATAAGATGGGTGTCATTTTGTCGCGCAGTGTGCGGCAAGGCGAAATCGCTTACGTTTTCCAATACCTACACGCCTCCACGATGGGCTTCTCCGATCAAGGCTATACACTTTGGCTGACACTCATTTACACCATCTTTGGACCTAACGTCCTGACACCAAGACTGTTAAAGGCATTGATGAGTGCGTATCTCTGCCTTGTGATGTACAAATTGGGTACACGCACTTTCGGCGAACGCACAGGGCGTTTGGCTGCCGTAATGTGTGTATTCATGCCTCTTCTGGTTCAGATTTGCGGCCTGCATACCAAAGAAATGGAGCTGATTTTCCTCTCCATCCTCGCGCTTGAACGCATGGACTACCTCATCCGAAGCAAGAAATACACTGTCTGGAACATCCTCTGTCCAATTCTCCTCACTGGCCTGATTTTCGGTTTCCGCACCATCATCGGCATGTGCTTGATTTTCGCTTTTCTTGTGTTTATCATCCTGTCGCCCAACGACTTGACAAACAAAAAAAGCAAAATCATCACCCTTGCGGCAACGGTGGCTGTGTTTTTCGTCTTTTTGTTGACCCCAATTGGCAAGGAGATGAGAATCGTCTATTGGCTGAAATTCACCGACTTGAACTATCAAGCGATGAAATACGAGGCCAAAGGGATGAAACACAGCCAATTGGCCAACAGCGCATTATTGGCTCCTGGTGCTTTCGTGTTGCCTCTTGCCCCAATGGTAGAGGAAGCTCCCGACCACAACAAAATGATTCACGGGAGCATTTACGTCAAGAATTTCCTCGCCTTTTTTGCCATGCTGTCCCTCCTCATCGCCATCAGGCAGAAAAAGTGGCGCGATTTCTCGCTGGTTGGGGCATACGAACTGTCGTATTTGGCCATCATCATGTTCTCGTTCGCGGCCAATTCGGAGCGCTACCACGAGGCAGCCGTACCTTTAATTGTATTGATGGCGGCCTACGCCATGACACACCTGCGCCGCAAGGACCTGGTACTTTTCTACGTTTATTGCTGGATTCTTTTCGTCGCCCTGCTCACTTGGAACTGGCTGAAACTTGCTGCTCGTGGGATGGTTTAAACTGCCAACTGCGCAAAGCGCTCATACCAGTCCTCACCAAACTTCCGTATCATCGGCTCTTTGAGGAACTTCCACAACGGAATGCCTTCCTTCTCGCCCTTGCGCTTGGCAGGCACGCATACACTCCACTCGTGATAAAGGATGTGCGTGAAGCCATCTTTTTCAACGAGCCTAATAGGATAAAGGTGGCAAGAAATGGGTTTGCGGAAGTCGCATTTGCCTTCAAGATAGGCCTTTTCGATGGCGCAAAGGGCGGTGCCGTTCTCATGGAAATAGACAAAAGCGCATTCCTCGCCGTTCACCAAAGGCGTGACGAGTTCGCCCGTCTCATCGTAGTCGTAGACATCGTTTTCTTCCACTACCTTAATGCCTTCAGGGCGCATGTAAGGTTTGATGGCTTCAAGGTTGTCTTCAATTTGCTCAATTTCAGCGGCTTCCAAAGGTGCGCCCGCGTCACCAGCCACACAGCACCAACCTTTGCAACGCGGCAGGCTGCAACAGAACTTTGCGTTTAGGAATTCGTCGGAGACGACAATGTTGTCAAGAATAATCATGCTGCAAAGATAGTTGTTTAATTAATTGAAAGGTAAAGGAAAAAAGACTAATTTTGCCGCG